>DAOTYG010000267.1:0-5262 GCA_034435155.1 Anaerolineae bacterium | reverse complement strand
TAAACCGCCGACCGACCGCCTACGCGGTCGGTTTGAGCGTCCCCGTAGGGGGACGCCCGGCCGCCAGGACAGCCAGGCGCGACCTCGGTCGCTAATTCACACCAAGCGTTGAAGAATAGAGACCGATGGAAGCAGGGCCGCGAGGGACAACCGGGCTATGGTAGGGGGTGAGGCCAACGGCGGGCGAGGTGGTGCCTGGCCCCTTCAGTCGGTATGGCAGGAGGTTAGCCCCCGGCCGCCACGAACTGTTGTTCGTATAAAGTCCGATACAACCCGCCCTGGGCCAGCAACTCCTGGTGGCGGCCTCGCTCGACGATGCGCCCGCCCTCCAGCACGCAGATCAGGTCGGCGTGGCGCACGGTGCCGAGCCGGTGAGCGATGACGATGGCCGTGCGCCCGGCCAGCAACCGCTCCAACGCCTCCTGGATCAACGCCTCCGTCACCGTGTCCACGCTGGATGTGGCCTCGTCCAGGATCAGGATGCGTGGGTCGGCCAGCACGACCCGGGCGATGCAGATGAGCTGACGTTGACCCACGGACAGGTTGACCCCACCCTCCAGCACCCGCGTATCATAACCGTCTGGCAGGGCAGTGATGAAATCGTGGGCATTGGCGACGCGCGCTGCCTCCGTCACCGCGCTATCCGGCGCGTCCGGCCGCCCGAAACGGATATTGTCGGCAATAGTCCCGGCGAACAGAAACGGGTCCTGAGGGACCAGGCCCATCTGTCGGCGCAGTGAACGCTGCGTCACCTGCCGCACGTCTATGCCATCAATGAGCACTGCCCCGCTGGTCACCTCATAAAAGCGCGCCACCAGGTTGGCGATGGTGGTCTTGCCCGCGCCGGTCGGTCCCACCAGGGCCACCGTCTGCCCCGGCGCGATGACCAGGTTCACGTCGCGCACGGCCGCGCCGACCGTCTCACCGCCGTGATAGGAAAAGGTCACGTCGCGCAACACCACCTGCCCCACGAGGGGCGGCATCTCGACGGCATCTGGCCGGTCTGCCACCTGGGGGGGCGTATCCAGCAGGGCCAGCACTCGCTCACCGCCAGCCATCGCCGCCTGCATGGTGGTATAGATGCGGCTCAGCTCCTGGATGGGCTGGAAGAACCGACTCACGTAGGCCAGGAACGCCACCACCACGCCCAGGGTCAGCTCACCACGGGCCACGGCCAGCCCCCCGAACCACAGCACGATCCCGGTCGCCAGCATCCCCAGGAACTCGACGGCCGGCAGGAAGGCCAGGGATAACGACATGGCGGCCACGTTGGCATCACGGTTGGCCCGATTCACGGCGTCGAATCGTTCCTGCGTCGCTCCCTCCTGAGCAAAGGCCTGGATCACCCGCATCCCGGCGATGTCCTCGGCCAGATCGCCCACCACGGCGGCGATCCGTACCCGCGTCTGGCGAAAGGCCACCTGAGCGCGCCGGGCAAAAAGCCATGTCGCCAGGGCCATCAGGGGCAGCACGCTGAAGGTGAGCAGGGCCAGCCGGGGACTCATCGCCAGCATCACGACCACGATGCCCACCAGCACCAGCGTGTCGCCGATGATGGTGAGCAAACCCTGGGACAGCAGTTCGTTGATCACCGCCACATCGTTGATGACGCGGGAGATGGTCACGCCGACGATATGGGTATCGTGGTAGCTCAACGACAGGTCTTGCAGATGGCGGAACAGTTGGGCGCGCAGGGTCGCCAACACCCGCTGCCCCACCCAACCCAGCAGATACTGTTGCCCGGCCGAGGCCAGGAACAGGCCCAGGAAAGCCCCGGCCGTGAGGAGGGCCACCCCGACCAGGCCGGCCTCGTCGCCGAGGGCGATGTATTGGTCAATCGCCACCTTGATCAGATAGGGGGCCACCAGGCTCAGGGCCGTGGCCACCAGCATCAGCCCGCCAGCCACGGCCATGCGCCGCCAGTGCGGCCGCAAAAAGCCCAATAGCCGCAGGGCGATGCGCCGGTCAAAGACCCGGCCCTCTAGCTCCTCGCCAAAGCTGCGCACCATCTGGCCCGGCCCCATGCCGGCGCTGCTCGTGCCGATGGTAAAGCTCATCTGGCCTCCAACTGCCGGTAATAGATCTCGGCGTACAGGCCCGACGTGTTCAACAACTCCTGGTGCGTGCCACGGGCGACGATCCGGCCTGTATCCAGCACCAGGATCAGGTCGGCCCGGCGCACCGTGCTTAGGCGTTGGGCGATGACAAAGGAGGTGCGGCCCTCCATGAGCCGCTCCAGGGCCGTCTGGATCAACCGTTCCGTCTCAGTATCCACGCTGGAGAGGGCATCGTCCAGGATGAGGATGCGGGGGTTCTTGAGCAAGGCCCGGGCGATGGCGAGGCGTTGCTTCTGCCCGCCGGAGAGGGTGACGCCCCGCTCCCCCACCCGGGCCTCATAGCCACCGGGCATCTCCATGATGAACTCGTGACACTGGGCGGCCCGGGCGGCCGCGACGATGGCCTTCTCGTCGGCAGCAGGGCAACCAAAGGCGATGTTCTCCCGGATCGTGGCGGCGAACAACGTGGTCTCTTGCAGGACAATGCCGATCTGGTCTCGCAGGGAGCTGAGGGTCACCTGACGAATATCGTGGCCGTCTATGGTGATGCGGCCGGCGGTGGGGTCATAGAAGCGCGGGATCAGGTTGATGATGGTGGATTTGCCGGAGCCGGTGGCCCCCAGCAGGGCGACGATCTGGCCGGGCAATGCCTCGAAAGAGACGTCATCCAGGACCCGATGGCGGCCAAAGTAGGCAAAGGAGACGTGCTCAAAGCGCACGTGGCCGCGCACCGGCGGCAGGGGCCGGGCAGCCGGGGCTTCCTGGACCTCGGACTGGGCATCCAGGATCTCAAAGATGCGTTCGCCGGAGGCCGCAGCCATGGCCAGCACCGGCGTGATCATGCCCATGAGCCGCACCGGTTGGGCCAGCAGGCCCAGGTAGGTGGTGAAGGCCACCAGCTCACCCAGGGTCAGCGCGCCGCGCATCACCAGCAGGCCCCCGTACCAGATGATGAACACCAGCCCGGCGTTGGCGATGAGGACCAGGAGCGGCGTATTGATCGCCTGGAGCCGGGCGCCCCGGGCCGCCAGGTCGAACCAGCGGGCGTTCTCGGCCTCGAACCGGGCGATCTCGGCCTCCTCCTGGGCAAAGGCTTTCACGATGCGCGCCCCGCGCAGGTTTTGCTCCAGCCGCGTCGTCAGCACGCCCAGTTGTTGCTGGGTGGCCAGAGATAGGGGTCGGAACTGCCGGGCAAAGTTGAGGGTGCACAGGCCCAGCACCGGCGCGGTCACCAGGGCCAGGAGCGCCAGTTGGGGGTTCATCCAGGTGAGCATCAGGGCCGTGCCCAGCAGGAGCACGGTCCCATCGAGGAGGCGGAAGGTGGCCCGGCCGGTGAGGAAGCGGATGCGTTCCACGTCCTCGATGGCCCGGGAGAGGAGCTGGCCGGTCTCGGCCCGGTCGTGGTAGGAGAAAGAGAGGGCCGCGAGCCGCCGATGGATAGCGTTGCGCAAGTCATAGGCCACGCCTTGGGCCGCCTGCTCGATCCAGCGGCCCTGGACGAAGGAGAGCAGGCCCTTGCCGAGGGTCAACGCCAGCAAGGCCAGCACCGCCCCACCCAGAAACGGGATATCCTGATCGCCGATCCCCTGGTCTACGATTCCCCGGATGAACTGGGGGATGACCGCGTTCAGGGCGTTGATGACCAGCAAGGCCGCATAGGCCAGGATGATCAACCGCCGGTAGGGATGCAGATAGCTGTAACAACGCCCCAGGATGGACAACTGGTTGGTGGAGGACACCGGGCGAGGCATAGTTTCCCTATTTCGCGGCCGCGTTGGCGGCCACCAGGAGGGGGTCCCATACTGGCGCAAAGGGTGGCGCGTAGCTCAAATCAAGTTGTTGCAGGTCGGCCACGGTCAGGCGATGGTGGAGCGCAGTGGCCAGGACATCTATGCGCTTGGCCACCCCCTCGCCGCCGACGATCTGCCCCCCCAGGAGCCGGCCAGTCGCACCATCTACCACCAGCTTCACGTGGATCGGGGTGGCGCCGGGGAAATAGTGCGGCAGGTTGGTGGCCTCGATCAGCGTCGTCTGCACGGTGTAGCCCAGGGCCTGGGCCTGGGCAGTGGTCAGCCCGGTACGGGCTACCGCCAGGTCAAAGGCGCGCAGCACCGTGGTGCCCACGATCCCGCCAAAGGTGACCTCCCCGCCAGCGGCGTTGGTCCCGGCCACGCGGCCCTGTTTGTTGGCCGTGCTGCCCAGGGGGACGTATGCTGGCCGGCCGCTGACGATATGAAACGCCTCGGCACAGTCCCCGGCGGCATAGACGGCCGGCAGGTTGGTGCGCATATGGTCGTCTGTGGCGATGGCCCCGGTCGGCCCCAGGGTCACGCCGGCCGCCTGGGCCAGCGTCACAAGGGGTTGCACCCCAAGGCTCAACAGGGCGACGTCGCCTGGATAAACCCCGTCCCTGGTGACGACGCGCTCCAGACGGCCCCGACCCTCGAAGGCCACCGGCTCATCAGCGATTATCTCCACCCCCTGGCGGGTCAGCTCCTGTTCCACCAGGGCGCGCACGTCATCGTCGAGGACGGGGCGCAACACCTGCCCGGAGCGGATGATCATCTGTACTGCCAGCCCCAGCCGGCGGAACGTCTCCGCCATCTCCACCCCGATATATCCGCCGCCCAGGATGATGGCGCGCCGGGGTTGGTGGACGGCGATGAAACGTTGGAGGGCCAGACCCTCCTCCAACGAGCGCAGGGCAAAGACGCCGGGTAGCTCCAGGCCGGGCAGGGGGGGCAGGACGGGACTCGCGCCGGTGGCGATGACCAGGGCATCGTATCGTTGCTCGAACGTGCGGCCCGCCTGCCGGTCGCGCACGGTCACGGTCTGGGCCACCGGGTCAAGCCTCGTGACCTGGTGGTGGAGGTAGACGGTCACCCCCTGCCTGGCCATCTGCTCCGGGGTACGGGCGATGAGGGCGCGATAGTCGGCGATGTCCCCGGCGATGAGGTAGGGCAGCCCGCAGGCTCCGTAGGAGATATGAGGGCCTTGCTCGTAGACAAAGACGGTCAGGGCCGGGTTGGTGCGCCTGGCCCTGGCGGCCGCACTCATGCCGGCCGCCACGCCGCCGATAACGATGAGTTGTTGAGTCATGGCTCACGCTCCGGTTGCGATCATAATGGCTTTAAGGGGATGGTTCAAAATTGGTTGACACTTTTGTGACCGAAGGCCTTCATTGCCCCTCACCCCCCCTTTGTCC
>DAOTYG010000266.1:0-4589 GCA_034435155.1 Anaerolineae bacterium | reverse complement strand
GGACAAAGGGGGGTGAGGGGCAATTAAGGCCTTCGGTTACAAAAGTGTCAACCAATTTTGAACCATCCCCATTGGGCAAGGATTTTGTCACAAAGGACACCACGATCACACAAAGGACACAAAGGTATCCTCAGCAGATGGAAATTCGTGCTCCTCGGCGGTCTGCCAGGCCCAGGCCCACTGACCGCCGGGCGCGAAGCGGCGGGTCACCTCCCTACGGCTTGTGCCACCCAGTCCGGCCTGGGCCGGGGGTCGCAGACGTGGTCGCCGCTTTGAGCAACTTTTTCCATGTACTGACCCTTGTGTCCTTGGTGTCCTTTGTGGTTTTTTGGCTCCGGCCTGGCCGGGTCAGGGAGTGACTGGCTGGCGCACGTACCCCACGGCCTTTTCCTCCTCCGAATTCATCACCACCTCCAGGAACCGGCCGCCGGTCACGGCCGGCACGTCAATGACCCGGACGTATTCGGCGTACCCGGCGTCATCCGGCAGGAGGTCCGCCAGCACGTTGGGCGTCTCCTCAAAGAACGCCCGGTTAAAGATCGTGCCCTCCTCTTCGGGAAAGAGGGCCAGGGGGTAGATGTGAGCCTCCACCAGGTCCTGGAAAAAGTGCGTGCCGTAGGAGACCTCTGGTGTGCCGTCTGGCCCGGCAAAGGCGATCTCCACCAACATCGCGGCGTTATAGATGTCGGCATAGCTCACGCTGACGCCCAGGTCCAGGTTGACGCTGCCCCACCGCCCCGGTCCCACCAGGATGTAGCGTTGGCCGGCCAGCCGCTTGTTCAGCCGCCCGACGATCCGGCCGATCTCGCGCCGGGTGGCCTGGTCTGGGATCCGGGCATAGCGCTCCGGCGGCACATAGACCACGTAGGCGATGCGGCTCACCAGGCCCTGGGGCACAAGCCGGGTGGAGGTCAAGACGATGTCTCCGGCCGGGATATACGCTGGTAGCGGCTGGGCCGGGTCGGCCGCCGGGCTGCTGAGGGGCCGGCATTGCAACAGGTGGATCATGAACCGGGGTCGGGACGAGGCCGGGTCCGGCTGGATCTCCACCGTGAACTCGACATCCACCGGCCGGCCGTAGGCCCGTTCCAGCTTGCTCAGGATGGCTTTCATCAGGGTGATGAAGGTCCGGTCCTTGAGCAATCTATCGAAGGTCAGCACGAACTGGTGCGGGGCGATAGCGTCCCCCGTGAAATGGAACGGCCGGATATAGTCCCCCTCATCCACCGAAGCCAACAGCTCGATGAATGGATAATCCGCGCCGATGATCTCGCTGATGGGCCGGGTCTGGAAGGTGTTATCCTCCAGGTCAATCACGTCCACCAGGTGCTGTGAATACTTGCGCATGTCGGCGGCGGTGATCTCCGGGCGCAGGTGGGGATGGCTGAGGGCCACCATGCGCGGGTAATCGTGGGCCACGCGCTCCACGGCCCGGGTGCCCAATCCCCAGACGATCCGCATAAAACCGTCCTCACGGCGGATATGGCGGTTCCAGCGCCACGGGTTGCGACCAAAGGCCACGCCGGCCACGGCGGGGAAAAAGTAGCGGCCATACCGGGAGCCGGCCACCCGCTGGATCAGGATCGCCATGCGCTCATCATAGTCCACCAGCCCCACCTGCTGGCGATAGAACAGGGCATCCGGCTTGAAGGTGCTGGCATAGACCCGGCGGATGGCGTCGAGCAGGGCTGCCAGGTTCTCGGCCAGTGTGCCCTGGTTGGGACAGAAAAAGCTATCGTATTTGCCGGCAAAGGCCCCGCCGAAGCTATCTTCCAGCAGGCTCGACGAGCGCACGATGAGGGGCCCGCTCCCCAGGCGTTCCACCAGCATCGCCAGGCTGTCCACGAAATCCTCTGGAAACTGGCCGCGGACCAGCCGTTCATACGTTTCGGGGTAATCAGCCTCGATCTCGTCACGGGTCTTGTACTTTTGGTTAAACAGATAGATCCCGTTGTAGGCCAAAAAGTCGTAAAAGGCATCCGCGCCGATAAAGTAGGAATCCGGGATGGTGACATGGGAGCTGAGGGGCAGGGGATCGGCCGGGTCATCTCTTTGCAAGATCCTATGGGCCAGCACCATCCCGGCCGCTTTACCCCCGATCTTGCCCCGGCCAATGCGGCGCCGATGGATCTCCCGCAGGGTATGGATGTCCAGGTATTCGCGGGCCACGCCCACGAAATCCAGGTGATCGCTGATCAGGCCCCGGATGAGGACCACGGCGATCTCTTGCAGGTGATGGCGGACCCGGCGGCGTTCGGCCGGCGGCAACTTCTCGTAGCGGGCGGCCTGGGCAAACAGCAGGTCCCACGAGGCCAGCTCCGGGTTAAAGGTCAACACCACCTCTTCCCCCGGCATCCGCTCGCGGATGGCCGATTGGAGGAGGTCCTCAAAGAGGGCGTGGGGCAGGTTCAGGGCAAAGTAGAACTCGGTCAGGTGATCGCGGATGGTGCGCAGTCGTTCCGCCCAATCCTCCGGCGATTCCTGCCCGAACGGGTCGGTCAACCCCTCTTTCTCCTGGGTGCGCAGGGCCTTTTTCCTGACCTCTTCCTCGAACTGCTGACGGGTGATGATGCCCCGGGCGAACAGCTCCTGGCGCATCTGCTCCCGCACTGCCCGCGCCAGGATCGGATATTCGATGAGTTGCAGGTGGATGGCCAGTACCCTGGACATCTCGGCGGTATCTGCTTGCATGGTCCTGATAATAACCCCTCTGGGCCGGATAACCCGGATTATACCATGTACCCAGACAACACCGCAACCGCCGGGATAAGCGTTCCATGGCGGGGACAGATCTCACGCCTGGAGTCGAAGCTTTAGCTGGTCTTCACCCGCAAAACCCGCCTGCCTGTCCACTTCAGTGGGAAGGCTCCACTCCAGTGTCCATAATCGTTCCGGCACGCCTGCGCCCTATGTCCCAGGCACGTAACGGTCCCCACCGGGGGATTTGCGATCTTGTGCTCCTTGTGCTATAATCCACATCCGTCGTAGCGGGAGGGTCCAAGATGGACGTTAATCCGTCAGCGAGAGCCGGTCAATGGCGACAAATATCTACCAGGAGGAGTAGAACAAGATGAGCGAGGAACGAAACCCTTTCAAAATGGCCCAGCAGCAACTGGACCTGGCAGCCGAGATCCTGAAGCTTGAGCCGGGCATCCATGCCTTGCTGCGCGAGCCGATGCGCGAACTACACGTCACGATCCCGGTGCGCATGGATGATGGCAGCGTGCGGGTCTTCAAGGGCTTCCGTGTTCAACACAACGACGCCCGTGGCCCGTGCAAGGGCGGCATCCGCTTTCACCCAGAGGAGACGGTGGACACGGTGCGCGCCCTGGCCACGTGGATGACCTGGAAGTGCGCGGTGGTGAACATCCCCCTGGGCGGCGGCAAGGGGGGCGTGATCTGCAACCCCAAGGAGATGAGCCAGGGCGAGCTGGAACGCCTGAGCCGGGGCTATATCCGGCAGATCAGCCGCATCATCGGCCCCACCAAGGATGTCCCGGCGCCAGACGTGTATACCAACCCCCAGATTATGGCCTGGATGATGGATGAGTACAACGCCATCATGCTCGACGATCAGCGGGGCGTGATCACCGGCAAGCCTGTCCCCCTGGGTGGCTCGGCCGGCCGGGGCGACGCCACCGCCCGGGGCGGGATGTACTGCGTCCGCGAGGCCGGCAAGGTCCTGGGCCTGAACCTGCACGGGGCCGCCACGGCCATCCAGGGCTATGGTAACGCCGGCCAGTTCGCCCACAAGTTAGGGGTGGAATTGCTGGGCCTCAAGGTCGTAGCCGTCTCGGATTCCAGGGGCGGCATCTATCGCGCCGCTGGCCTGGACTATGCGGCCGTGGTAGACCACAAGAACCGCACTGGCTCGGTGATCAACTTCCCCGGCGCGGAGAACATCACGAACGAGGCCCTGCTGGAACTGGAGGTGGACGTTCTCATCCCCTCGGCCCTGGAGAACCAGATCACGGATAAGAACGCCGCCCGCATCAAGGCCCGCATCCTGGCCGAGCTGGCCAACGGCCCCACTACCCCGGAGGCCGACGACATCCTGTTCGCCAACGGCGTCTATGTGATCCCGGACTTTTTGTGCAACGCCGGCGGGGTCACGGTCTCTTATTTCGAGCAGGTGCAGAACGCCTATAACTACTACTGGTCAGAAAAAGAGGTCCACGAGAAGTTGGACGAGAAGATGACCGCCGCGTTCCACGCGGTGGACCAGATGGCCAGGAAGCACAAGGTACACAACCGGCTGGGGGCCTATCTGGTGGCCGTGGCCCGCGTGGCCGAGGCCGTCCGGTTGCGTGGCTGGGTGTAAGCCTGTTCACCAAACACCAGGCGGGACGCTCTGGCGTCCCGCTTTTTGCTTAAAAGCCTGTCCGAAAATCATCCAGGGTAACACCTGGAACCCTCCCGCCGGTTAGAACGGTATCACGTAGGGCAGGTTTCCTACGGTGCGGCGGCTGTGGAAGACTTTGTTGAAAAACAAAACGGTCGTCCCACTTGAGCGCCCTGGAGTTCCGAATTGGTTGGGGTTGCCCACCAGGCGGCTAAAAATGACCCAAACAAGTTGGAGACTCCCCACC
>DAOTYG010000265.1:0-4344 GCA_034435155.1 Anaerolineae bacterium | reverse complement strand
GACAGGTTCCGGGGCGGGGCGCGTGACAACCGTCTGTTGATTTCCCAATTCGCTGGTGTGTCCCCCGGCAGCGATGTCCCGCGAACTATTGCAATGCGAAGTGATTGTACTATATCAGTCTTCACTTTGACACAACCCTGCTCTACATACGAGAGATATTGACAAAGTTGCAGTAGTATGATACTATGTAACTGGAGCTGGAGAACCGGGAAAGAGGGGGACATAAATGATAAGCAGGAAATTATGGACCATGCTGGTGATCGGTGGCCTGCTGGCAGGTCTATTAGCCTCGCCAGCAACTACGGCGGCGGCGCCACAGGCCGGCTATGGAGCGGGGACGATCTTTACCACCGACCCGGAGGATCCAGACTCGGAGACCACCAGCTTTACCACGGCTGATAAGATGGTGGTGGCCTGGCTCTATTGTCAGGCTACGGGAGGATCACCGGCCAAAGGCTTTGAGATCGGGATCGAGTTCTATACGCCGGGCGGCCGGGAATACGAGAGCAAGTGGTATGATGACGAGCAGGTGACCTGTGGCGCCGAGATCACCGGGGACTCGGTTGCCCGCAAGTACGTGGAGATCGCCGGTACGGCAGCCGCGAATGAGACGGGACAATGGTCCGTCAAGTTCTACGTGAACGGCAAGCTCCTCAAGATCGAGAGCTTTACCCTCTCTGGTGGTAAAACGACTGCCGGCCCGGTGACCGATGTGCAGGCTTATCTGGAGGCGCAGGGTTACAAGGTCTACCTTGTAGAGGAGGGGCAGTTAAGCAGTGGCGGGACTTATGCCTACGTGCGCATGGACATGGCCTCCAATGACCTGTATAGCTCCGAGGTATCCGACCAGCTCTACCATGCCTGCTATGCCCTGCGCAACGTCTATCCTGAAGCCGAGACGCTGGCCTGCGGTCTCATGTTCGGTGGCAAATATGAGGTGGTGTTCTTTGCCCTGGCCAGCGATTGGGATGCCTTCTATGGTGGCGGCTCATGGAATGACTTTGTCCAGAAGTTAAAGTACGGCGTCTTGGACCGGGAGACGAATCAGCCCCTGTCCAGTGCCGCAGCCAAGAACTTTATGACCAAGAACTTTGGCACCGCTGGCCAGTGGACGCCACCCCGGGTCGCACCAGGCAAGGGCAACCCCAGCACCGGCATGATCAGCTCAGTAAAGGTGGAGATCAAACCGGACCAGCTGCCCGCCGATGGCAAGAGTACGGCGGAGGTGAAGGTAACCGTCTATGACCGGGACAACCAACCCCTCGGCGACGCCCAGGTCGAGTTCAAGTTATCCGGCTCGGCGGCTACCGGCTGCCGCATCCGTCCCACGGTCACGGCTACGGACAGCAATGGCAAGGCCACAGCGACCTTCACGGCCGGCACCACCAACGGCACCGTGAACGTGACAGCTCAGGTCAAATCGGTCACCGGCCTGGCCGTGGTAACTATCGGCAGCGGCGAGTCCCCAACCACTGACCCCAAGGCCCAGGAGATCATCGCCTTCCTCACCAAATACGGCTATAAGGTCCACGGCGCCGGTTATCTCACAGACCAGCAGGGCAACAAGACCAGTGCCGTAGCCGTGGTCATGGATATGGCCTCTAATTCCTTTGATGAGGTGTTGGCCCAGCAGTTGGTCCTGGGCTGGCTGGTGCTGTACCAATCGTATCCAGACGCCCAGGCCCTGTTCGTGATCCTCTACTACGACCGCTATGCCCTGTTCTTTGGCACGACCCCGGTGGATCTGGCGGTGGCCATCAAGGCCGGTGACGTTGGAGACCAACAGACAGTGACAGCTTTCTGGAACAGGGTCTTTGCCAACCTGATCATCGTGGACCGTGACACCGGCGAGCGAGTCACGGATACCCGGGGTTTTATCCAGAAGAACTTTGCCAAAGGTGGGGGCTTTTGATCGCTGGACAGCGTGTCCGGCCTGCTCCCGATCCGCCGAATGGTCCGCCTTAACCAGGCTGGATTTTCCCAGCCGTGATATAATCTTAGAGGAAAGGAGGTGAAAGAATGTTAACGTTCTTGCTGCAAGGCTTGCCACCGTTGCCGGGTGGAGGAGCACAGGTTATGACCCTGGACACGCTCATATCCTGGTTCTGGAACGCCATCGCCGTCATCTGGTGGACCATCGTGGCCGCTATTGCGTTTGCCATCGTGATCCCCATCGCCTTGTTCCTGTTCAACAAGATGACCAGGGGCATTGACGAGATGGCAGAACTGAAGAACGGCAATGTGGCAGTAGCCATCGTCCTGTTTGGTTTTATCGTCAGCATGACCCTGATCGTGATCACCATCCTGATCAAGTGATTCGTGTGGCGTGATTCGTGATTCGTGGCGCGTAACAAGCCCACATAACATGCAGCACGCAACACGTAGCATGCAACAGCAGTGGCATCTGGGTGGCAGTGCCTGGGACATTGCCACCCAGATACTATTTTCGTAATTGCTACCCTCCCGCAGGTTTGGGCGCAATCTCCGCCCTTGCCCGCCATTTTCTAACCTGCGGGAGGGTCCAGTATTGAGCCAGTATGATCCGTTGTACGCGCTGTGGCGCTCAGAACCGGGCGGGGAAACGTTTCTGCGTGCGCTGCGGCACGCCGCTCTCGGTTCCAACCCCCGACATTTTCGTGCGTTGCGCGGCCTGTGGCCATCAGAATGAGAGCGGGAAGCGCTTCTGTAGCCGATGCGGGACTTTGTTGGGGGCCGGGGTGCCAGCCGCATCACAAACCATCCGCTGTCCGGCCTGCGGCTACGCCAACGTGACCGGCAAGCGGTTTTGCGCACGTTGCGGCATCCCCCTGGTCCCCATCACGACAGCCCCTCCGCCCCCACCCTCAGCGAACCTGGATGATCTGGTGGGCCAGATGCTCACCGAATACAAGATCACGGAAAAATTGGGGCAGGGCGGCATGGCAACCGTGTTCAAAGCCGTCCAGGTCCCACTCAAACGCCCGGCGGCACTCAAAGTTCTGGCTCCGCAATTGGCCCAAGACCAGGCTTTGCTGGCCCGCTTTCACCAGGAGGCTATCTGTGCTGCCAGCCTGGAACACCCCCATATCGTGCCCGTATACGAGGTAGACGAGGCCCAGGGGTATCACTTTATCGCCATGAAATACATCGAGGGGGCTTCTTTAAAACAGATCATTGCCCAGGAAGGCAAGTTGGCTTTGCCCCGCGTGCAGAATCTGCTGGATCAGGTTGCGGAGGCCCTGGACTATGCCCATAAGCGGGGTTTTGTGCACCGTGATGTAAAGCCGGGTAACGTGATGGTGGCCGCCGGGGACTATGTTTACCTGACGGACTTTGGCCTGTCGCGAGTCGTGTCGTCCAGCCAGTTGACGATGGCTGGCACGGTCATGGGGACGCCGGATTATATGTCGCCGGAGCAGGCCCGGGGGGACCCGGACATTGATCATCGGACGGACATCTATGCCCTGGGCGTGATGCTCTATGAGATGGTGACGGGGCGGGTGCCGTTTCAGGGCCTGGCCCCAGCCGCCGTGATCATGGCCCACATCGTGCAACCGCCGCCCTCCGCTGTGGAGCAGAACCCGGCTCTGCCTCCCCAGGTGGATGCCATCATTCAGCGAGCGATGGCGAAGGACCGGGAAGCGCGCTATGAGACGGCGGGCGCGTTGGCGGCCGACCTGCGCGAAGTAAAGGCGTCAAATGTCAGGTGTGAAACGTCAGCCGGCGGCGCATGATCTGCGTATGACGTAACTGTCTACCCTCCCGCAGGTTTGGGCGTTTCTAATCTGCGGCAGGGTACAGGGTAGGCAATTACCGCCTGACCATTATGCTTTATTCTACAGCGAGGTATGAGATGTCCATGCTCGCGGCGGGTGTGCCCGGCCCAGGCCAGACTGGGTCACCCACCGCCTGGCGCGGGGTCTGACCCCGCGCGAGCACATAATTATACGAGGAGGTGAACAATCATGGTCGCTTATCGTGCTCCCGCCGTATTGGTAGTGCAGGCCGGGGCCGCTGCAGGTCAGGAGTTCGCCCTGGACAAGGATACCATCACCCTGGGCCGGGCCCTGGATAACGACGTGATCCTGGATGATGAGCAGGTTTCGCGCCATCATGCGAACATCCGGCGGCAACGGGATCAGTTCGTGCTCACAGACCTGGCCTCGGCCAATGGCACGTTTGTGAACCGGGTACGGATCACCGAGCCGCATGTGCTGCGGTCCGGGGAGATCATCCAGATGGGGGCCACGGTGCTCGAGTTTCGCAGTGCCGCGGAAGAGGCGGCGACGGTGATCCGGCCGCCCAGCGAAGAGACGGTGATCAGCCGGCCGCCGGCCGCCGCCCCGCCCCCGCCCCGTTATGCGC
>DAOTYG010000264.1:0-7038 GCA_034435155.1 Anaerolineae bacterium | reverse complement strand
GTAACTACCTACCCTCCCGCAGGTTTGGGCGCAATGGCTAGACCAGACGCCGGTAGGCGCGCCCAGGTCCGGCTGCATCGGTTGCCAGCCCCTTTCTAACCTGCGGGAGGGTTCAGGGTAGGCAGTTACGTCCTCAGGGGCAATTGTACACCGCGCAGGCAGCCTTGTCAATAAAGTTCATCTTACTGCCACAGGCCGGGGATCACCGTCCCACAAAAGCGGCACCGGCCGTCTGCCAGGTCCATGCTCACTGTGGCCAGGTGAGCGCGAGTGATGACCCGCTGGTGGCAGGTCGGGCAATAGGTGCTGTTGCGCGCATGACCGGGCACATTGCCGATATAGACATAGCGCAGCCCCTCCGCCTCAGCCAGGGCGGCCGCCGCCTCCAGGGTCTCCAGGGGGGTGGGGGGCAGACGCTGGAGTTTGTAGGCGGGGAAGAAACGCAGGAAATGCAGCGGGGTGTCCGGCCCCACGTGCTCGACCAGCCAGGCACACATCCGCCGGGTAATGGCCGGGTCATCGTTCAGGGTGGGGATGAGCAGGTGGACTACTTCCAGGTGCGTGCCAGCCTGATGGATCTCCTGGAGCGTGTCCAAGACCGGGGCCAAAGCAGCCTGGCTCACCCGCGCATAATACGCCTCCTCAAAGCCCTTCAGGTCCACTACGATGGCATCCAACACGGGCAACAGGGCGCGCAACGGAGCCGGGCGCATGGCCCCATTGGTATGGCAGAGTGTGCGCAGGCCGCGCAGCCGGGCCTCCCGCGCCGTATCAGCCATGTACTCGTAAAAGACGGTCGGCTCGTTGTAGGTAAAAGAGATGGCGACACAGCCCTCCTGTATGGCGCGCTCCGCGAGCTGGGCCGGGGTAGCCGGCTCACTGATCACTTCATCCACGCTACGCTGGGAAAGCTCCCAATTCTGGCAGCCCCGGCAGCGAAAGTTACAACTGGCCGTAGCCACGCCCAGGATCCGCTGCCCCGGCAGCATGTGGAAGAGCGGCTCCTTTTCGATGGGGTCCACCTGGATGGCGGTAGCCCGGCCGTAGACCCTGGTAAAATAGGCCCCGCCCACGTTCTTGCGGTTGCGACAAAAACCCAGATGGCCTTCTGGAACCACGCAGCCGCGAAAGCAGAGCCAGCACTGCACGCTCCCATCGGCCAGGGGTTGCCAGAAGCGGGCCGGGTGCAGCGGCCAGGGGGTGGGCGCCGGGGCGCGTCCCGCATCAGGGAGCACGGGCATGGGCGACCGGGGCGACTCAGCCGGGGTACACTGGCCCACGACCAGCGCGCCAACCGTAGCCGCCAGCCACTGGATAAAGGCCCGGCGTGTCCAGCCTGGCGTAGTCATCAGGCAACCTCCTCCCCATCAGCATAGCATATCGCTCCCCCAAAGTCAAGTTCTCAGACTGACATCCGTGCATAACTTCTGTCAGGGAGGGAACAAGAGAAGAGAAAGCCTTTCTGGGGGTTTCTGCGGCAGCAAAGCCGCCGCAAAAACCCCCTACCGAGGCATTCTTTCCCCTCCCCGCACAGCGCAGCGACGAAGGGACGCGAAGTGGGAAGCGGGGCAGTGCTCTCATGCGTTTAATTACGCACGGTGTCAGCTCAGAAAGGTCACTTGCTGCTATCCCGGCGATTCCCCGGACGTTGTATTTTATGATATAATTCTGCTCGCCCTCCCGCAGGTTCTGGCACGATCTCCAGGCCAGCTTTCGAACCTGCGGGAGGGTACAGGCTGAGCAGTTAGCGGGGATAAACCCTGGGGAGGAGCGCTGGCGTGACAAAGACCATTGCTAAAGCTGGGATGGATACCGCCGGGCGCGCGGACCTGCGTCTCCTGGGCCTGGGCGTGGCGTGGAGCGCCATCATCATTCTAAGCCTGAGCGGTTGCAACCTGCAATCGCCGCCAGCCACGGCCATGCCTGCCGCCACGCCCCATATGATCGTGCAGACGGCCACGCCCACGCCTACAGCATTCACGCGGACGCCCCGGCCCACAGCCACCCCACGCCCGCCGACGGCGACACCGACGCCGGTTCCCACAGAGACGCCGGGACCTTCCCCCACCCCACTGTGTCACCCTGCCAGCTCCAGGCCTGGGTCGTCCCCGCCAAACCCCTCACCGGCAGCAGCGCGACCGTCTATGGCGAATTGACTTGCCAGGGCCGGGCTGTGGCCCGGGCCCAGGTCTACGTGATCTGCCGCTATCGTGCCCTCAATGCCCGCTACCCCGAAAGTGGGTTCGTCGAGACCGATGCCGAGGGCCTCGCCCGGATAGGGTTTGATACCCGGTACGCGACGCCTGGCGAGACCGTGCGGGTGGAGGTTTACGCCCGCTACGGCGGGCGCGACTACCGGGCGCAGACCTCGTTCCAGCCCCAGTAAGACAATCCCCAGAACCGGCGACCGCTTCTGGCACTGCGGCCTCCTGCCCCAGGGAGCAGTGTTTACCGCTCCCCCCAGAGTAACAGTTTTATAGTACCAATTTACTACAAAACACTGCTATCTTTTTAAGCTATCTGGCGTTGTAATGGATACCACGAAGCCTTCGTGGGCATTGGTGGCCCTCCGGGGGGCCAGAGAGTGAGGAACCGGCCAGATGCTCAAACGAAAGGAAAACGGGCAATCCTATATCGAGTTCGCCCTGGTGCTGCCGTTCCTGGTCCTGCTGGTGTTGGGAGCACTGGACCTGGGACGGGGCCTCAATGCGCACATTGTCGTCACTAACGCGGCCAGGGAGGGGGCGCGCTATGGCGCGGCTCATTCCAGTGATATCGCCGGCATCAAGGCCCGGGCCATCCAGGAGACCACCGGCACCGGCGTCACGATCAGCGAGGCCGATATTGCCGTCACCTACCCGGCTGGCAACCAAAACCCGGGCAGTCCCATACGGGTCACCGTAACCCATAACTTTCAGCTCATCGTCCTGTGGATCTTTACTTCCCAAACCATCCCCATACGCGCTGATTCGGAAATGGAGATCATCCAATGAAGACACACAGCCACCGCGAGCAGGGGCAGTCCATCGTCGAGTTCGCCCTGATCTTCATGGTGCTCATCCTCCTGACCCTGGGGTTTTTGGACCTGGGGCGGGCTGTCTATATGCAGTCCGTGTTGGCAAATGCAGCCCGTGAAGGGGCCCGGGCGGCCATCATCAACTCCAGCCCCAGACCAACCGACGCAGACATCCGGGCGGCGGTACGAGCGAACGCCATCGGCGTGCAGTTGGCAGATAGCGACATCACCATCAATCCCTCGCCCCAGCGAGTGCCTGGGCAACCGGTCTCCGTCACCGTCACGACGAACTACGCGGCGATCTTTTTGCCATATCAGACGATGTTGGTCAGTACGGCGAGAATGACCGTGGAATAACCGCATTTCGTCATTCTGAGGAGCGAAGCGACGAAGAATCCCGTTATTGTGGTAAAGAACCGCCTGCCAGGAACGAGACTCTTCGCTCCCTTCGGTCGCTCAGAATGACCGCTTGGGCCAGATGCGGTTGTAGTACTAATGGCTTAGCGAGAGTCCCTCGGCCTGACCGGCAGCCTGGTCAGGACCAGGATAGCCCATGGAGGTGGGCAACTATGAATAATTCACAACGGCAAGGTGGTCAATCGCTGGTCTTTGTGGTCCTGGCGATCATCGCCCTGGTAGCGATGGCCGGCCTGATCATTGACGGCGGGTATGCCTATGCTATGCGGCGCCAGGCGCAGAATGCGGCCGACGCTGGCGCATTGGCCGGCGCCCGGGCCTTAGCCGAGCGCGTCACCTGCGATACGAACGGCCAGCCAGTGGATGGCAGTGCTACCGATGATGCTGTGATCGCCATGCGGATCAACGAATACGTCGAGCGCAATGGGATCCCCGATGCCGGTGGCTCGGCCTGGGACGAGATCAACACCAACGTGCGCCGCCGCTATATTGACAAAAACGGCAACGAGCTGGGGGCGCAGGACATCGGAGTCATGCAATACGTGCCGGCGAACGCCGTAGGAGTGCGGGTGACTCCCCAGTTGCAGACCCCCACGTTCTTCATGGGTGTGCTGGGATTCAACCAGGTCACGGTAGCCGCCACAGCCGATGCCCGTATGGGTGTGGTCATGAGCCTCGACGGGGGGTCTATCTTCCCCGTGGCCCTGGACCTGCCCACGGCCCAGGCCGCAGAGAACGGTCAACTCATCCGCATCTGGACCAAGGATAAGATAAATAACCAGGTAGGCGGCGTTGAGATCAATGATGGCGGCTCATGGGTGCAAAGGGGCTATCGGGGCTGGCTCAGCCTGGACTATATCTATTCTAAACAGTATGCCAGCCTCAATGAGACCCGGGTCACGGATGGCAGCCATAGCAATAACCGGCTAAAATACTGGTGCTGCCATGACTATCCCCACCTGGTCTATGCCGGCCAGGTCGGGAACCCGCACACCGGCGACTTTATCTACGGCGACCCCGGCACCCGCTCTTCAGCCCTGGATACCGCCACCTGCCGGGAGGGCCAGGTGGTGATCATACCCATCTATGATGCCATCTACAGCAGCGATTACCTGAATGACGCCGGTTTCCCGGATCCGCCCCAACCCCCCGGCTGGACCAGCCCACCCAAGCAGGGGACGCTCTTCCACATCGTCGGCTTTGCCGCCGTCAGGATCCAATTCATCGTCTCCCAGGGCAACGACAAGTATGTTCAGTCTGAGGTGAAAAGGGTCGTTGTCGGCGGCAACATCAACCCGGATAACCCCAATCCATGCTCGGTGCTGGTCAAGAGCGTGGGGTTGACTCGTTGAGAGAGCCACCAGGAGAGATAGCATGGCCCTATATGTGCGCCCTTTGACGGCAGAGGAGCGCGCGCGCCTGGAGGAATGGCAGACTGGTTCTACGGCGCGCCCGACGCTCCAACAACGTGCAACAGTGATCCTGCTTTCCAGCCAGGGATACAAGACAACCGAGATCGCGGACCAGGTGATGTTGCACCCCCTCAATGTGCGGAAATGGATCCACCGCTTCAACGAGAAGGGGTTGTCCGGCCTGCACGATCAGCCGCGTTGCGGCCGGCCACCCAAACTCAATTTGAATTTGCGCCAGTTGGTGTGGGAGATCGTGGCCACGGACCCCCGGGACCTGGGTTGCACCTACGACAAATGGACCGCCACCAATTTGATGCATTACTTGCGGCAGGTCGGGCTTATTGACGGCCTATCCTATGAGACGGTGCGCCAGTTGTTCCGGGAAGCCCAGGTCGTGGTCGGTCAATTCGGCTACCGCCTCAGCCCTCGCCCGGCGGCCTCCCGGCCTCACCCCCAGCGCCAACGAGAGCGTCGGCCGGTAGCCACCCTGACCGCGGCGGCCGGTACCACCTGAACGCACCCTGTAACGCAGAGGCGACGATGAACCGCTTTTCCACCCTCGTATTGGGAGTAGCTCTGGCTACTCTCTTTTTTGCCTTCGCGGCCTTGACCACCCGGGCGGATGGCGCCTATGGGACGATAGGTGATACCACCCTGGAGGACTTTAACGCCGGCACGTTGTTCCACACTGGCCTGACGCGGTCTGTGGCCGGCGGCGGGGACGGCGACGGCGAGGTCCGGCTGTTGACTATGGGCATCGCCGGCAAATGGTATACGGAGACCAATGCCAACGGGTTGCCGCCTTTGTTCGGCCATGCGGCGGTGCAATATAAAGGCTATATCTATGTTATCGGTGGGCGTACTGACACCGGTTACTCCAATCAGGTGTACTATAGCCGAATCTTGACCGGCACCCACGATCTCACCGATTGGCAGGAAACGACGCCGCTATCTGCCACCACCTATCTGAACGGGGTATGGAACCACGGGGCCGCCGTGGTGAATGGGCGGATCTATGTGCTGGGAGGCAACAAGGGAGGCACGCTTTTCGATACTGTATGCTATGCCCAGATCCTCGCAGATGGCTCATTGGGAACCTGGACCACAACCACGTCGCTGCCCCAGGCGATCAACTTTGCTCGCGTGGCGGTGGTGCATGATCGCCTTTACGTCCTGGGCGGTCAGGCCCCCACAGCCTCGGATAAGGTATACTATGCGCGGCCCGACCCCACCACCGGCGTTATCACCGGCTGGCTGACTACCACGGCCCTGCTCCGGCCCACCTTCGGCCACATGGTGACGACCTGGGCTGATCGGATCTATGTGGCCGGCGGCAAGGGAACAACCTATTTTTACCCCTACGTCAACTATGCCAAACCGCTGAGTACCACTGGCGAGATCGCGGCCGGCGGCTGGATGACCGGCACTAACCTGAAGTACAACCTTTATGCCGGCGCAGCAGCCTCTGTCAACGGCGAATTGTTCGCCACCGGGGGAGGTAAAAATAGCAATAGCGAAGCCTCAGATTACGTGGCCGCAACCCTGATAGACCTCTACGGCGGCCTGGGGAGCTGGGTGGATACGGAGCTGATCGAGCCGGCGCGCTTTTACCATGCCACCGTGGCCAGCGATGATGGCTGGCTCTATGTCATCGGCGGGTCATCCAACGGCGTCAGCCCGATCACCGATAATCGCATTAACCGGGGCGCTACGGCCGGCGAGGGCAAGAGTTATGCCCCAACTGGGGAGTTCACCTCGCGCATCCTGGACCTGGGCAAAGACCATGTGGTGACGCAATTGTCCTGGAACGCCTTCATCACCGACACGACGGCCATGACCATCACCATGCGTTACCGTTACCGGCCCGCCAGTGGAACCTGGAGCGACTGGCAGGGACCTTATCCGTCGGCGGCCCAGAGCGGCCTTGTGACTACCACCATCCCCATCAGCATCACGGCGCGAGAACTCCAGTACGCGGCGTCCTTCAGCACCACGCTCATAACTACCACGCCGGTGTTGAACCGGGTGTTATTCACCTATGTCCAGCCTAGCCCAGACCTGAGGCTGGTCAAAGACGATGGCCGGGCGGCGGTCCGCCTGGGCCAGGTGATCACCTACACCCTCTATTACACCAACACCGGCGGCAGCACGGCCACGAACACCTGGATCACCGAGACCCTCCCAGCCTATACC
>DAOTYG010000263.1:0-3420 GCA_034435155.1 Anaerolineae bacterium | reverse complement strand
TGGGTGTAATCATGCTCGTCTATTCGGCAGTTATTTCGCCACGAATTGCACGAATTGGCACGAAAATAGGAGCGGAATTGGTGAAAATTCGTGTCATTCGTGGCTGAAAAGCAGGCAAACCGCTGGTGCGAGATAAGCGTAACTGCACCCGTTCGGCATCCACGAGTGACCGGGCCTCTCGCCACCTGGTGAGAGGCTTTTATTTTGCTGGCAGATATGGTAAAATACCACCCGCTCCCTATCCTACCGCAGGTTTGGGCGCAGTTGAAGTTGAGATGGCAAACTCGCCGTACAGGAGAACATACATGTCCGAATACATCCTTGTCGCCGTCGCCTGGCCTTATGCCTCACCCCGACACCTGGGCCACGTGGCCGGGTTCGGCGTCCCCAGTGACGTCTTTGCCCGCTACCACCGTCTGAAAGGCAACCACGTGCTCATGGTCTCCGGCACCGACGAGCACGGCACACCCACCACTGTCCGCGCCGATAAGGAGAGCAAGACCCCGCAAGAGGTGGTGGACTATTATAACCAGGAGATCCGCGAGAATCTGCGAGACCTGGGTTGCAGCTACGACCTGTTCACCCGCACCACCACCGCCAATCACTATGCCGTAGTGCAGGATATTTTTCTGCGATTGCTGGAACGCGGCTATATCTTTCGCCAGACCATGCTGGGGACCTACTGCCCCCAGTGTCAACGCTCCCTGCCGGACCGCTACGTGGAGGGCACCTGCCCCCTGTGCGGCTATGACGACGCGCGCGGCGACCAGTGCGACAACTGCGGCAAACAGTTGGACCCGGCCGACCTGCTCCGGCCTCGCTGTCGCATCTGTGGCTATCCGCCGGAGCTGCGCGAGACGGAGCACTTTTTCCTGGACCTGCCAGCCTTTGCCGACCGGCTCCGCGCCTGGATCGAACAACAGGACCATTGGCGGGTCAACGTGCGCAACTTTAGCCTGGGCTTGTTGGATGAAGGACTCAAGCCACGCCCCATCACCCGGGACATCGAGTGGGGTGTGCCCATCCCGGTAGAGGGTTTTGCTGACAAGCGCATCTACGTCTGGTTCGACGCGGTCATCGGCTACCTGTCGGCCAGCATCGAGTGGGCGCGGCACATCGCCGGCGACCCGGAGGCCTGGAAAAAGTGGTGGGAAGTGCCCACCTCGCGCGGTTACTACTTCATGGGCAAGGACAACATCGTCTTCCACACGATCATCTGGCCGTCCATGTTGCTCGGCTATAGCGAAGGCCGTGCTCCCCTGAACGTGCCCTACGATGTGGTCTCCAGCGAGTTCCTGACGATGGAGGGCCGCAAGTTCTCCGCCAGTCGGGGCGTGGCCGTCTGGCTGACGGATTTCCTGTCGCGCTACGACCCGGACCCGCTGCGCTACTTTCTGATGGTCAACGGCCCGGAGACTCAGGACACCGACTTTACCTGGGCCGGGTTCGTGCGGCGCAACAACGATGAACTGGTGGCGACGTGGGGTAACCTGGCCCACCGGGTGCTCACCTTCACCCACAAGCACTTTGGCGCGGTGCCGACGCCCGGTCCCCTGAGCGACGAGGACACGGCCCTGTTAGACGCCACCGCCGCCAGGTTCGACGAGGTCGGCGCATTGTTGGACGCCTGCCGGTTCCGCGCTGCCGTCACCGCCATCATGACCCTGGCCCAGCAGGCCAATCAATACCTGGATCGCCAGGCCCCCTGGACCACCCTCAAGACGGATCGCGAGCGCACGGCCACCACGCTCTACGTCGCCCTGCGGACCATTGACAGCCTCAAGGTGCTCTTTTGTCCCTTCCTGCCGCACTCCAGCCAGCGCTTGCACGAGTACCTGGGCTATGAGGGTTATATCGCCGGGCCGTTGCTCTTCCGCCAGGTCACCGAGCCGGGCGGTCGGGCGCACCAGGTGCTCACCTGCGAGCCGGCCACCTGGGTGGGCCGCTGGACCCCCAGCGAGTTGCCCGTCGGGCAGGTGCTTCGCAAGCCAGAGCCGCTCTTTGTCAAGCTGGACGAGGCTGTGGTGGAGGAAGAGCTGGCGCGCATGGCGGCCGCCGCCGGTTGAATATTACCCAGGAGTTACCCATGAAAAGCTACCGCCAGGAACTCTGGTTCCATGTGCCCGGCCGGCGGGCCTTCATCAACATCACTCCTCAGGTGGAGGAATGCCTGCGCGAGAGTGGCATCCGCGAGGGGCTATGCCTGGTCAACGCCATGCATATCACCGCCTCCGTGTTCATCAATGACGACGAGCCGGGTTTATGGCAAGATTACGACGACTGGCTGGAGACCCTGGCCCCCCACGAACCCATCAGCCGCTATCGCCACAACCGCACCGGCGAGGACAATGCCGACGCCCACCTGAAACGCCAGGTCATGGGCCGCGAGGTGGTGGTGGCCGTAACCAACGGCCGGCTGGACTTTGGCCCGTGGGAGCAGATCTTCTATGGCGAGTTCGATGGCCGGCGCCGCAAGCGCGTCCTGGTCAAGATCATCGGGGAGTAGAAAACACACCTCGCGGCAGTTGGACTTCCCAATCCCGTGCCCGGTGTGTCACCTGCCCTCGGGCGCGGGGTCACAGTCCCGTGCGAGCATAGCCTATCCGGCCCATGATCGAATTGACTGACAGCCACGCCCACCTGGACGACCGGCGGTTTGCCCAAGACCGCGAGGCGGTGATTGAACGGGCAGTCCAGGCCGGCGTCACCACCATCATCACCATCGGGTTTGACCTGGCGACGAGCCGGACGGCGGTGGAACTGGCCCACGGCTACCCCGGCGTCTATGCTACCGTGGGCATCCATCCCCATGAGGCCAAAACCGTGGACCAGGCGGCTCTGGCCCAGTTGCGCGCTCTCGGTCGCCAACAGCCTGGCGTGGTGGCCGTGGGCGAGATCGGGCTGGATTTTTACCGCGACCTCTCGCCACGCCACATGCAGCGCCAGGCTTTTCGACAGCAATTGGACCTGGCCGACGAATTGGGCCTGCCAGTGGTGATCCACGACCGGGACTCGCGGGGCGAGGTGCTGAACATCCTGGCCGGTTGGGTGCGCGGGCGGAAAAACGACCGACCACCGGGCGTCATCCACTGCTTCTCCGGCGACGCGGCTCAGGCCCGGCGAGCGGTGGGACTGGGCTTCTATATCGGCATTGATGGGCCGGTGACCTACCCGAACGCCCGCAAACTGGTCGAGGTGGTACGCACTGTGCCCCTGGATCGCCTGCTCATCGAGACCGACGCTCCCTATCTCACCCCGGAGCCGCACCGGGGCCGGCGCAACGAACCAGCCTACGTGCGCCTGGTGGCAGAGCGCATCGCCGAACTGCACGGCTTGCCCCTGGCGGAGGTGGCCCGGATCACCACCGCCAATGCCCGTCGCCTGTTTGGCTTGCCAGGGGAGGAGGGAAGGGGGAGGAGG
>DAOTYG010000262.1:0-7113 GCA_034435155.1 Anaerolineae bacterium | reverse complement strand
CTCCATGAACTTCAAGGTCATGGCTAACCCTCCAGTAAGGTTGTGGCGAACGGGCCTACATCTTACCATAGCCTCCCAAGAAGGGCAACTCCACGCTATTCTGCGGTGCTACCCTGCTCGCGGTGGGGTTTCAAATCCCGCACGAGCTTGCTCGCACCCACGCTCTGCGTGGGGGCGAAACGCCGGGTCGCGCGGTCAGGGCCGTCTCGTCTGCCTCGTGCCCACGCTGAGCGTGGGCACGAGGCAAGGGGTGGCACACCCGGCGCGAGCATAAGATAGCCGCCGGCGCGGGGTGGCACACCCCGCGCGAGCACGGTCGCGCAGCATATTTTCATCCTACGGGATGCGCCCCGCGCGTGGGCAGCTCTCTCGTCTGCATCCCAAGAGGGGGCGGCGCAGACCCGGTAAGGGTGACTTCAGCGCCTGAATAGTTACCCCCAGAAAACGTTAGAAGCTACCCACTGCCAGCACGTCGCTGTCATACATCTTGAACAGTTTGTCCAGCCCGGCCAGCTCCAGGACCTCCTTGATATGAGTGGGAACCTCCGAAAGGCGCACATCGCCCCGGTTCCAGCGTTTGGCCTCCTTCAGGGCCGAGATCATCACGCGCAGGCACGCGCTGCTGGTGAAGGTCACGTCTCTCATGTTCAGCACGAGCCGATGACGGTTCTCGCCAAAGATACCCCAGATGGCTTTTTCCAATTCCGGCGCTGTGTTGGAGTCAATGCGCCCGCCCAGTTTCACCAGGTCCACCCGGTTCAGACGAGTGCGATCAATCTCTATCATTGCGGTTGCCTCCTCTTTGATGATGATCGAGCTGTTGGCCCTTACTCATTATACCATATGACAGCGGGAAGTACAATTGGGGTTGTCTCAGGTGACTGCCGCCTGAACGGTTGTCAAACGCCCCCTGACATCCGTGCATAACTTTTGTCAGGGAGGGAACAAAGGGAAGAAAGCCTTTCTGGGGTTTTTTGCGGCGGCGAAGCCGCCGCAAAAAACCCCTATAAGGCAGTCTTTCCCCTCCCCGAAGAGACGCGAAGCGGGGGGGCGGTGCCCTCGTGCGTTTAATTTACGCCCGGATGTCAAATGCCCCGGATTGCGGAGCGCATCGCGTTGGGCTATAATGCCTTTCCGGGGGAGTATATGATCGCCTCCGCGCCGTTCGACATCGCCTTCGTGGGCCATTACACCAAGGATACTATCGTCTACCCTCACGCCACGCGCACGGTGGACGGGGGGGCATTCTATTATGGGGCGCACGTGGTCGCCCGGATGGGCCTGCGCGTGGCCGTAGTCACCCGGCTGGCCGCAGCCGACTGGCACGTGGTGGAAGAATTGGAACGCCTGGGGGTGACGGTGTTCGCCCGCACCACGCCGCTCTCCACCGGCCTGCGCCTGATCTACCCCACCGCCGATCCGGACGAACGCCTTGTGGAGTTGATCGGCTCGGCCGGGCCGTTCACCGTGGACGAGGTGGCGCAGGTGCGCGCCCGCGTCGTCCACATCGGCGCGTCGGTGCGGGGCGAGGTGCCGCCGGAGGTGATCGAGGCCCTGGCGGCCCGGGGGGTGCCCCTCTCGCTGGACGTGCAGGGGTTCATCCGCGTGGCCCGCGACGGCGTGCTCACGAGCGATGACTGGCCGGGCAAGGAAGAGGTGCTCCGCCACGTGACCGTGCTCAAGACCGACGCGGTGGAAGCCAGGCGACTCACCGGCCAGCCGGATCGCTACCAGGCCGCCCGAATCCTGGCCTCGTTCGGCCCGCGCGAGGTGCTGCTGACTCATACCGGCGGCGTGCTGGTCTATCACGAGGGGACGTTCGACGAGGCACCTTTCATGCCCCAGGCGGTCCGGGGGCGCAGCGGGCGTGGCGATACCTGCACGGCGGCGTACCTGGCCCGGCGGCTGACCGCTCCCCCGGCCGAGGCCGTGGTCTGGGCAGCGGCCGTCACCAGCCTGAAACTGGAAACAGAAGGTCCCTTCCGGCGGGATATAGCCGAGGCGGAAGCACTATTTCACGCGCTTCGTGCGCCGTAATACGAATCACGAATGTAACCACTCAGCCTGTGCTCCGATCCGCTTCATACAGCTATTCTTCTGCCCACGCTGGCGGTCGCAGACCGCCTTTGAGCGACCTGGCTGGTAGTTACTCACGAATCACATTTTCGGCAACACGTACAGGCAATCCTCCAGGAACCGCACCCGCACTGGCTGGCCCTCCGGGTGGATGGTGTGATGGCGCGGGTCGTGCTCCACCAGGGAGAGCAACTGACCGGCCACCTCCACATCATACTCGATGGTGTGACCCAGATAGGTGGCCCGGCGCACGATGCCCTCCACCTGGGCCTCCGGCGTGTCCAGCTCCAGCATCTCCGGCCGGGCCACCAGGGTGACGGTCTCGCCCACCGTCATGTCGCTTGTGGGCGCGACTGCGATCAGGGTCGTGCCCAGGGCGTCTACCACCAGTTGCCCATCACGCCGGTCGCGCACGATGCCGGTCACAAAGTTGGCCCGGCCGATGAAATCGGCCACGAACCGGGTCTGGGGCCGGCGGTAGACCTCGGTCGGCGTGCCGATCTGCTCCACCCGACCGTTGTTGATGATCACGATCCGGTCAGAGAGGGTCATCGCCTCCACCTGGTCGTGGGTCACATAGACGGTGGTGATGCCCAGGCGTTTCTGGATGCGTCGGATCTCGGTGCGCATCTGCTCCCGCAGCTTGGCATCCAGGTTGGAGAGCGGCTCATCCATGAGGAGCACCTTTGGTTCCATGATCAGGGCGCGGGCCAGAGCTACCCGCTGTTGTTGCCCGCCGGAGAGCTGGTTGGGGGCGCGGTTCTCCAGCCCGGTCAGTTCCACCAGCTCCAATGCCCGCGCCACCCGCTTCTGGATCTCGGCCCGGGGCCGCCGTTGCACCTTCAAGCCATAGGCCGTGTTCTCAAACACGTTCAGGTGAGGGAAGATGGCGTAGCTCTGGAACACCATGCTCATGTCCCGTTTGTGCGGCGGCTCGTCGTTGATCACCTTGCCGTCCAGCCGGATGATCCCACTGGTGGGGAACTCGAACCCGGCGATGAGGCGCAGGGTGGTGGTCTTGCCGCAGCCAGACGGCCCCAACAGCGTCACCAACTCGCCCTTCTCGATGGCGACGGACACGTGATCCACGGCAGTCACCTCACCGCTTCCTCCTCGGGCTGGAAAGACCTTGACCACATCCTCAAGTACCAGGTACATGGTTACGCTCCTCGATTTAGTGAACGCAGATGAACGCTGATGCGCGCAGATGGACGCAGATTTTGCTCGCGCCCACGCTCTGCGTTGGCGCGGCACTGCCCCCACGACGCGGAGCGTCCCGCTGGCATTCCCACGCGGAGCGTGGGAACGAGGGGAAATCTGCGCCCACCTGCGTTTATCTGCGTTCCGGCACTCACGCTCCTATGGAGAGGTCCACCTCGCCCCGGCCGCCCAGGACCCGGTGGACCACGAAATACAACACGGCGATGGCGACGAGCACCAGGGCGATGATGGTCGTCGAATAGGCGGCGGCGATGCTGATCCCACCCTGCTCCCACTCGCTCAGGATCTTGGCGGTGACGACATTCCAGCGCGGGCTGACCAGGAAGATGATGGCCGAGAGGCTGGTCATGTGGCGGGTGAAGCTAAAGATCAGGCCGGCCAGCAGAGCCGGCAGGATGAGGGGCAGGGTCACTTTGCGGAAGGTATACTGGGCGTCGGCCCCCAGGATGTTGGACGCCTCCTCGATGCTGGGATCAATCTGTTGCAGGGCCGCCACGCCGGCCCGCACCGAGGCCGGCAGGCTGCGCACCACGTAGGCGGCGATGATGATGAACGGCGTGCCCACCAGGGCCAACGGCTGCCCCATGAAACACATCGTGCCCACCAGGCCCAGCAGCAAGGTCGTCAACACCAGGCGTATGGCCCCTTTCTCCCGGCCCACCACCAGCAGCGAGGCAAAGGCGTAAAAGATGGCCGAGAGCGGCGGCGGTAGCTGGAAAAAGACCTGGATGTGCTCCGAGAACTGGTAGATGGCATTGCTGAGAAAGCCGGTGGGCACGGCCCGGCTCAGCCCGGCGATGGGCAGGGCCACGAACTGGATCAGGTTCGCGGCCACCAGATAGGTCCCCAGACCCAACAGCAGCCAGCCCCCGGTCCGATTCCGTCGCCCCAGCCAGACCAGCAACCCCAACCCGATGTACACGCCGCCCAGCAGGTACATCATCCCTGCCTGACCCACCAGACCGTAGAGCTGCGCCAACCCCAGGCCCAGGGCCGTGGCCCCGACCACGGCGATCACCTGGTCCCGCCGCCGGTCCAGGACTGTCAGTACCAGGAACAGGGCCAACAGCCCAAACAGGATGCCCACCACCGGCGCCGGCGGAGTGCTGAAGGCCAGCACAAAACCGATACCCAGGATCGTGCCCGGCACCGCGCCGCCCAGGTTAGAGATAAAGTCCACCGCGTCCTTGCCGCTGAACTGCTTGCGCACCACCAGAAAGGCGATGACCATGCCAGTCAGCCCGGCGATGGGCGTGGCAAAGGCGCTCAGGAACGTGGTATCCAGGATAGACTCAATGCCCCGGGTGAGCATCAGGGTCCACCACTCCAGGGTGGGAGTATAGTCCACACCCCAGGCTGCCGCGAACGAGCCAAAGACAATGGCCAGGTAAAGCGTCAAGATGAGCAGACAGACCCCATAGGTGATGATGATAAAGGGCCAGCGGATCCACGCCTCTTTGACCAGGATGTGCCCACCGGTGGGCTTGCCGGTCACCGAGACATACGACCGGCGCGTGACGTAGTAACGTTGCACCAAAAAGACCACCAGGGTGGGGATGAGCAGCACAAAGGCCAGAGCCGATGCCTTCTGGTAGTCGTATTCGCCCGCTACGGCGATAAAGATCTGCGCCGAGAGGACGGTGACGTTGCCGGCGATAAACAGCGGGTTACCCAAATCCGCCAGCGACTCCACAAAGAGCAACAGGAACGAGCCGGCCAGGCCCGGGATCAACAGCGGCAGGGTCACGGTGCGAAAGATGTGGAACTTGCCGGCCCCCAGGCTGTGTGCTGCCTCCTCCATGCTGGGGTCCAGCCGCTCCAGCATGGCCCGGATGATGAGATAGGCCACAGAGAAGAAGGTGATCACCTGCACGAATACCAGGCCGTCCATGCCATAGATGTCGTTGACCCCGGTCGAAAAGTCAATACCCAGCAGCTTGCGGGTGATCAGCCCGTTGCGGCCAAAGAGCAAGATCGTGCTCAGGGCGATGGCAAAGGGCGGCGAGACCGTGGGCACCAGAGCCAGCAGGTGGATCAACCGCTTGAAGGGGATGCTACAGCGAACCATGGTGTAGGCAAAGATAAAGCCCAGGATCGTGCCGCCGGTGGCCGTCAGCAGGCCCATGATCAGGGTATTGAGGAAGACCTGGCGATAATGAGGCCCGTAATAAGAATCAAAGTAGCGGGTGAAATACTCCAGGCTCAGGCGGGTATACCATGGGCCGGTGGCCTCGGCATCCACAAAACCATTGGCCGTGCCCTGAAACAGGGGAAAGACCACAAAGATGAACAGAAACAGCCCGCAGAACAGCAGGCTGATCATCAACACCGGGTCCCGGCCGATGAGGGCGAACTCGCGGTAGCGGCGCCGCAATTGGAAGATGGAAGGAGGAATGAAGGATAAAGGATGAGGGATGAAGGATGAAGATGAGCGTGTAGAAGCGGCCATGAAGGTTCCTCACTGAAAACCGAAGGGGAAGGACGGAAGGGATGAAGCCCAAACCCTTCATCCTTCCGTCCGCCGCCTTCATCCTTTTACTTCAGGTCCTTGGCCGCAGCGATCTCGTTGGTGAACTTGTCCACAAACGCCTTCTTGTTCTCACCGGCCCACTGGAAGTTATAGTCAATCAGTTTAACCTGGAGCAGCTCGGGATGCGAGAGTTGCACGCCCTTGACCGTGGGGGCCTGGTAAGCCTTGTACTTGGGGCCTAACGCCTGCGCCTCAGCGGTCAGCGCCCAGTCGAACCACTTCTGGGCCGCGTCCCGGTGTTTGCCGCCCTTGATGATGCCCATGCCGCCGATCTCATAGCCGGTGCCTTCCTTCGGGAAGGTCAGAATCAGGGGCAGCTTGTTGTCCTCGATCTCATGGACGATGTCGTGGGAGAAGACAATGCCCACGGCCGCCTCCCCCTGGCCGACGAACTTGGCCGGGGCCGCGCCGCTCTTGGTGAACTGGAGCACCTGAGCCGCGTATTTCTTGATGTATTCCCAGCCAGCCTGCTCCCCCTTGATCTGGAGGATGGTGGCCAGGGCGGTGTAGGAGGTGCCGGAGGTGGAGGGGTGCGCCACCATGATCTGCTTGGTGAACTCGGGCTTGAGCAGGTCATCCCACGACTCGGGGGCTGAGGTGCCCGGATGGGCGGCCAGCCAATCCTTGTTGGTGCAAAAGCCCAGGCTCCCCACATAGATGCCCACCCAGTAGTTTTCCGGGTCCTTGTACTTCTGTTGGTCCAGCAGGTTGGCATAGTTGGGCGAGTTATAGGGTTCCAGCAAGCCCTCCTTTTTGGCCGCGATAAAGCTGTCAATCGGGCCGCCCCACCAGATGTCGAATTGGGGATTGTCCTTCTCAGCGCGGATGCGGGCCAGGGCCTCACCGCTGGACATGCGGACATAGTTCACCGTGATGCCGTACTTTTTCTCGAACTCCTGCTTCATGCCCTGACACCACTCTTCCTGGGGGGTCATGAGCACGTTCAGCTCCTTGCTCTCCGGCGTCGGCGGCTGGACGCAGCCGGCCAGCGCGCTCGCCACCAGCCCCAGCACGAGCACCAGGGTCAGCAGTGATAGAGCCTTGTGGTTCATATCCTATTCCTCCTCTGAGATACGCTTCAAGTGCCATGTGGTTGACCAATTCCAACTGGGGATGAGCCGGTCCCCGGCGTCGTTTCGTTGCCCTTGTACCTCCTCCGAAAATAACCCCCCGCTCGCGGCGGCGACCACGTCTGCGACCTCACGCTGACGCCTGACTTCGTGGCAGGCCGTAGGGAGTGCCACCCGCCGCCGGCGCGGGGTCGCAGACCCCGCGCGAGCACACCG
>DAOTYG010000261.1:0-3151 GCA_034435155.1 Anaerolineae bacterium | reverse complement strand
TCGTCCCACTTGAGCGCCCTGGAGTTCCGAATTGGTTGGGGTTGCCCACCAGGCGGCTAAAAATGACCCAAACAAGTTGGAGACTCCCCACCGCTGCCAATTTTTCAACAAAGTCCAGGAGACCCGCCCCCTCGAAAACCGCCACCAGCCGCCGTGCCTGGCTAGTCGACCAACGGGCCGGACCGACAGCCGTTGGGATCGTTACTTCCGCTTGCCCCGCTCTCGCAGCAGAACGCGGACGACCCGCCGATGCAATCGCCCACCGCGGGGGGGCGGTTTCCCGTCCGACAGGGGGGGATGGAGTATCTGGGTCCCGTCCCTGTATAGCAAACCTCCGACCAACCATTCGCCCCATCCCCGTTGTAACACCCCAGGGGCCCCTGGCCGGCGGCTCGCGCCCCGGCGCTCAAGTCCACCACCAATGGTTTCCCGTACCGCATGTTGCCCTCCCTGATTATTTCTTGATAAATGGTGGGCCGCCCTCGCGGTCCAGTCCCGGTAACCGGAACCATGCCTATTATAACATACGGGGGGGGAAGTCAAATCCGGCGCACACCTGGCAAGAACGGCGGTCCTGTGGTACAATAGAGCGGGGGAGCGACTACTGCCGACTGAGGACTGGCGACTATGGACATGGAAAGCATCCCGGCCCTGCTCATCGTCATCATGGCGTTGTGGCTGGGGTCCTACGTGGTGAACCGCAACCCGCGCAGCCGGGCCGCGCAGGTCTTTGGCCTGCTGGCCCTGGAGTTCGTCATCCTCTACCTGGCCGAGCTGGCCCCGGCCTTCACCCGCGACGCCGCCATCCTCTATGTGACGCACCGCGTGGCCCTGGCCGTGGGCAACCTGGCCCCGCCCACCGGCCTGCACCTGGCCCTGGCGATGACCACCCCGCCCCGGCCCCTGCAACGCTGGACCATCACGTTGGTGGTCAGCTACCTCATCGGGGCCTTCTGGGCCACGTACTATCTGATCCTGCCGCCAGAGGGGTTCACGGCCACGTTCCCGGTCCTGGCCGGCCTGGTCAACGAGCCGCTCCTGGTCATCCTCCTGCGCAACACCTTCTTCGCCCTGACCCTGGGCGCGGGGACCATCCACCTGCTGCGGAGCTACAAGGAAGCCGCGTCGCCCCTGGTCCGCCGCCGCCTGCTGCTGTTCATGCTCTGCTTCCCGGTGGCCGGCCTGGCGATGACCCTGGGCTTTGTCAGCTTTGTCGCGCCGCTCTCCCGCGTCTGGGGCGACATCGCCATCCTGTTCGCGGCGGCGTTGGTGGCCTACGCTGTGGTGCAACACGGCGCGCTGCTGCCGGAGCGCGCCCTCACCCGCAACTTTTTCTACACCGTCTTCTCCGGCGGCCTGGTGGTCGCCTACGTATTGCTCATCCTCTTCATCGAGCAATACCTCACCCCCACCCTCTCCCTCCAGGCCCCCTTTGTCACCGTGCTCATCATCGTCTTCCTGGTGGCGATCTTTCAGCCGATCCGGGACTGGCTCCAGATGCAGGCCGAGCGGCTGTTTTTCCTCCAGGACGTGCAGCGCGAAGACCTGCTGCGCAGTCTGAGCCAGGACCTCATGGAGACGGCCGACCTGGGGGAGTGGCTGGAGCGGTCGCTGTCGGCCGTAGGAGACCGGTTACACCTGCGTTGGGGGCTGATCGCCACCCGCCCGGACGACGAGGGGCCGTTCCGGGTCCGGGCGACCTACGGCCCGACCGGGGTTTCGCCGGGAGCAGAACTGGATGAAACCCTGGCCCTGGCCGACGAGCCGTTCCCCTTCCTGGAAGGGGCGGCCGACGACGACACGCCGGCCAGTCCCTCGCCGGCCCCCCTGGCTGCCCGGTTACCCCTGACCGTGGGCGATCCGGCGCGGCAGGTGGGGGTGTTGCTCTTGGGCCACAAGCTCTCCGGTGAGCCGTTCAGCCCTGGCGAGCAGGCCATGTTGTTGACCCTGGCAAGCCAGCTTACCCTGGCCGTGGAGAACGCGCGGTTGCAGGAGCACGTGGTGCGGATGCTGGAGGAGGCGCGGGCACACGGTCAGGAGCTACGTCAACGCGATCAGGTGTTGCAGGCCAGCCTGGACCTGATCCTGGCGGCCCCGGCTGGACCAACGACCTCGAACGGCCTGCAACCACTGCGGGTTTGCTGCCTGGGGCCGCTGGAGGTCTACCGCACCGGCGAGCGGATCACCCAATGGGGTGGCGAGAAGGCCGGTGGCCGCCAGGCGGAGGCCATCTTTGCCTTCCTGGTGGCGCGTCGTCATCAGGGGGTAACTAAGGACGAGTTCCTGGACCTGCTGTGGCCGGAACTGGACCTGGCGAGCGCGGAGAACAACCTGCACCGCACGCTCCATGCCCTGCGCCGGGCATTGGAGCCGAACCTGGAACCCCGCCAGCCCTCCAGCTATGTGATCTACCGGCGCGACCGGTACTGGCTGAACCCGGCTGCGCCGATCTGGTTAGATGCCCAGGAGTTCACCGAGGCCTTTGCCCGGGGCCGCCGACTGGAGAGCCGGGGCGAGCTGGCAGCGGCCCTGGCCCAGTATCGCCAGGCCGAGGCGTTATACCGGGGCGAATACATGCAGGACACACCATTCCTGGCCGATAGTGTGCACGTGGAATCAACCCGCGAGCACCTGCGCGAAACCTATGCGGCCCTGATGTTGCGCCTGGGTCAGCATCACGAGGAGGCCGGGCAATGGAATGAGGCCCAGGAATATTACCGCCGGGGCCTGGCTCAGGCTCCGGCACATGAAGGACTGAAAGCCGCCCTGCGGCGAGTGGCCAATCAGGAACAACGGCGAACCCCCCCCGCCGCCAGGCCGGCATTGGCGCCCGGGGGTGCCACCTGCCCCGGGGTAGTGCATCGGTGACGGGAGCGGCGTGCCCGCGCCGGGCGTAGGCCCGAGCGGGGAAAACGCCGGGTTGAAATGGCGGTAGAATGTAGGGCGGGTTTCTTACCCGCCCCAAGGCGGCGGCTGGGGAAAGCTGCCCTAACGGTAAGTTTCTGAGAGGAGATTTCTATGGATTTGTCAAGTAGGTACCCATAGTTCGCTCATTTTTAAGGCGGTTTGGCAGAATCGGCGCAGAGCCTGGTGTAGATATCTGTAGAGAAGCCCAACAACGCCAGAATGCGCCGTTGCACCTCGGAGAGCG
>DAOTYG010000260.1:0-24316 GCA_034435155.1 Anaerolineae bacterium | reverse complement strand
GTCTATACCTACACGTCGGCTGGCGTGTTCACCGTCACCCTGACGGCGACCAACGCGGGCGGCAGCGACAGCTCCAGCCGGGCGGTGACGGTCTCGTTCGTGGCCCCAACGGCGGCCTTTACGCACACGTCCCCTGTGGTGGTGGGCATGCCGGTCTCTTTCACCAACCAGAGCAGCGGCGCGCTGCCCCTCGACTATGCCTGGGATTTCGGCGACAGCGTCGGCACATCGACCGAGACGCACCCGGTCTATACCTACACGTCGGCTGGCGTGTTCACCGTCACCCTGACGGCGACCAACGCGGGCGGCAGCGACAGCTTCAGCCGGGCGGTTGAGGTCTGGCCGCGCAGGTTTTACCTGCCGCTGGTGATGCGCTAGAGGGGCGACCCATCGGGTCGCCCCTACGCGGGGGTCAGGGTGACAAGGAAATCTGTGTCGCGGCGTGCCGGGCTTCCAGCGCTTCTTCCTCTCCCTCCTCGACAGGCCAGACCTGGTCGGTACGGTCGATAAAGAGAATGCCGTTCAGGTGGTCGATCTCGTGCTGGAGGACGCGAGCCAGGTAGCCTTCGGCGCGGCGACGCACCTTTTTCCCCTCCAGGTCGAGGCCCTTGACGGTGACGGCGGCGTGGCGTTCCACCCGCCCCATCCAGCCCGGCACCGAAAGGCAACCCTCGGCGCCCGCTTCCATTTCCTCAGAGACGCGGGCCAGTTCGGGATTGAGCAGCGCAAAGGACGTCCCGGCGTTGGGGTCGTCCATATCCTTGGGAATCTCGACGACGATCAGGCGCAGCGGCACGGCGACCTGCACCGCCGCCAACCCCACCCCGTTGGCCTGGCGCATGGTCTCGAACATGTCCTGCGCCAGCCGGATGATGTCGGGGGTCACTTTGGGCACGCGGCGGGACTTTTGTCGCAGCAACGGGTTATCGCTAAAGATGATCTGGCGCAGGGCCATTATTCACCCTCCTGTTTTCCTCTTGGGGTTTTCGACTGGATCTCGCTATAGACGCTGAACCAGTCGAGCATCTCGGCCTGGCGGGCGGCGGCGTCGCGCTGCTGCTGGCGCTGGCGCGCCGTCTCGATGTGGGCAAAGATCTCGGCCTGCACCTCCTGCGGGCGGCTGACCATGTCGAAAGTAAAGGTGCCGGCCGGCGCGGCGGTGTCGACGGTCACGTTGCCATAGCCCAGAATGCGCCCCCAGATCGACTGGCTGAACTGGACGCTGGTGATCTGCTCCAGGGCTGCCACTCGCTGCTCCTCGCGCAGAAAGAAGGGTGAGCGCTCGACGTCGATGATGCGCGTTGCGGTGACCTGGTAAAAGTCGTTCTGCCAGTCCTCGAACTTCCACAGGAGCAACGGCACCAGGATCAGGACGGCGAGGGAATAGAGCAAGATAACCTCTGGCGGCAGGGTGTGCTTTGTGACGATCCAAACCACCAGAGCAACGGTGGTCAACAGGAAAGCAAACATGGGCAGGAAAATGGAGCGCAGCAGGGCGACCCAGTGCTTGCGCCAGGTCACGGTCTCGCCCTCGCGGTGCCAGGCAGGTGGGAGAAACGACCGGGTCAGGCTGAGGGGCAGGGCCAGGCAACCGGGCAGGCGGCGCTCTTCTTCAGTGACGGCTGTGCTGACCTGCTCCTCCTGGTCTTCTCCCAAAAAGTGGCGGTACATGGCCTGGCGGATCGCCTCGCGTTCCTGCGCGCGCGCCAGGGCCTGCAGGCGGGCGCGCTGGGCAAAGATGAGATCGCGCACCTGCGCGGGGTTGTGGATATCGTTAAAGACGACCTGCCCGCGCCCGCTGGCGGTGTCGATGATCAGATTGCCGTACTGAAAGATGCGGCTGAGCAGCCCGATCTGCACCTGCTGGATGTCCTGAATGGCGCGCAGGGGGATGGCCGAGGACTGCTGGCGGATCAGGCCGATGCGCTCGCGGTGGATGACGCGGCGGCTGGTCACCACATAGAGGTCGTTGCGCCAGTCTTCATAGATGTAAAGGCTGTAGCCCAGTGGCAGCAGGGCAAGCAGGACACCAGCGACGACAAAGATGACCTGGACAATGGTCTGGGCCGATCCCCAATCCACCCCCAGGCGACCGATCCAGACAGCAGCCAGAATGGCCACCAGGACAAGCAGGGCCGTAAAGGTCAGCGGGATAGCCAGGACGGTGATCAGAATAGCCGGATGGCGGCGCAGCACCTTGAGCGGGCGCTCTGCGGCGTCCAGCCACGGAAAGCGCGGGTAGCCGCGCTGCTCGGCGATGTCGCGGCGCATTTGCAGGCGCGGTTCGATCTCCTCGTCTTCGGCCAGCAGTTGGTCGAACTCGGCCTTTTCGATGTAGAGGAGGGTGGTTTGGGCCACAGCCTCGGCGGTCGCGTCGCGAAGGTCGCCCAGCAGGAGCGAGGTCTCGCCGAAAGACGCACCGGCCTCCAGGCGCTGCACCTCTATAGCGCGGCCCTCCGGGTCGATGCGGCTGAGGCGCACGCTGCCCTGAGCAATGATGTAGAACCGCTCCCCCTGCTCGCCCTGCCGGCAGATGATCGCACCGGGCGCATAGTCGATCTCGTGTGTGATCGCTGCCAGCTCGCGCAACTGCGGCCGCTCCAGCGCCGCAAAAAGCGGCACCCCATGCAGTTGGTCGATGATTTCTTCTGCCGAGGCCACGTTTCCCTCCAGGGCTAATTGTAGCACAGGGGCGCTGGATGACAAGGTGAGGGGGAGAAGGGGAGACAAGGGGACAAGGAGAGAGGGCGACAAGACCCTGTCTCCCCTTCCCCTTGCTCCTTGTCCCCTCCTGGCGCAGATGGAAAAACAGAGGTAAAATAGACACTTTGGCACAAGTCCAGAGTGGAGGAGGCGAAATGACAGAGGAGACCGAAACGCTCGAATTTCGCGCCGAGGTTCAGCAACTGCTGCACATTCTCGCCCACTCGCTCTACACCGAACGCGAGATCTTTGTGCGCGAGCTGATCTCGAATAGCTCCGACGCGCTGCACCGTGTCCAGTTCGAGATGCTGACCAACCGCAATGTCCTCGATCCGGACGCCGAACTGGCGATCCGCATCAGCGTCGACGAGCAGGCGCATACGCTGACCATCGCCGACACAGGCATCGGCATGACCCGCCAGGAGCTGATCGAGAACCTGGGCACTATCGCCCATTCGGGGGTCAGGGCTTTCCTGCAGAGCCTGCAAGAAGGACAGCGGCTCGACGAGGTCATCGGGCAGTTTGGCGTCGGTTTCTACTCGGTCTTTATGGTCGCCGAGGAGGTCGTCGTGACGACGCGCTCCTGCCGCCCTGACGAGCAGGCCTGGCGCTGGTCCTCGCGCGGCGACGACCGCTTCACCCTGGCCCCGGCGGAAAAGGCCGGCCGCGGCACGGTGGTCGAGGTGCGGCTCAAAGAAGACGCCTGGGAGTTCGCTTCCCCCTGGCGGCTGGAACAGGTGGTCAGGAAGCATTCCGACTATGTCTCGTTCCCCATCTATATCGGCGAGCGGGTGGTCAACCGCCAGACGGCGCTGTGGCGCAAGCCCCCTGCTGACATTGAGCCGGGGGAATATGACGAGTTCTACCGCCAACTGACGCTCGACCCCCAAAAGCCGCTGGCCCACGTCCACCTGGTCACCGACGCGCCGGTACACATCCGCGCCCTGCTCTTTCTGCCCCGCCAGCGCGAGCGCGGCCTGCCCGCCCTGCGCGCCGCTCCTGGCCTTCGCCTCTATTCGCGCAAGGTGCTGATCCAGGAGCACAACAGCGACCTGCTGCCAGAATACCTCCAGTTCATCGAGGGCGTGGTCGATTCAGAGGACCTGCCGCTCAACGTCTCGCGCGAGGCGGTGCAGAGCAGCCCCGTCCTGCGTCACCTGCGCAAGGCGCTGACCGGGCGCGCGATCCGCATGCTGCGCGACCTGGCGGAGAATCAGCCCGCCGACTATCGCACCTTCTGGGTCGAGTTTGGCCCTTTCATCAAGCAGGGCGTCACGCTCGACCTGGCCAACCGCCAGGAACTGCTGCCGTTGCTGCGCTTCCACTCGTCCAAATCGGCGGACGAGTGGATCACGCTGGACGATTACGTGGGGCGGATGGGCGAGGGCCAGACGGCGATCTATTACCTGCTCGGCGAGGACCGCGAGACGGCGGGACACAGTCCCCATCTCGACGCCTTTGTCGCCCGTGACCTGGAAGTGCTCTACTTGCTCGATCCGCTGGATGGGTTTATGATACAGGCTTTGGGAACGTATGCGGACAGGCCGTTCCGCAGCGTCGACGATCCCGACCTGGAGCTTCCGGGCCAGGCAAAAGCCGAAAGGGAGGGAGAGCTGTTGGGCGACGCCGAGTTCGAGCGGCTGGCAGCGCGCTGCAAAGAGGTCCTGGGCGAGCGGGTCAGCCAGGTGCGCGCCTCCAGGCTGCTGCGCGATAGCCCCTGCCGCCTGGTCGCGCCCGGCGCTGGGGCCCGGCGCGACGTGCAGCGCGTGCGGCGTCTGCTGGGCGAGCGCGTCGAGCTGGCGCCGCAGGTGCTGGAACTGAACCCTGCCCATCCCCTCATCCGGGGGCTGGCGCAGCGCACAGGGGCGGACGATCCGCTCTTTGCGCTGGCGGTGGAGCAACTGTTCGAGAATCTCTTGCTGCTGGAGGGACTGCATCCCAATCCAGCGCATATGGTGCCGCGCATCCAGACGCTGGTGGAAGCGGCGGTTTCAAAAGAAACTCTTTAGGCAATTTCGAGAGGTGAGTATGATCGACGTTGTCCAGTTGACCAAGTCCTATGGCTCTATCGAGGCGTTGAAAGGGATCAGCTTCCATATCGCGCCGGGGGAGATCGTCGGCCTGCTGGGGCCGAACGGCGCCGGCAAGACGACGGCGATCCGCATCCTCACCGGCTATCTGCAGGCGGACGGGGGGACGGTCTCGATCAACGGCCTGGACGTGCTGGAGCACACCCGTCAGGTGCAGGCGCAGATCGGCTACCTGCCGGAGAGCGCCCCACTCTATCCGGAGCTTTCCGTGCAGGCCTATCTGCGCATGATGGCCGAGCTGCGCGGCATCCCCGAAGAGGAGCAGGCGGCGCGCATCTCGGAAGCGGTCGTCGATGTCGGCCTGACAGAGCACCTGACGCGGCGCATCAGCCAGTTGAGCAAGGGTTATCGCCAGCGCGTCGGTCTGGCCCAGGCCATCCTGCACCGCCCGCCGATCCTCATTCTGGACGAGCCGACCATCGGCCTCGACCCCACGCAGGTGGTCGAAATCCGCCGCCTGATCCGCCGCCTGGCCGAGCGCAGCACGGTGCTCTTTTCCACCCACATCCTCTCCGAGGTCGAGGCGCTGTGCGACCGGGCGATCATTCTCATGAACGGCGAGATCCGCGCCGACGCGCGCCTCTCCGAGCTGGCAGCCACGCCCGACGCGGTGCTGGTGCTGGCGACGGCACCGGACGGCGCGGCGGAGGCGCTGGGCCGTCTGAATGGCGTCCGTGGCGTGGAGCCGTTCCGTTCCGCCGACGGCTTTCCGGCCTTCCGCGTGCGCGGCAAGGACGGGGCGGACTTGTGCCCGGCGATCTATGCCCTGGCGCAGGAGCGCGGGTGGGCGCTGCGCGAACTGCGGCGCGATGTGCGCACGCTGGAGACGGTCTTTAACGAACTGGCTATGGCGGCTTGAGAGGTGACGTATGAGACAGGTGCTTGCAATCACAAAGAAAGAGATCGAAGGCTATTTCGGTTCGCCGATGGCGCTGATCTTTGTCGGCGTCTTTCTGGCAGCCACCTTATTCGTCTTTTTCTGGTGGGAACCGTTCTTTGCCCGCGGCATCGCTGACGTCCGCCCGCTCTTCAGCGCCATGCCCCTGCTGCTGATCCTGCTCGTCTCGGCGCTGACGATGCGCCAGTGGAGCGAGGAGCAGCGCTCCGGCACGCTCGAAGTGCTGCTGACGCTGCCCGTCGGCGCGCTGCGGCTGGTCGTGGCCAAGTTCCTGGCGGTGATGGCGCTGGTGGCGCTGGCGCTGGCGCTGACGCTGACCCTGCCGCTGACCGTCTCCCTGCTGGGCAACCTGGATTGGGGGCCGGTGCTGGGCGGCTACCTGGCGGCGCTCTTGCTGGCGGCGGCCTATACGGCGATCGGCCTCTTTGCCTCTTCGCTCACCGACAACCAGATCGTCGCCCTGCTGCTGACCATGCTGATGTGCGGGCTGTTCCTCCTGGTGGGCACGTCGCTGGTGACCGGCTTTACCGGCGAGGCCGTGGGAGAAGTGCTGCGCGCGGTCGGCTCGGGCAGCCGCTTCGAGTCGATCCAGCGCGGCGTGATCGACCTGCGCGACCTGATCTACTACCTGGCCCTGACCGGCATCTTTTTGACCCTCAACGTGCTCTCGCTGGAGGCCAAACGCTGGAGCCGGGGGGCGCAGGCGCTGCCGCAGCGACGCGCGCTGCTGCTCACCAGCCTGCTGGTGGTCGTGAACCTGATCGTGGTCAACGTCTGGCTCTACCCCCTGCGCGGCCTGCGCGTCGACATCACCGCCCAGCACGAGTACAGCCTCTCCCGCGCCACGCGCGACCTGCTGGCCACGCTGGAAGAGCCGCTGCTCATCCGTGGCTATTTCAGCGAGCGCACGCACCCGCTGCTGGCGCCGCTCGTGCCGCGCGTGCGCGACATGCTGCGCGAATACCAGATCGCCGGCGGCGACATGGTGCAGTTGGAGATCGTCGACCCGGCCGATGAGCCCGAACTGGAAGCCGAGGCCTACCGCTCCTACGGCATCAGCCCCACGCCCTTCCAGGTCGCCGGGCGCTATGAGACGTCGATCATCAACGCCTACTTTGACATTCTCATCCGCTACGGCGACCAGAGCGTCGTGCTCAACTTTCGCGACCTGATCGCTATCGACTATGGGCGGGACAGCGTCAACGTCCGCCTGCGCAATCTGGAGTACGACCTGACCCGCGCCATCCGCAAGGTCGTCTATGGCTTCCAGAGCGTCGGGTCGATGCTGGCCGCGCTGGACGAACCGGCGCGCCTGACCGTCTTTGTCACGCCCGACACGCTGCCCGACTGGCTGGCCGATGCGCCAGCGACAATCGAGAGCGTGGCCGCCGATATTGCCCGCCAGTCGCCCCGCTTTACCTACGAGATCATCAACCTCGACGCGCCGGACAGCCGCCTCAGCCGGCAGGATATGCTGGATGGGTACAGGATCAAGCCGTATGCGGTCTCGCTCTTTTCCGACCAGACCTATTACCTGCACCTGCTCCTTCAGGTGGGCGACCAGGCGCAGTGGGTCTATCCCTCTGGCGAGCTGACCGAAGCGGACATCCGCGCGGCGATCGAGGCGGCGATCAAGCGGCTCTCGCCGGCCTTTTTGGAGGTGGTGGGGCTGTGGACGCCGCCGGCCACGCCAACGCAGGACATGTTCGGCCAGATGCAGCAGCCCATCTCGTCCTGGCAGCAGGTGACGGAGGCGCTGCGGCAGGAGTATGAGGTGCGCACGGTCGATCTGAGCAGCGGGCATGTGCCGACCGAGATCGACGTGCTGGTGCTGGTCGCTCCGCAGAGGATGACAGACGTAGAGCGTTACGCGGTTGATCAGTACCTGATGCGCGGCGGGTCGGTCGTTGTCGCCGCCGGCAGCTATGGCATCAACGTCGATCCCTACACCGGCTCGCTCATGCTGCCGCCCCTGGAGGACGGCCTGCACGATCTGCTGGCCAGCTATGGCATCACCGTCGAGCGGGCGCTGGTGCTCGACCCGCAGAACGCGCCCTTCCCGGTGACGGTCAATCGCAACCTGGGCAGCGGCATCGTCGTGCAAGAGATTCAAGCGGTCGATTACCCCTACTTTGTCGACATCCGCTCCGACGGGATGGACACCCAGAACTCGATCGTCTCCAACCTGGCGGCGGTGACCCTCAACTGGGCTTCGCCGATCACCATCGATGAAGAGGCGAACGCCGGGCGTCAGGTCGATGTCCTGTTGCGCTCGTCGCCGGATTCGTGGGTGATCACAACCACGACGATGGTGGAGCCTAACTATAACCTCTATCCGGAGATTGGCTTCCCGATCGGCGACGAGCGACAGTCGTATGTGCTGGCGGTGGCGGTGCGCGGGGTCTTTGAGAGCGCCTTCCGCGATCAGCCTTCCCCCCTGGGTGAGGGCACTTTTGAAGAGGGGGAGGGAACACCAACACCGGCGCTGATCGAGACCTCACCCGAGACGGCGCGGCTGGTCGTCATCGGCAGCGCCGAGTTCGTCGACGATGCCGTGCTCGAACTGGCGTCCGCCTTGAGCTCGTCCCGCGACGTGAACCCGGCTCTCAAGCTGATGCAGAACGCCGTTGCCTGGTCGACGGAGGACCTGGACCTGCTGGCGATCCGCGCGCGGGGGACGCAGTCGCGCGTCCTGGCCCCCCTGAGCGAGGGCGCGCAACGGTTCTGGGAGGTGCTCAACTATGTGCTGGCGCTGCTGGCGCTGGTCGTCATCGGCGTGGTATGGAGCCTGCGACGGCGCAGCGAGCAGCCGATGGAGTTGGTGACGAGGACTGGGGAGGCACGATGAAGCGACAACACTTGATCCTGACGCTGGCTCTGATCGTCCAGGCAGTTCTGACCGCGGCGGTCTTTTGGCCGCATCCGGTGCAACAGCAGAGCGGGCCGCTCTTCCCCGACCTGGAAGCTGGCGACGTGGTCGCCATGACGGTGTCCGATCAAGATGGCAACTCGGTGACGCTGCGCAAGGTCGACGGCGTCTGGGTCCTGCCCGACGCAGCGAACTATCCGGCGAGGGAGGGACGGGTTGACTCCTTCCTGGAGTCGCTGCTCGGCCTGACCACGCGGCGGCTGGTGGCGCGCAGCGAAGCCAGCCATCAGCGGCTTCAGGTGGCGCGCGATGAGTATGTGCGTCGCATCGACCTGGAGACAACGGACGGGACAGTCTATACCCTCTACCTGGGTTCTTCGCCCACTTCCAGCAGCACCCACTTCCGCCTGGAGGGGCAGAACGAGACCTACCTGGGCGATGTGCAGGTCTGGAACGCCGGCATTGTGGTCGGTTCGTGGATCGACACGGCCTACGTCCAGGTGCCGGAGGAGGAACTGGTCCGCGTCACGCTGCAGAACGCCAACGGCACCTTCCGTTTTGTGCGCGACGAGGCTGGCGAATGGACGCTGGAGGGGCTGCAGGCGGACGAGACGCTGGCCACGACGCGGCTCACAGCGACGATCCGCCAGGCATCCAATCTGTACATGACGCAGCCGCTGGGGCAGGAAGAGCTGGCCGGGTATGGGCTGGACGCGCCGCTGGCTGTGGTGACGATGGAGACGGCAGACGCGACCTACACGTTGCGCATCGGCGCCCATGACGAGGAGAGCAACAGCTACGTCGCCTCGTTCTCAGAGTCGCCCTACTTTGTGCGGGTTTCGGCATTGAGCGTGGACAGGCTGGTGAATAACGCGCGGGCCGATTTCCTCGAAGCGCCGCCCGAACCGACGCCGTAGGGGCATGGCCTTGCCGTGCCCCTACTCGCCGCCGACGACCTGGACAACGGCGACAGGCGGCTCGTTCTGCCCGCCCGCCCCAAAGCGGACAGTTCCCAGCGCAGTCTCCATCTCGAGCGCCCGCAGGGCATCGCGGACGGCCAGGCGGGCAGCCGCCGTGTCATGCCAGTCGAGGCGCCTGTCCTCTGCCGCCAGGCGCAGCGCCTCCCTGGCAACATAGAAGGCGGTGTAGGCCTGGGCATTGCTGGCGACGGGCGCGCGGTGGTATCTGCTCTGGAAGGCGCTGGCAAAGCCAGCAGCAGGTGGGAAGGGCCAGTCCGGATGCCACCCCACCGTCAACCACACCCCTTCTGTTGGCGCGCCAGCGGCCAGCAGGGATGGGTCGGCAGAGCCGATGTTCCCCACGTACAGCGCCGGGTTGATCTCCAGCGCCCGGCACTGCTCCAACAGCGCCAGCGCGTCGTCCGCCTGGGCGACAAAGTAGAGAGCATCGAAACGGCTCCCCTGGAGGCGGGCCATCACATCGCTGGCGGCCAGCGCGCCAGCGGGATAGCTCTCGTAAGCGACGAGCTGCAGGCCGCGCGCCTCTGCGCCGCCGGCGAAGGGCAGCGCGTTGCGCTGACCAAAGAGCGAGTCCTCATAGACGACAGCGACGGTTGCATAACGGCCAGCGTGCTCTTCGATCGCGTCGAAAGCAGCGGCGGCGTAGGCGGACGAGGGGGCGCTGAGGCGGAAGAGCCACTCGTTGCCCTGCGTCGTGAGCCGTTCGTCACTGGCAGCAGGCACCAGCAGCGGCATCTGGTAAAAAGCCGCGACGCCGGCAGCGGTTATGGTCGACTCCTCGGTGGGCGCTCCGATGACGAGCATGGCCCGGCTCTCCTGCGCCAGCGCCTGGACAGCCTGGGGAACGCGGGCCGGGTCGGAGCCGTCATCCCCAAAAACCACCTCCATGCGGCAGCCCATGACGCCGCCCTGGGCGTTGATCTCGGCCAGCGCCAGCTCATAGCCTCGCAACAGCTCCTCGCTGGCGGCCTGGGCGGCGCCGTCCTCGGAGAGCAGGACGCCGATCTGGACGGTGCCTTCTTCGAACGGACAGCGCGAAGGACGCACCGGAGCGCGACAGGCGGCCAGCAGGAGGAGGGCCAGAAGAACGAGCGATATGAGCCGGTTGCGCATCGGTCGGTCCTTTGCCTCAAGGTGTGGGCGTGGGCAGCGGCGAAGTGACGGTAGGAGTGGAGGTAGGAGTTTCCGCGGGGGTAGCGGTGGGGGTGGCGGTGGCTTCTTCCTCGGGCTCTGCGGTTGGCGTGGCGGTGGGGCGAGGTGTAGGAGTGGGCGGCCGAGAAGGGGACGTCGCGGTAGGGGTGACCGGCGAGCCGCTGGGCGGCGTCGTCCCGACGACAGTGATGGCGACGGCCTGACTGGTGCTGAGGCTGCCGTTGAAGGCGGTCAGCACGAGCACCGTGCTCCGGTCGATCTGCACCGTCATCGTGTCGCGCGGCAACAGGTCGGACGCGCTAAAGACGTCGCTGTCGATCTGGATGGCGGTGGTCTCGCCGAGCACCGACCAGGCCAGTTGGACGGCGCCGCCGCCCGTCAGTTCGACGGGCGAGGCGGTAAAGAACTCGATGACCGGGCGCTGGCCCACCGGGCCGCCCTCGCCCGTGACGCGCAGCAAGGTGCTTTGCAGCGCGACGCCGCCTGCGCTCCGCGCTTCGATGGCCAGGACGGTGTTCTGGCGGACGACCAGGCTGTGGTAGCCGATGTGCTCGCCGGGCGGGATGAGGATGGCGGTCTGCCCCACCCACAGCCAGACTTCGTCGGCGCCATCGACGGCCCAACTGACAATGACAGGGTCGCCGGCCACGACGCTCCCCTGACCGCTGACGACGAAAGAGCGGATGACGGGCGTCTGGGGGATGACCAGCACAGTCTGTTCCGCTTCTGCTGCCAGGCGCGGGGAGAGGAGGCGGGCCAGGCCGTTGCTGACGCGCAGGCGGTAGGTGCGCGCGGGCGGCGTGGGAAAGTCAATGGCCTGCCCAAACCAGCCGGAGATGGGGGCGACCAGGCCGTCGATAGAGAGGTCGCTGGCCAGGGGGTTGGTACGCCAGCGCAGGGTCACCGGCTCGCCAGCGCGAACGACGGCGGGGAGAGCCGTGAACTCGGCCACGCGTGGGCGGGCGAGAAGGAACCAGAAGAGGAGCGCCGCAATCAGGAGGAGAGGCGCGGCAATGAGCAGCCGGAGCAGGGGGCGGGGCCGGCGAGCGGGCTGGACGGCGAGAGTGAAGCTGACCTGAGCGGAGCGGCCGGGATGGTCGGGGGATGTGACGATGGCGGCGGCGTGGTAGATGCCGGCGCGGCTGAGCGGCGAGCGCGGCGGGGTGACCGTCAGGGCGACCGTGGCGCTTTTCTTTTTGCCCAGGCGCACCTGAGGGGGAGTGACAGTCACCCACTGCGGCGGCAGGCCGACCACCCGCACGTCGAAAGAAGCGGCGGCGGGACCGTTATTGGTGATATTCAGCTCGTAGAGAGCGCTCTGTTCGACCGCGACTGCCTGTGCTGCGTTGGCGATGCGGAGGGCGATGACCTCGTCCTGGTGGTCAGCGCTGGCCGCGGGTGGCAGGTAAGATGACATGCAGGGCTTCCCCTATTCAACGGTTCGCTATCGGTCCAGTCCCCATTATACACTGTTTCTGGGAAAGTAGGGAAACGCACGGGATGGTCGACTATTCTTCCGCAATCACAATGATCCGATCGTTCTCTGCAAAGGCCACCCTCTCCGACTTGTTGGGGTTGATCACGACGCCGTATGAGCGGTCGGCGTCGCCCGCCTGCGCATGCAAGCGGTAGCCGATGGCGATCTCGCCGCGCCGCCGCGCTGCCTCCACCACCGTGTAGAAATTCACCGCCGCGCCCAACCGGACATAGTCCGCCGCTGGCTTGATGTAGATCTCCGATCCCTCCGGGTCGAAAATGTCGGCAAAGACAGCGTTGAGATGCTTGTTCTCCGAGACCTGGGCCAGCATCAGGCTCACCAGCCGGTCGCTGACGATGAAATCATCGGCCCGCGTGGCCTCGGCCAGGTTGCGGTTGCGGATGTCCACCATCTCGCTGACGATCGGCAGGTGATAGCCGCCCCGCTCGGCCATGTCCCGCAGGTGCAACAGGGTGATCAGCGTCCGCGCATCGGCCTGCTGGGCATCCAGATGGCCGTAACAGAGAACGACCACGCGGTCGTAGGTGTGCACCTCCAACCCCTCCAGCGTCCGGCGGTCGGTCGTGTCGCCCGAACGGAAGGTGACGGTCTGATGGACCAGGTCGGAGCAGCAGTCCTCCAGCGCGGAGCCGTTGCCGGTATCGGCCACGACCGTGACCTGCGAACCCGCAGCGACGTAGCGGTCCAGCTCGTTGATGATCAGCGGAGCGCGCCAGTTCCAGCCCAGGATGAGCGTCCGTTCCGGCCGCGCCGGCATCGGCTGGGCCATCCGGATCGCCGTCTCGTCGATCCCCACGTCGGTCAGCCCCGACAACACCACCGTATCGTCGTCCTCCGAGATGGCGATGATCTGATCCCCCTCAGCGATGACCGTGTTCATCGGCGGGTTGAGACGGACACCGTCGCGGCTGTACAACCCGATGACCGCCGAATCCTCGTAGGCCAGCAATGCTTCGCCAAAGGTCCGGCCCGTCAGCCGCCGTTCGGCCTTGAAGTAAATCTCGTCGCCGCCAAAGTCGAGCAGTTCGGTATAGACCACAGAGAGGCCGGACTGTCGGCAGGTCTGGGCGATGACGCGGGCGATCACGTCGCTGATCAACACCCATTCCACCTCGTCCCGCCCGACGATGCGGGCAATCTCCGCATTCTTCGGGTCGCGGATCTCGGCGACAATATGGTACGCTTCGGTGCGCTGCGTCGGCGCCTGGAGAATCGCCAGGATCGTCTTGATCGTCTGGGCATCGCCATCGCCCTCGTCGGGCGAGAGGATGATGATCGAGCGGGCAGTGTGCAGGCTGACGATCTCCAGGTCGGCGGGTTCGGCTGGTTGACCGGTGCGGCAGACGATGCGCGTTTTGCCGGTCGGGCCGACCTTGTCGCGGATCTCGTCCTCCATCTCCACCTTGTCCCTGTCGGCCAGGATGACGATACAGGGACGCGGCCGATTGGCATTGGCGATGGCCAGCTCGGAGATGATCGAAAAGACCTGTTGCGACCAGCCCAGGATCACCGTGTGATCGGTTTCCACGACCCGCGAACGGCCTTTGCGCAGCTCCTCCAGCTTGCCCTCGATGCCGCTGGTCAGCACACCGATGAGCGTACTGATGATGAACACCCCGCCGAGAGTGACGGCGAACATCACCAGGCGGAAGCCCCAGCCGGTATCGCCGCCCATGGTGCCGGCGTCGAGAGTGCGCATCAGGCTTTCCCACGCCGCCTCGGAGAAGCTGAGCGGCTCACCGCCTTCCTGGCGGATGCCGGTGACGGCAATCAGCGCGGCAGCGGTTACGATCACTGTCACCGAAAGGACGGCCAGGCCGGCAATCATCGCTGCTGTGCCTCTGGACATAAAATTGTCGAACCCGTAACGCAAGCGGTCCCGAAAAGTGGTCTTCATCTGTTACCTCCTGACAAAGAGCTGGAGCTACTGAAGGATCATTATAGTGACAAGACATGGCCTGTCAAATACCCGCTCGCCCTGTCTGTAGGACAACTGCGAGCAGTTGTCCTACACGGGGCATACAGCTTGACATTCGAGGTGCTTTGGGTATAATGGCGTGCGATTGGCGACGTAGCTCAATGGCAGAGCAGGGGACTCATAAGCCCTTGGTTGCAGGTTCAAATCCCGCCGTCGCCACAGGGAATCGGCCCGCTGTGGGCCGTCGTGACACCCCCGGCAGCCCGGCCCACTGGCCGGGCTGTGTTTGTCAGTCGGCAGGTATTGCTGACGGTCCTTACCCCACCTTGGCGGTCAGAGTGACGATAAGCGGACTCCAGAAAGCCATCCGGGTCCCTCGGGGGGCAGGGCGGCGCGGAAAAGGGGCTGCCCTATGCAGGATAGCCTTTGCCTTGCTGGTCCTCTGTCTCTCTTGCAGCGCCTTTCCGCTGGTGGCGGAAGCTCAATCGCCCGCCCTGCGCTTTTTTCACCTCACCACCGCTGACGGCCTCTCCCACGACATTGTCTACGCCATCGTCCAGGACCCCCAGGGCTTCCTCTGGTTCGGCACCCAGGATGGCCTCAACCGTTACGACGGCTACACCTTCACTGTCTTCCGCCACTGGCGCTCCGACCCCCACTCCCTGGCCCACAACACCGTCCAGGCGCTGGCGGTGGACTCGTCCGGCGCGCTGTGGGTGGGCACCGCGGGGGGGCTGGACCGCTACGACCGGGACACTGGCGGCTTTGTCCACTACCCCGAAATCGCCGAGTCGGTCACGGTCATCTACGAGGGCCGCGGTGGGGGCGAAGCATCGCTTCGCCCCTACCTGTGGGTCGGCACGGCGGGCGCGGGCCTCTTCCGCTACGACCGCCAGAACGACCGCTTTGAGCCATTTGCCGCCGACCGTTTGCCCGATTCCCACATCCTGGCCCTCTACCAGGACACGGACGGCACCCTCTGGGTGGGGACCGAATACGGCGGCTTGTGGGGGCTTGCCCCTGCCCTGGGCGACCGCGAGGGGGGCGAAGCGCCGCTGGAGGGCGAAGCACCGCTTCGCCCCTACCATCTGCCGTACAGCCGGGTGACAGCTATCACGCAGGTCCACGGGACGGGCGAAGCGCCGCCGGGGGGCGAAGCGCCGCCGGGGGGCGAAGCGCCGCTTCGCCCCTACAGCATGTGGGTGGGCATCGGCGCTTACCACGAGCCGGACGTGGGCGGGCTGGTCGCACTGGACCCGGCAACCGGACAGTTCACCCTCTACCATCAGGGCCTGACCCATCGCCATATCACGGCCATCCTGGAGGGCCGCGCTGGCACGTTGTGGGTCGGCACGGAGGAGGGGCTGGCCGTCCTGAACCTGGGTACGGGCGAGGCGTCGCCTCGCCCCTACGGCGAGGCATCGCCTCGCCCCTACTTCACCGTCTACCGCCACGACCCGCTGGACTCCAACAGTCTGGCCGCGCCGCGCGTGGGGGCCGTGCTGAAGAGCCGGGACGGCGTCCTCTGGGTCGGCCTGCACGCCGGGGGACTGGACCGCATAGACCCCACGGGCGCGGTCACCCATTACCGGCACGACCCGGACGACCCCCACAGCCTGAGCCACGACCACGTCACCGCCCTGTACCAGGACCCCAGCGGCGCCATCTGGGTGGGGACCAGCGCCGGGCTGGACCGGCTGGACCCCGATACGGGAGGGTTCACCCATTACGTCCACGACCCCGCCAACCCGGATTCCCCCGGCCCCGGCGCGGTCAAGGTCATCTACGGGGACCGTTCCGGCGCGCTCTGGATCGGGACGGAGGAGCCGGGCACCCTCTCCCGCCTGGATATGGGTATGGGCGAGGCAGTGCCTGGCGCGGGCGAGGCGCCGCCTGGCGCGGGCGAGGCGCCGCCTCGCCCCTACTTCACCGTCTACCGTTACGACCCTGACCGTCCCGACGGCTTCCCCAACACCTTTGGCATCCGCGCCATCCTGGAGGACCGGGAGGGCTTCCTCTGGCTGGGCACCTACAGCGGCCTGGTGCGCTTTGACCCCCGCACAGGCGCGTTCACCCGCTACCGCCACAACCCCGAAGACCCCCATAGCTTGAGCGACGATTTCGTCTGGAGCCTCTACGAGGACGCCGAAGGGACGCTCTGGATAGGCACTCACGGCGGGCTGAACCGGCTAGACGACCGGGAGGCCGGCCGATTTACCGTCTACACCATAGAGGACGGCCTGCCCAACGACGGCATCGCGGCCATCCTGGGCGATGAGGGTAGGGGCGAAGCGGTGCTTCGCCCCTGCCTGTGGCTGGCGACGATGGGCGGCGGGCTCTCCCGTTTTGACCCGCGCGCAGGGTACGGGCGAAGCGGTGCTTCGCCCCCGTTCCGCAACTACGACGAAAGCGACGGGTTGCAGGGGATGCACTTTATCCCCGGCGCCGCCTTCCGCAGCGCCGACGGCGAACTTTTCTTCGGCGGCGTGGATGGCCTCAACCGTTTCTACGCCGCCGACGTCCGCGACAACCCCCACGCGCCCCCCGTCGTCCTCACCGCCTTTCGCGTCTTTGACCAGGTGCGGGATTTCGGGCGGGACCTGGGGGGCGTGGAGGAAATCCGTCTCTCTTACCGGGACAACTTTTTCTCCTTCGAGTTCGCCGCGCTGGACTATGCCGACCCGGCCAAGAACCAGTATTCGTACATCCTGGAAGGCTTTGACCGCGACTGGGTCCACTGCGGCACGCGCCACTATGCAGCCTACACCAACGTCCCGCCGGGGACCTACACCTTCCGCGTGCGGGGCAGCAACAACGACGGCGTCTGGAACGAGGAGGGGCTGGCGGTGCGCGTGGTCATCACCCCGCCCTTCTGGGCGACATGGTGGTTCCGCCTTCTGGCAGGCGCCATTGGGCTGGGCATTGTCCTGGGCATTTACGCCGTGCGCGCCCGCAATATCGCCGCGCTGCGCGAGCGCGAAGAGCGCTTCCGCGCCCTCTTCGAAAACGCGCCGCTGGGCGTCTTTGAGATTGACCTTTCCCCGCCGCGCATTCTCCGCGCCAACCAGGAGGCGGCCCACATCTACGGCGCGACGGCGGATGAACTGGGCGCCATGCCGCTGGAGCACCTGGTGGCCCCTGAGGCACGGGCGGACCTGGAGCGGCTGCTAGACGGGCTGCGGGCGGGCGAGACGGTCACTGTGGAAACCGTCCACCAGCGTCAGGACGGGGGCGAGTTCCCGGCGCGGGTGAGCGCAGCCTTGCAGCGGGCGTCGCGGCGCGGACAGACAGCCATCGTCATCGTGGAAGACATCACGATGGAAAAGGCATGGCGTTCGGAAGAGGAGGCCATCGCTGCCGAGCGTCGCCGCATCGCCCACGAGATCCACGACGGTCTGGCGCAGGACCTGGTGGCGCTGCGCATGCGGGCGCGGCTGTGGCACCACCTGGTGGACGAATCCCCCCAGCAGATGCATGCGGAGATAGACGCCCTGCGCGAACTGCTCGGCAACAACATCCGCGAGGTGCGGCGGGCCATCTTTGCCTTGCGTCCGGTGGCGCTGGACGAGAAGGGCTTTTATCCCGCCCTGCGCCAGTTTGCCGCCGAGTTTGCTGAGCAGAATCAGATCCATGTGGACCTGCGGCTGAAGGGGGAGGAGGTCTACCTGCCCCCCTTCCTGGAGGCCGTGCTCTTTCGCATCGTCCAGGAGGCGTTGAACAACGTCGCCCGGCACGCGCAGGCGTCAGCGGTATGGATAGAGCTGAGCGCAGAGGAAGCCGGCGCCATCCATCTGACCGTGCGCGACGACGGCGTGGGCTTTGACCCGGCCAAACTGCCGGAGATGTTCCGGCGAGGACATCTGGGGCTCCGGCAGATGCGGGAAAGGGTGGAAGCTCTTGGCGCCACGCTGGAAATACGCTCACAGCCAGGCCAGGGGACGGAGGTACAGGTAACCTTTGCTGCAAGAATGGGACACGGACAAACACGGACGAACACGGAACAGATTAGAGGTGGATCATGCTGATTAAGCATGAACAGTTGACAGAGCAGATCATCCAGGCTTTTTATACTGTCTACCACACCCTGGGCTATGGTTTTTTGGAGAAGGTCTACGAAAATTCGTTGGCTATTGAACTGCGCAAGATGGGGCTGGCAGTTGTACAGCAGGCGGAGATCAAGGTTTATTACGCCGGGGTTGTGGTAGGTGAGTATTATGCCGACCTGCTTGTTGCAGATGCGGTTATCGTAGAGCTCAAAGCAGCACGAGCGCTGCTTGCAGAACATGAGGCCCAGTTACTGAACTACCTGAAGGCGACGCCTTACGAGGTGGGTCTGTTGCTCAACTTTGGCCCCAAGCCGGAGATCAGGCGCAAAGTGTATGACAATGAGCGCAAGGGTGGAATAGGACACAGATAAACACGGGCAAATACAGAGTCACTCTAAAAAATCCGTGTTCGTCCGTGTTCGTCCGTGTCCCATAACAGGAGGCCATTATGACGCCGATTCGTGTGCTGATTGCCGACGATCACCGCCTCTTCCGCCAGGGCCTGCGCCAGATTTGCGAGACGGTAGGTCACCTGGAGGTCGTCGGCGAGGCTGAAAACGGCGAAGAGGCCGTCGAACTGGCACGGCGGCTCAGGCCCGACGTCGTGCTGATGGACATCCGCATGCCGGTCAGGGACGGCGTGGAAGCAACGCGCCTGATCACCGAAAGCGTCCCCTCGGCGCGGATCATCATCCTCACCATGTATCGGCAGGACCAGTACGTCTTTGAGGCGATCAAGGCCGGCGCGCGAGGTTATCTGCTGAAGGACATTGACGAGCAGGAGCTGGTGGATGCCGTGCGCGCCGTCCATCGCGGCGAGGCGTTGATCGACCCCGGCCTGGCGGCCCGGCTGCTGGAAGAGTTCCGCCGCCTGAGCCAGAGCAGCGCGGAGGTCGTGGAAGAGTTGACCCCGGCTGAGATGGACGTGTTGCGCCTGGTAGCGCAGGGGCTGGACAACAAGAGCATTGCCCTGCGGCTGAAGCTTTCAGAGCGCACCGTCACCAACCGCCTGAGCGAAATCTACCAGAAACTGCACGTCGCCAACCGCACCCAGGCGGCGCTGCTGGCCCTGCGCCGTGGCTGGGCTTTGTTGAAAGAGGAGGAGGGACACGAATGACACGGAAAGTCTTTCTGCTCCTGGCCCTGCTGCTGGCCGCCTGCCGACCAGCGCCCGCTGCCCCTTCGGCCCCAGCCCCTGCCAACCCCACCCTGATCCTGGCCACCACCACCAGCACACAGGACTCGGGGCTGCTCGATGTCCTGATCCCGCTCTTTGAGCAGCAGAGCGGCTATGTCGTCCAGACCATCGCCGTCGGCAGCGGCGCGGCGCTCCAGATGGGCCAGGAGGGAAACGCCGATGTCCTGCTCGTCCATGCGCCGGCGGCGGAGGAGGAGTTCATGGCCAGCGGCTTTGGCTCCGACCGTCGCCTGGTTATGCACAATAACTTTGTGATCGTCGGCCCGCCCGACGACCCGGCGGGCATCCGCGGCAGCGCCGTCGCCACGGAGGCCATGCAGCGCATCGCCGCCGCCAGCGCGACGTTTGTCTCGCGCGGCGACGACTCTGGCACGCATCAACTGGAACGACAACTGTGGGCAGCGGCGGGGCTGGACCCGTCCGCTCAGCCCTGGTATCTGGAAAGCGGCCAGGGCATGGGCGCCACGCTCACCATCGCCTCGGAGAGAGAGGCCTACACCATGACCGACCGCGCCACCTACCTGGCCCACAGAGCCACCCTGCGGCTGGACATCCTGGTGGAGGGCGATCCCCTTCTGAGGAACATCTATCACGTGATCGTGGTCAATCCCGAGCGATGGCCGAATACCAATCTGGAGGGCGCAATGGCCTTTGCGGACTTTATCGTCTCCCCCGCCGCGCAGGAGATCATCCGCACCTTCGGCGTGGAGGAATACGGCCAGCCACTCTTCTTCCCGGATGCGAGATAGCGATGAATCTCATCTGGCAGGGCATTCAAAACGCTATTTTGCTGCTCACCGGCAATGACCCGGAGGTCTGGCAGATCACCTTGCTTTCGCTCAGGGTCTCCGGACTGGCGACGGCCATCAGTCTGTTCATTGGCCTGCCGCTGGGCACCGCTTTCGCGCTGGGAAAGTTCCCGGGGCGCTCGTTTTTCCTCAGCCTGATCAACACCGGCATGGCGCTGCCGCCGGTCGTCGTCGGGCTGGTCGTCTCGATCCTGCTGTGGCGCAGCGGGCCGCTCGGCGGCCTGCGCCTGATCTACACGCCGGCGGCGATCGTCATCGCCCAGACCGTCATCGCCGCGCCGGTGGTGACCGGCCTGACCGCCGCCGCGCTGCAGCAACTGGACCCGCGGCTGCGGTTGCAGTTGCTCGGCCTGGGGGCCTCACGCCTGCAGATGGTCCTGGCCCTGTGGCGCGAGGCCCGTCTGCCCCTCCTGGCCGCCCTGATGGCCGGCTTTGGCAGCGTCATCTCCGAGGTCGGCGCCTCGATGATGGTCGGCGGCAACATCCGCTTCCAGACCCGCGTGCTGACGACGGCCATCGTCCTGGAGACGGGCAAAGGGGACTTTGCCCGCGCCATCGCCCTGGGCGTCCTGCTGCTTGCCCTGACCTACCTGGTCAACCTGACCCTCACCTGGATTCAGCAGCGGGGAGCGCGGCGATGAGCGAACTGTTGGAGATCCGCGACCTGCTCGTGCGCCGCGACGGGCGGCCGGTCCTGGAGATCGAGCGCCTGACCGTCGCGCCGGGCGAGGTGTTGGCGGTCATCGGGCCGAACGGGGCCGGCAAGAGCACGCTCCTGCTGGCGCTGGCGCGCCTGATCGAGCCAGCGCGCGGGGAGCTCCGCTTCGCCGGCCAGCCACTGACGGCGCGAGACAACCTGGCATACCGCCGCGCCATCGCGCTGGTACTGCAGGAGCCGCTCCTCTTGCAGGCGTCTGTCTTTGACAACGTGGCTGCCGGGCTGCGCTTTCGGCGCATGCGCGGGGCGGAGGTTGACCGGCGCGTCGAGACGTGGCTGGCGCGGCTGGGGATCGCCCACCTGCGCGACCGTCCGGCGGGCCGGCTCTCCGGCGGCGAGGCCCGGCGCGTCAGCCTGGCGCGCGCCTTTGCCATCCAGCCCCGCCTGCTCCTGCTGGACGAGCCGTTCGGCGCCCTCGATCCCCCCACGCGCGCCGCGCTGCTCGACGACCTGCAAGCGCTGCTGGCCGAGACCGGCCAGACGACCGTCCTGGTCACCCACGACCTGGACGAGGCCCTGCGGCTGGGCGACCGCGTGGCGGTGCTGCTGGCCGGCCGCCTGCGCCAGTGCGGTCGGCCGGAAGCGGTCTTTGCCGAACCGGCTGACGCCGAAGTGGCTGCCTTTGTCGGCATGGAGACGATCGTGAGCGGGCGAGTGCTCTCCTGTGAGGAAGGCCGGGCCATCGTGGAGGTGAGCGGACGCCGTCTGGAGGCCGTGGGCGCGGTGTCCCCTGGGCAGGCGGTGCTGTTCTGCCTGCGGCCGGAGGACGTGACCCTCTGGCCGCAGGACGGCGTGCCGGTCTCCAGCGCGCGCAACCGCCTGACGGGGCGCATCACGGCCCTCGCGCCGCACGGGGCGCTGGTGCGGGTGGCGCTGGACTGTGGCTTTCCGCTGCTGGCGCTGGTCACCCGCGCCTCGGCGCAAGAACTGGGCCTTGCGCCGGGGATGGAGGTCCTGGCCTCGTTCAAAGCCAGCGCGGTGCATTTGATCCCCCACCGCTAAACCTTTGCGTGCCCTCGCCGGGGCCGGTCTCCAGACCGCGCCCCTTGGATTGTCATTCTGAGGAGCGGAGGCGGCGGAGCCGCCGGAGCGACGAAGAATCTCCTTCTCCCTGGGGGTACTTTTCTCCTGCCTCGATGGGGAGATTTTTCCCTTGCGCCGCGAATGGGGTTTATGGAATACTGGGACCAACAAGATATAGCATCTCATTTGTCGGAGGCCATAGTGGGCAACCCGATCAGAGTGGCCATTATGGAAGATGAAGGAGAGACAGGCCAGACGGTGCGTGGGTGGTTCGAGGGTACCGACAATCTCCTGATCGTGGGCGAGGTACGGAGTAACGAGGAGACGCTCCGCTATCTGGAGGAGGTGCAACCTGACGTGGTTTTGATGGATGTGACCATTGCTTCGGCGGCGCAGGTGCGCCAGGTGGCAGCCCTTGCCGGGGTGATTGTGCTGCACAGGGCAGGGCAGGAGCCGCTGGTACTGGAGGCGCTCAGGGCCGGCGCGCTGGGGCATCTGGACAGGCGGAACGTCCGCCCGTCGCAGGCCGTTGCCGCCGTCCGCGCCGTCAGCCGGGGCGAGGCGGTGCTGAGTCCCCCGCTGGCCGGGTGGGTCTTGGACCAGGTGTTGGAAGGGCGGGGGAGAGGGGAAACACACAAGACGTAAAACGTAAAACGTAATAGAGGGTGCATGATGAACAAACAGGGAATGCTCAGCGGTATAGTGATCGTGGTGGTGTTGCTGATCATGGCTGGTGGCTTCGCTCGGGCCCAGGGCCCGCAGCCGCCAGGGGAGGGCGTGCAGCCGGAGGGGGAGATGGGCATCCAGGCCGCCGCTTCGGCTCCGCTCAGCGCAAGCCTGGGCACCGCTCCCTCGGCTGCCCTCGGGACAGGCTTCACCTACCAGGGACAACTCAAGCAGGGCGATAACCCGGTCAACGGCACCTGCGACTTCCAGTTCAGCCTGTGGGACGCCGCTGGCAGCGGTTCGCCTCCGACAGGGGGCAACCAGATTGGCAGCCCGCAAACGAAGACCAGCATTAGCGTGAGCAACGGCTACTTCACCATTCCCGACCTGGACTTTGGCGCAGATGCCTTCCAGGGGGATGCCCGCTGGCTACAGATTGCCGTGCGCTGCCCGGCGGGGAGCGGTGACTACACCACTCTCGCCCCGCGCCAGGCCCTCACCGCTGCGCCGTATGCCCTGGGGCTGCGGCCGGGGGCTGACATCATTGGGGGAGTGCCGGGGGCGGTCTTGTACGTCTACAACAACAACACCAGCGGCACCAACTATGGCGTGTACGGCCAGAGCGCCAGCACTAACGGCTACGGCGTGTACGGCTACGCGGGCGCCTCCACCGGCTATGCCTATGGCGTGTATGGCCGGAGCGCCAGCACCGACGGCTACGGCGTGTACGGTTACGCCAGCGCCACCAGCGGCACCACCCGCGGCGTGTACGGCGAGAGCGCCAGCACCAACGGCATTGGCGTACACGGCACCGCCATCGCCACCAGCGGCAGCACCTACGGGGTGTACGGCCTGAGCAACAGCCCTGCCGGCTATGGTGTGTACGGCACAGCGCCGAGCTGTGGCGTGTACGGCTACGCCGGCGCCTCCAGCGGTACCACCTACGGCGTGCACGGCCAGAGCGCCAGCACTGACGGCCGGGGCGTGTACGGCACAGCGCCGGCCTATGGCGTGTACGGCTATGCCAGCGCCAGCACCGGCACAAACTATGGAGTTTATGGATCGTCCGCCTCACCGGATGGGTATGGGGTCTATAGCTACAATTCCTCAGGTGTGGCGATCAAGGCCGGCGGCACCGGCATCATCCAGAGCACATCTGTGTCTCGGATGTTTGTACCCGGCGGTGAAGCGGTGGTAGGCGGCACTGCTACTTCTGATGTCCAGCTCACATTCTGGGGACAGGGGAGGGTGGACGTTAAGACAACCAGCAGTAACGTCACCAGAACGTTGGTCATCCCGCTTCCGTTGCCTGCCGTGTTATACGGCCAGCAAGTACGCATTGCCGATATACGGGTATATTACAAAACCAGCAATTCGGCCAGTTACATTGCCGAGACTGACTTGTATCGCGAGCGGATCGGTGGAACTTACTATTCTCTGATCCAGGATACAAGTCATCGGAATTCCACTACCGACACATACTATCACCTATCCTGCACCGATGCCAATTGCCGGTTGAGCGATGATGAGGGCTTTGTCTCCGTGAGGCTTCAGTTGTATTTCAACAACAGTGCGCATACCATAACCATAGGCGGTGTGCGGGTGACGTTGGAGCACGATTAGCCGGAGGAGGCGGGCGATGAACCGTTCACACTTCACGTTTTACGTTTTACGCTTCACCCCCTGGAAAGTAGTCCATCTGCCGCTGGTGATAAGGAATTTTTGACCTCACCCCCACCCCCTGCCCC
>DAOTYG010000259.1:0-34900 GCA_034435155.1 Anaerolineae bacterium | reverse complement strand
CCTTTATCCCCCCTCTCCCCCTGGCCTTGCGGCCAGGGGAGAGGGGGGATAAGGAAGGGGTTTTGCGGCGGGCGGCGAAGCCACCCGCCGCAAAACCACGCTTCCCCCCTCCCCTCACCCGCCGTTCCAGGCGAGCGGGAGAGGGGAGGGCAGGGAGAGAGGTGAGGATTTTAACGCCCGTAAAGTGTAAACCAATTTACCCAGAAAATTGAACCATCCCCAGAGAATTATACTACATCCTTAGCAATTGTTCTAGACATGAGCTAACCTGAGATGACCCCCGAAGTTGTCATCGAAAGCGGCTGGCTGCTGATCGCCCTGGCCATCCCGCTGGTCTTTGATCCCGGCAGCGCGCAACCATTCGAGCCGGTCAAGGTGGCGGTCTTGCGCACTATCGTGGTCTTTATGGTCGTGTTTTGGGTGCTCAGCAAAAAGTCGCTCAAACTATACCCCACACGCCATGTTGCTTTAACCCTTCCCCCTCTCCTGGCCCTGACTCTGGCCTTGTTGTACCTGGCGGCCACTGTCTTATCCGTGTCTCCCCGCCTCAGTCTGTGGGGCAGCTATCAGTGGCGTCAGGGGGCATACACGTTCCTCTGCTTGCTGGCCCTGTTCGCGCTGGTGGCCGGGCAACTGCGTACCCGGCAGCAACGGGAACGACTGGTGACGACTATGCTCATTGCCAGCGCCGTAGTGAGTGGATACGGGTTACTCCAGTTCGCCGGGCTGGATCCGATCCCCTGGGAGCGACCGGCGGAACGCCCGTTTGCCACTCTGGGACACCCCAATTTCCTGGGGTTGTACCTGGCGATGACGATGCCGCTGGCGGTGGTGCGCCTGTTTGAAGCGCGGGATTGGTCGCTCCGGAGCCTTTACGCCGGTTTGTTGTTTACCCAGATCGGCTGTCTGCTGGCGACAGCCTCCCGCAGTGCAGGGCTGGGGGCACTGGCCGCGAGCGCGACCCTGGCCCTGCTCGGCGGTAGCCGCACCCGCCATACCAGATGGGTGATCGGGGGCCTGGCAGTGGTGATGGTGGCCCTGCTGATCCTGGTGGCGGGGGCCTATGCAGACCCGGGCGGGTGGGCATCTGGTGGCCCGCTGGAACCGATTCACTCACTGCTGCGGGGTAAATCGGCCACTACGACTATCCGTATCCTGGAGTGGTCAGCCACGGCGCAACTCATCGCCAGACAGCCCCTGCTAGGGACCGGGCCGGAGAGCTTTGCGCTGGCGTTCCAGGCAGTCTATCCACCGGCTCTGACCGTCTACGGCGGGATCAGGGCTACCGGCGGCCAGGCCCATAACGAATTCCTGGCCTGGGCCGTGAACGCCGGCCTGCCCGGGCTGGCAGCATACCTGGCCCTGGTGGTCGCGGTCTGCTGGTGCGGCTGGCGGGTCGTCAAAAATGCCGCGCGCCCGGCGGCCCTGACGGCGACGGCATTCATCGCCGGCGTGGTGGCCTACCAGGTGGCAAACCAATTCAGCTTTGGGGTCGCCACCACATTGAGCACCCTGTGGCTGAGCCTGGGGGTGCTGGCAGGCGCGGCTTTCCCTATCTCTGTGCCTTCCTCAGGGGAGAAGACGAGCGGCGCTCAACCGGCTCCAGCCCGTCGCCGGAAACTGCTCAGCGGCGCGGGACTGTCCCTGGCGGCTCTGGTCCTGACCTGGGGCACGAACGTCGTGCCGCTCCTGGCCGATGCTCATGTCAAGACCGGCCTGCACCATCTCCGGGCCGGCGACTGGCCGGCCGCCATCGCCGCCTACGAGCAGGCGATAGCCTGGCAGCCGGATCAGGACCACTACCATGCCCTGTTAGCCTCGGCGCAACTGGCCCGGGCCGTTAACGGCATGGGCGCGGCATTCCCATTGGCCGAAGCCGCCAGCGAGCGAGCCATCGCCCGGTCACCTCTGGACGAGGAGCACTGGTTGATGCTGGGTGACGTGCGGCGATATTGGGGCCAGGCTACCGCAGACCCGACCCACCTGGACCGGGCCAGCGCAGCCTATCGCCAGGCGCAGCACCTTAGCCCCACGGACCCGGAACCGCTGATCAAGACCGGCCAGGTGCTCATGCTCCAGGGCCACCCGGCCGAGGCTGTGTCGGTATACCAGGCGGCCCTGGCTCTGGACCCGCTGAACGCCTCTGCCTACAGCCATCTGGCGCTGGCCTACCAGGCCCTGGGCCGCCCGGCCGACGCTGCCGAGGCTCTCCGCCAGGCCACGCGCGCCGCTGAAGAATGCGACCGTCTCATCTCCAAACGATAGGGGGATACGTGAACAGGCGCATCGCCATAGCGGCCGGGCTGCGTTGGGGACTGGTGCTGGCGTGGATGGGAGTGATCTTTGCCCTGTCCGCGCAATCGGTTATGGTGCACCACCCGGACAACGTCACCGACATCGTGCTCAAAAAGCTCGGTCACCTCACCGAATACGGGATACTGGCCGTCCTGATCTGGTGGGCGATGTCAGTGCGTGCCCCGCTGTTGGAGCGACGCTGGTATCTTATTGCCTGCGCGTTGGCCGCGCTGTATGCCGCCAGCGACGAATGGCACCAGATGGTGGTCCCCGGCCGCAACGGGAACCTCTATGACTGGCTGGTGGACATGGCTGGGGCCGGCATCGCCCTGGTGGGGCTGCGTATCCTGTTGTTGCGGCGGGATGGTCAGCCTGGCGCGAGGAACTTGCACATCGCCACAAAGTCCCGGCCGTGATAGTGGCGGCGTAGCAGGCCCTCTACCTGGTAGCCGTGGGCCTCATAGAAGTGGCGAGCTGGCCCGACCGCGTCGGTGATGAGGGCCAGCTTGTGACAGCCAGCGACACCGGCCCGGGCCTCGAAATCCGCCAGGAGCGCCGCGCCGATGTCACGACGCCGCATATCATCGCGCACCACGATCTCGGATAGATGGGCCACGCCGGCCCGCAGGCGGAAGCGGGCCGCGCCGACGGTCTCGCCGCTCGACGGGAGTGTGGCCCGGGTGACGAAACGCCGCGTTGACCAATCCAGTCCTGTATCGGCCTGGCCCCACGCCGCAGTCAGGAACCCGGCTACGGCCTCGGCCGTTGTGACCTCAATCTGTACATCCATTGGTTCAACAGAAGGAGTAGATCTAAAATGGAGTTCTTGCAACTGATCGCGGCACGCTATAGCGTGCGAGGGTATCGGCCGGACCCGGTGCCAGAAGAGTTGCTTCAGCAGGTGCTGGAAGCAGCCCGCCTGGCCCCCACGGCGGCCAACCGCCAACCGGTACAGATCATCGTGATCCATACAGCGGGCCGGGAGGCAGAACTGCAACGCATCTACAAGGCGCCCTGGTTCAGGCAGGCCCCCCTGGTGGTCTGTGTCTGCGCTCAACCGGCTGCTGCCTGGGTCCGCTCCGATGGCCTGAACTATGGCCTGGTGGACGCGACCATCGTCATGGACCACCTGATCCTGGCTGCGACGGATGTGGGTCTGGGCACGTGCTGGGTCGCGGCCTTTGATCCAGCGGCGGCGCGGGAGGTATTGGGGCTGCCGGAGGGGGTGGAGCCGGTGGCCTTTACACCTCTGGGTTACCCGGCCGACCCGCCCCGGCCCAAGCAACGCAAACCCCTGGCTGATCTGGTGCGGTACGAGCGTTGGGGCTGACCATCGCCCTGCTCACCCTCCGGCAGGTTCTGGCACGATCTCCAGATCAGGGCGCGCCTCAATGACCTGCGTGCCCCGTTGCCAGACACTTTCGAACCTGCGGGAGGGTACAGGCTGAGCAATTACGGCGGAGTTAATACGGAAACGCCACCGCCACGGCATCGCGGGCTTCCTCTGACGCGCTGGTCACCCCCAGGACCCACCGCCCATTGTTCCAGACGATCCCGTAGGTGTATTCGCCCCAGCCGCTCACGTACCATCGGGCATAGAATGGCTTGCCGGGCCAGGCGCGGTACTGGTAGGAGCCAGTACCGCCCTTCTTCACTCGCCCCTGCAAGAGTTCCACGAACTGTTGGGCCTCTGCCTGTGAGTCCATCTGGACCGCAAAGGCCAACGCCCGACCGGCCGGCCCCGTGTACACCACGCCTCTGGCCCCCCGCGGCACGGTCACACTGGCCAACGTGGAGACGGTGCGGACCGGGCCAGCCGTGTAATCGCCGATGGTCGGAGGGAAGACACTGTCCGGAGCGAGTCCGGCCGGCACGGCCGGTCGCTCGTCTATGCCGTAGGGTGCTGGCGCGGTGAGCATCGCGGCCATACTCCCAAAGCCACACGCTGCACAGCCCCCCCAGAATGTCACTGCCATCGCTACGATACAACAGCACGCCAGCAGTGCCAGCACCAGGATAACGACGATGGCAACGATCAGGTTACGATTTTGGTTCAAGGTGAGCGTCCTTCTATGTTTGTGATAGTCGGGATAGTTCAATGTTCTGGGGAAATTGGTTTACACTCTTTACGGGCGTTAAAATCCTCACCCCTCCTCCTGCCCCTCTCCTCTCCCGCTCGCCTGGGGCGGCGGGCGAGGGGAGGGGGTGGGAAGCGGGGTTTTGTAGCGGGCGGCTTCGCCGCCCGCTGCAAAACCCCTTCCTTATCCCCCCTCTCCCCTGGCCGCAAGGCCAGGGGAGAGGGGGGACAAAGGGGGGTGAGGGGCAATTAAGGCCTTCGGTCACAAAAGTGTCAACCAATTTTGAACCATCCCCTGATAGTCTGCTACAATCCCCTTCGCCAGGCTCAGGGCAGGCCCCGCACCGCTGTGGGCACCCAGGCCCGGGCCGTCTGGGCCATCCCGTGGAGCACGGCCGGCGCATACGGGGTTACGTTTTCGTAGGCCGGGTCCAGGGTATTGACCGGCCGGAACTGCTGGAGGTAGTATTGCCGGGCCCCGGCGATAGCCTGGGCCAACGCCGGCACATCGGTCGGGGCCACCAGGCTCGGCACCACCGTGGTGCGGAACTCGTGGGTCACGCCGGAGGCCAGGACGAGCCGGATGCTCTCCCCTACAGCCACGTGGGAGGGCGCCCCCAGGGCAGACTCGTACCGTTCCAGAGGCGTCTTCAAGTCCAGGGCCACATAGTCCAGCAGGCCCTCGGCCAGCAGCACGCGCAGTACGTCTGGCCGGGAGCCGTTGGTGTCCAGCTTGGTGGCGAACCCCAGCCCCTTGACCGCGCGGAGGAACTCCGGCAGGCCCGGCTGCAACGTTGGCTCACCGCCGCTGACCACCACGCCGTCCACAAGCTGCCGCCGCTGGGCCAGGAACTCCAGCACTTCGGCCACGGGGATGTCTGGCAAATCGGCCGGGTTTGCCACCAGGTCAGCGTTATGGCAGTAGGGACAGCGGAAATTGCATCCGCCGGTAAAGACCACGGTTGCGATGTGGCCCGGAAACTCGATGAGTGAGGTCTTTACCAGGCCCTTGATGTGCAAGTCCATAGTCCTCAGTCCACGGTTCGCAGTCGGCAGTCCTCAGTCAGCCTTCGGCGGTCGGTGGTCAGCGGTCTTCAGGGCAACCTGGCCGGGGACATGAACCACGGAGAAGGGTTTGCGGTCCGCGAATTCCTGCTTCTTGCCGTCGTTCCAGTTCTGGACCGGGCGCAAATAGCCCACGATCCTCGAATACACCTCGCAAGGCACTTTGTTTTCTTCCATGTTCGTATCCTCCTCAACGTAGATTCCTTGCTCCCAGCGAGTCTGTGGCCCGCTTTGAGCAACTTTTTCCATGTACTGAGTATGCCCGATCACCCAACCACCGTGGGGACCTGGGCAGGCTGGCTCTCGTACGCGATGGTCAAGCCCAGTTGCGCCAACTGCTCCTTCGAGTGCTCGTAGGGGCAATACTGGTGCTCGCCGGGGATGTAGCCGTGGATCGGACAGATGCTGAAGGTGGGCGTGAGCGTGTAGTAGGGCAGGCGAAAGTTCTCGGCGATGCGGCGGACCAGGAGCCGGGCCTGCCGCCAGTCATCCAGCCGCTCGCCCAGGAAGATGTGGAGCACGGTGCCGCCGGTGTAGCGGGTCTGCAACTCATCCTGGTGGGCCAGGGTCGCCCACAGGTCGTCGGTGTAGTTCACCGGCAGATGAGTGGAGTTTCCAGTGATGAAGGGCCGGCCATTTCTCCTGGCCACAAAAGTATGGTTCGGCACCTCGATACACCAAACGATCCCCTCGTAGCCCACTCTCGCGGGAGGGTCCGTAATCCAGCTTTTACATCTTGAATTCACGATATCCACATAATATGTACCCTCTCCATAACCGATTACCGAACGCTTATTGGTCTTGATGGCGATCTCCTGATATTGACCGGCCAGTTCAGCCGACGCCGTGTAAAGTCTTACCGGGCGACCCTGGCGAACAACCCCATCGCCCTTCGCCAGCTCGAGCAACAACAGGTTTAACTGCCGTTCACTCAACGAGGCCAGGAGTTCCTGGGGTAGGATTTTCCGCTGGATGATCTCCCTGATCCATTTTCCGTCGCGCGCCCCAATGCGAAAGATGGATTCTTTGTGTTTTCCCTCCCCTGTCCCCAGGATAGAGTAGCCGATACCGGCTCGATCCAGGAGCCCCTTGATTTCCTGCCAGTATCTGCTTTTTCTGGCCTGGGTGATCCGTACTGCGCTATTATCAACCTCGAAATGCCCCTCCGTAACGATCCAGGCGATCAACCGCAGCAAGTCGTCGGAATACGCCGGGTTATCCTCCTGGATACACCACCGGGCGCCCATCCGAACCATAAAGTTTCGCCGAGGCAGATGGGCGGCGGGGGCGAGGAACTCGAAACCCTTTCGTGCCCCGGACTCGAACAAGACCATATGGTTCGGTGTCACAAGCTGGTCCTGGGCCCTGGATCGAATGTTGACCATTTCCCACTCACCGCCATATACATACACGTTCCGGATCCTCTGATACTCCAGCGTTTTCGTCACCAGGTTATAGGTCAAGACCTCATCGCCGATCTGCAGTTGGTCGTGTGTCCTCCACCCTGCCCTTGTCAGCACCTCTGTATCACTGGAAAGGCAGTTCGTGTAATACGGCGCCTCCCGCGTGCCGGCGGTGATGATGTGGGGGTAACGTTCCACGTCGGCGCGGGCCAGGCGGTAGGCTGCGCCCTCGGCCGGCGACGCCTCCAGGTTATACAGGTGGCCGGTCTCCTCCTGATAGGTCCGCAGCTTCTCCAGCATGAAATCCAGCACCTTGAGCGCGAAGGCTTTGCCGTCGGGGTGCTCAATGCCCACCCCCAGAAAGTTCAGGCAGGCCTCGTTCATACCATTCAGCCCGATGGTAGAAAAGTGGTTGTCCCAATAGGCCCCGTTGCGCGCCTTGATCCCGGCCAGGTAATGGCGGCTATAGGGATATAGCCCCTGCTCCGTGAGGCGTTCCAGGGTCTTGCGCTTGATCTCCAGGCTCACCTGGGCCATGTCCATGAGGTTGCCCAGGCGGGCGAAGAACTCGTCCTCGCTGGCCGAGAGATAACCGATGCGGGGCATATTCAGCGTGACCACGCCCACGCTGCCGGTGAGGGGGCTGGCAGCGAAGAGGCCGCCGGTGCGCCGGCGCAGCTCACGGTTGTCCAGGCGTAGTCTGCAACACATACTGCGGGCATCCTCTGGTTTCATATCAGAGTTTGTATAGTTCGCAAAGTATGGGATGCCGTAGCGTGCCGTCATCTCCCACAGGGGTTGCAGGTCGTCGTTCTCCCAGTCAAAGTCGGCGGTGATGTTGTAGGTGGGGATGGGGAAGGTGTTGTGCACCAGGATCTGATTGGCCAGGAAAGTCTCGGCGTCGGTAGAGAAATCGTATACCATGCCAGTTGTTGGCTTGCTTTCCTCAATTGACTTCACTTTGAGGAAGATGAGATCGGAATCCACAAGCACCTTGAGACCCTGGGGTACCTGTATACCCATTCTTTCGGCGTCCTCGATGATTCGGCGTGCCTTCTCCAACGAGATGGTTTCCTGACCATGGATCCCGTAGCCTGTCATCACACGGTTCAGCGAGTTCGCGTATGTGCGGCCCAGGGCGTCTCGATATTGCGGAGTCCGCTCCTGCAACGACTCGAGGATGGTTGTGAGGCCCGAGGCCTCCATGGGCAGTTTGCCTATCGTGCGGTGTTGGCGTCCCAACAACTCTGCATCCCAGAGGTTCACGCGGTAGATCTGGTGCTCCCCGTCCCTGGTGTACTCGGTCAAGGTGTGCGCGATACCCAACTGCTTCAGCAGAGTGGAAACCCCACATGCCACACCGGGAGAGATCGTGGAGGCAAAGAGGGCATTCCCTTTCCGATAGGCATCCCCGTCGAAATATCCCCTGATGAACGCCCGCTTCATGTCATCGGGGACGTTGAACACCAGGTCAGGCAACTCGCGCTCGCTCCCGTTCTCAACGCCAAAAACCTCAACCAAGACACGCCGCAACAGTTTGGAGTGAACCCGGACCTCGACGAGGTTGCGTGCAGGGACCTCGCGGATCACAACGTTGGTGCCGAACGCCTTCTCCACCCAGCGGGCAATACGATGGGCCAGTTCGCGCTCCTTTGCCAGATTGAAGCCGAGCGAGATACCTCCTATTGGCCCTTTCTCCGCCGAACCCTCGGCGACATAATAGCCCAGAAACTCCATCAGCGGCTCGTCTATCGTAATCGTGTTCGGGAGCCGGATGTCTGATCCGGCCAGCCCCACTTGCGCCTCCGAGAGATCGAGTTCGTCGAGGGTATCGATAACATGGTCCAGGGGGATCACAGTCACCTTGTAGTTGTAGGGCTTGTGTCCCCGTGAGGTTCTGACCTCCCGGTAGAGACACCCCTTCCCATCCTTGACGCCGTATAAGTAGATGCCTTGCGGGTCCCTCTTCCCGAATTCGTGGGCCAGTGACAACCGGCCGACAAAGTGCTCACCCAGGTCGAGCCTGCGAGGCGCGAGCAGATAATCGCCGGGTTTGAGGTCCGATGCCTGGCAAGCCACAATGTCCCCGTTTTTCACGACCAAGATGGAATGGGATGGCGTTACACTCACATTGAAGCCACCCACCGTCGTGATCCGTAAGAGCCGGTCGGTGGGATGTCGGACGAGATAGTTGACCTTGTGCCATCCAACCTTGCCGGCCAGCACACCGACAGTCTCGATATCCAGGTCTCGGACATCGAGCACCTCTGCCTGATTGTCCTCGATCCACTCAGGGGACAACAGGGTCATTTTCTGGTCAATATACTCGCCGATTTGACCAAGCCTGACGACACCGTCCTCACGCACGAGCGAGTAGGAGGCATAGTCCACACTAAAGACCCGGCCCTTCGCGTCGCCCTCCAGCATCACCTCGGCGAAGGCGCGGTTGAGGAGGTCCATCTCGCGCTGGAACTCGCCGTAGGTGCGGTCTTGCAGCTCCCCGCCGATGATGACGGCCTGGTCACGCAGAGTGGGTGAGGGCGTGAGGTCCACAGTGATGTTGGTGAAGGGGGTATTATGGAAGCATAGCAATCCACTGCCCCCGGCAAAGTTCTCCAGCCCCACAGCCACGCTGAGATCGTATTCGTATTCCCGCTCGTAAGTGAAAGCCTCTCGCCGCAAACACACCCGCGCCAGCAGGTCGCCCACGGCGTACCGCTCCGCTGCTTCCTTATCCTTGTACACGCGCAAGATGTACTGGTCGCTCCATCCCTGCCGGTCGTAAGAGGTCTCGTACACGCTGAACTTGTAGTCGTTCATCGCCAGTAACAGGCTGAGGCCCAGGCTGAGCTTCTTAGAGGTGGTGGTGTAGTCAAAATACTCAGGGAATTCGCTGGCGTCGCCGCGCAATAGGGTGGCGATGAATGTCTCCTGCAAGGCTGAAACCAGGTCGTAGACGAACCAGGGGATGATTTTATTCGTGCTGTATGTCCCGGCCAGGTAGCCGATCAGCACGGCCAACAAGCCCTTGCCGGCCATCCGCAACACGGCACTGGTGGGATTCCTCTGCGCTGACCAGCCTTGCCTCTCTTCGACATGTCCTAATGCTCCCAGGGCGCCCAGCACCCGCATCATCTCTTCCTGGTCGCCGCCGCGCGCCTGGCTCACGTATAACCCATTGGTGATGTCATTGTGGCCCTCGGTGATGTACCAGGCCAGCAGGCGAATGAACTCGCGCAGGCGTTCCCCGGTCAGGGTACGAGAATACCACAGGTCACTGTTGCGCAACGAGAACTCGGCTTCTGGCTCGTTGTCGCCCAACGCTCGCCACACCCGATAGGGTATGGTCCCCCGTTTCGGCTTTGACCACTGTTGCCAACAGCCCTTGTCCTTGATACCATATTCCAGGTAGAACGGCGTCAAGCCACCAAATTGCTCTCGCACACGCTGCTGCAGGCGTTGCACCGCCTGGGACTGGTCGGGGACCCGGACCCGAGCGCGGTCAGCCACCTGGGGTACCGCATCAATGAGTTCGACCAGATCGAGCGTATCCCGTGTTCCGCCATTGGGGGCCTGGCGAACGGCGATAAAATGATTGGTTGGGGTCAGCCGGGCATTACCGTGCGCCACCTCCACCTCGCAAGCAGCTATGGGGCGGGGGTTAAAACGCTCATTCAGGGTCTCGAAGGCAAACAGGGAATGGGCCGGGGAGACACGCGCTGTCCCCCGGCTGGTGCGCACGCGCACAAAAGAGGTTCCATCAGGCACCCGATGGCGCACGAAGGCCTTCACCGCAGCCCAACCCACCCGTCCCTCCGTGTCGAAAGCCAGGGTCTGGATGTCGTCTGCGTTCGCTATCGCGTAGCTGTCATGGGCCTGGCGCAGCACCCGGTGGTTGTTGCGCGCGAATTGCTCGTCCACCAACTGACCGATCTCGACCACCTCGATGCGGCCGTTGCGTCGCACCACCACCAACTCATCCCAAGCCAGGCTTTGGAAGCCTACCCGCGTGGGCACGTTTATATTGTACACGAATTCTTGTATTGCCTGTTTGACCCCCTTGTAATCCAACTCATCGTAGGCGATGAAGGGCGCGAGCAAGGTGTCAAAGTTGGAAAAAGCCTGGGCACCGGCCGTCTCCCCTTGCAGGGTGTAGAAAAAGTTCACCACCTGGCCCAGGGCCGAGCGCAGGTGCCGGGGCGGCCGACTCTCCACCTTGGCCGGCACGCCGCCAAAGCCCCGCATTAGCAAATCTTGTAGGTCCCAGCCACAGCAGTTGTGGTTCCACATGCCATTCACGATCAAGGTGCCAGATTCGGTCGTGATGTCATAGATCACATCATCCGGGATTTCCACGGGGAGGTTGTTGATCAGCCGGTGCCAGGCATCCCGCTCGCTATCGTGCCAGGACGGCGTAGCCACGGCGGCCCGCTGGTACTTTTCCGCCGGCAGTTCTACGTCGGTCTTGCTGAACGCCAGGCCGTAGAGCGGATAATCCTGGACGATTTCTCGCCCTCTGTAGGCTCGTCGGCTGCCCTGGCCCTCGATGGCGCGATCCCGGGGCACAAATCCGAGCAACTCCAGCACCACCGCCAATTGCTCCAGCAACGTCCGCGCGGCCACCCGCAGCAAGAGTTGGGTGCCATTGCCCTCCAGTGAGCCATCCCCGTCAAGCACGCCAGCGATGACCCCTTTCACAAAATCCTGGTTATAGCTCAGGATACCCACCGGGAGCGTCTTGTGGCGTGAGCCGGGTTTGATCTGGAACACCCGCTCAAACAAGAACCGCAGGAAGGGGTTGGTGACACGGAGTTCCCACCGGGCATCCGACCGGCGAGTCAGAACCCCGGAGATTCCGTTGTCTAACAGGCCCCGGTTCGCCCGGAGCAAGGGGGCCTGCTCCCGTTGCGTGATGGCGATCACCTGGCTTCTATGGGCATCATACGACAGGAACCCCTCCGCCAGGGCAAAGCCGACGAAATATCCAAACTCCCCAGTAAGTTGAAGCAAGCGGGGAATAGAGGATGTGGCGGTGTGGAGAAGCCCGGTCTCCTGATCAGGGTCCTGGCTCACTTCCGTTTCCTCTAAAGGCCGGCCATCGAGATACACGGCGCAGTCCAGGGGACCATGCTCCCGGATGGCGGCTGCCAGATCGATAGATTTCGTGGAGAACAAGGTCTCCTCAGCCAGGAGGCGAGCCGGGTCCACGGTGAAGGTACGGTCTTCTGACCCCAGTTCCTGGGCCTCTTTTTCTCCGTTCTGAGTGATCATCGGGTGGTTATCGGTCACGATCACGGACCGTCCCCCACGGTTTTTGATGAACCGCATGGGGCGCTGTTTGGTCTTGCGCACCAGGCGCACGGCCCGGGTCCAGCCGTCCTTGTCCAGGACGAAAAGCCCGGTGGGGTACTTGGCATATGCCCCGTCGGCCTCGTTCAGGAGCACCTCTTCGCCGGGGGTATCCTCATACAACTGCTCCAGGGAACAGACCCGGAGTTGGCCCGCGAGCCGGGCAATGACGACTTCCTTGCCGTAATAGGTATAGGCCGCTAACACGCTCAGGTCGTGGATGTGCATGGCCCCCTCGGTGTGGGCCTGGCGCACCTGGGGCGGGTAGATGCGATGGAGCCAGTAGCGGGCGGAGATGGACGAGGCCACGTAAAAGTTGAGGCCCTGGAGCGAGTAGTTCATGTTGCTGTTCTCGCTCACCCGCCAGTCCAGCTTTTTCAGGTAATCGTCCATGAGGGCCGCGCCGTCCAGGAGGATGTGTTCCGTGGCCCGGACCTGGGAGCGCTGCTCGCGGTAGAGGATGTAGGCTTTGGCGATGGCCGGGTGGCCGGCCCCGATGAGCACCTCCTCCACCACGTCCTGGATCTGCTCCACCTCTGGCGTGCTGTCCGGCCCGAAGCGCGCCACCAGCAGCTCCGTGACCCGCGCCGCGATGCCGGCCGCCCAGCCGGCCTGCACGCCATTCCCGACAGCCCGGGCCGCTTTGGCCACAGCGTGCTCGATCTTGGTGCGGTCAAACGGCACGATACGACCATCGCGCTTGCGGATTTGGCGGATGGGGTAATCCATACAGAAAACTCCTTGACAAAAACGGGCCAAGAGGGTATTTACAAGTTCAACGGCAACTGGTCCTTCAGCTCCCGCTGCCGCTGTTGCCACTCCTTGAACTCGGTGATCTCCTCGGCCAGCTCGTCGGCGTCCTGGAAGCGGCGGTAGAGGGCCGCGAACCGCACATAGGCGATCTCGTCCAACGCCCTGAGCCGCCGCATGACCATTTCCCCGACGACGGCGCTTGCCACCTCCGCCACCCCCAGTTGCAAGACCTCCGTCTCGATCTCCCGGACTACGGCCTCGATGGTTTCCTCAGAGACCGGGCGTTTATGGCAGGCATAGCGGATGGCCGCGCGGAGCTTGCCCGGGTCGAACCGCTCGCGCCGGCCATCGCGTTTCACCACCATGATGCTCACCTGGTCCACGCGCTCGTAGGTGGTGAAACGTTGGCCGCAATCATTGCACTCCCGGCGGCGGCGAATGGTATCACCCACGGCACGCGAATCCACCACGTGGGAATCTATGCTCTGGCAGTAGGGACATTTCATGGGGGCATACTCCTTAAACTATTGCGGAATGCGGATTTCGGACCGCAATCTGCAATCTGCTATCTGCAATCTGCAATCTGCTATTTGAGAGACTCGTGGATGCGCTGGGAGATCAGGTCCAGATCGGCCGGGCGGCTGACGAAATCCAGGTCGTTGGTGTCTATAACCAGCAGGGGGGCGGCGGTGTAGGCAGCAAAGAAGGCCTCGTAGGCCCGGTTCAGGTCACTGATGTATTGCCGGGGTATCTCGCGTTCAAAGCTGCGATCGCGCATGTGGATGCGCTGCATGAGGACGTCCACACTGGCCCGCAGGTAGACCACCAGGTCCGGCGTGGGCACGTGCGCGCTCAGGATCGCATACAGGCGCGCGTGCATGTCCAGCTCCACCGGGTCCAGGTTCAGGCTGGCAAAGATGCGGTCCTTGGCCAGCAGATAATCGCTCAAAAAGTTCACCTTGTTCGCCCGTTGTTGAGCATCGAGGATGTCCAACTGCTGGCGGTAGCGGCTGAGCAGGAAAAAGATCTGGGTCTGGAAGGCATAGCGGGCCCGGTCGCTGTAAAAGTCGCTTAGGAAGGGGTTCTCCTCCACGACCTCCAGCATCAGCCGGGCCGGCGCGAACCGGGGCTGGAGCAGCCGGGCCAGGCTGGTCTTGCCCACCCCGATGGTGCCCTCGATAGCGATGAAATAGCCCATGTTTCTACCTCCGCGCATTTATTGCGTGTTCGCTGCCGTAGGCAGGGCCGATTATGGATAGAAGAGCGGTTGGTCTCGGATGGCGGTCAGGCACTCGTCCAGGGACAGGTTGCTGTCCACCTCCCACCACTCCCCTGTGTGCCGCATGTACGAGAGGTTGAAACGGTCATCCCCTACGTACTCCAGGCGCGCGAACCTGGACTCGAAATACGGGGCAATGGCGTTGGGGCCGGGGCAGTGGTACCGGGCGCAGAAGTAAAAGTAGCTTCAACTCCGGAACGCTAACTTGACGACATTGCTATGCCACTGCTCAGGGCGCGAACAACTCCAGATACCCGATCTGGTTCAGTCGCACGCATTCGCCTCTGTCCGCAGGACCCACCGGCCGCGCCACAGGAGCCATAGCCCGATGGCGACTTCGCACACGATATATAGCCAGAGCAACGAACCCGCGCCCACCGGCGAGAGCCAATAGAACGTGATGTTGCGGACGGCATCGAAGGCCCCGTGCAGTACGGACACCACGACAATGCTCCCGGACCGCACCCAAAAGTAGGAGAAAATGAACCCCAGGATCACGTTCAGTACCAGGGTGGAGGCCAGCGTGAATGGCACCTGCGTCAGCAGGAAGGCATCTGTGGAAAGATTCAGTTGGGCTGCCTTGGCCGGTGCATCTATGATGTTCGGCAGAAGATTGACGGGCAAGTGCCAGGCCCACCAGATGACCCCGTTGACCAGAACGGCCCAACGCGGCCCCAAGCTGCCGCGCCACTGCCGGGGCAGCAGATACCCACGCCAGGCGAACTCCTCTCCGAACCCCAGGATCGGGCCAAAGACGACGAGGAACAGCGTCAGCGAGACGATATTCCAGTTGAAGGGGACCAGTGTCCGGGCGCCTGTCAGTATGTCCAGACCAGCCGGCACCGCCCAGATGAGCAACGGCAACCCCAGCGCCAGCGCCCAGGAACTGGCGTCCCCCCAACGCCAGCCAGCGTGGCGGAACCCATCGCGGAAGACCCAGCGCCCGGCGATGAAAGTGCCCACGGCGGCCATAAGCATCGTGGCGCTGGTCCACGGCAGGCCGACCCAAGAGGCGGCATCGCCGAAGGAACGGAGAGGGATGATCGTAGAGATGATCTGAAACGGCCACGACAGGCCAAAGACGATGAGCAGGTAGAGCCACAGCCGGCATCGTCGCGCCGGCTGGGCTGCCGGCGAAAGCCCCACGGTCGCGCTCATGGATTTCTTCCCTCTCGGCGTTCCAACGGCCCGGCCGGCCCGCACCACCCCATCTGGGGCGAACCCACGGCCGGCAGCAGCGCAATGGGCCTGGCCCATCCGCGCCGACGTCGCCCCTGGCAGGAAAACGGTCGCCGCATCCGGTCCGGCTCGGTCTCCCGTACCGTCTATTTTATCCCGGGACGCAGAGCGTGATCACGGACGTTCCTACGCGGAGCGTAGGCGTTCCTACGCTGAGCGTAGGAACGAGGAAAAGTGGGCGTTGCCCGTTCAGGACTTGCCCCGGAAAAAAACGCGCCCCCGAGATGGTCTACCTCACGAGCGCCGGGCCAGCGCACGGCCCGCTAAACATAACCACGACTGGTTGTGTCTCTAGCCGGTGAACCCCACAATATCTTGTGGGGCCAGCCATAGTGTATCACAGGCGGCCCCAAAAGGCAATAGGCGAATCCTTAAAATTTCCTCACCACGTCCGCTCCCCTGAGGTCAATGATACCTCGTCAAAAGGACGACCGGGGCAGGCGCAAAAAAACGGCCAGCCATAGTTATATGGCTGGCCGCGTCTCACCAGCAGCAGTAAAAGATGCCCACCTGGTCTACACTGCCCGGACACGCCGGCGCAGGAACGGGGGGATGTCCAGGGCCTCGCCCTCCACCGCACGGATGGGAAACTCGCGGATCTTGCTGGTGGTTACCCGGCTGGAGCGCCGGCCGTCCACGCCGGTGGCGATGACAGTGATCTGGATATCGCCCTGCATGTTCGGGTTGATGACTGCGCCAAAGAAGATGTTGGCGTCTGGGTCCGCCGCATTGCGGATGACCTCCGCTGCGTCGTTCACCTCGAACAGGGTCAGGTCGGTGCCGCCACAGATGTTGAACAACACGCCCCGCGCGCCGTCAATGGTGATATCCAGCAAGGGGCTGGTGATGGCCGCTTTGGCAGCCTCCACCGCGCGATTGTCACCGCTGCCCCGGCCGATGGCCATCAGCGCAGAGCCACCCTCGGTCATGATGGTGCGCACGTCGGCAAAGTCCAGGTTGATGAGGCCCGGCACGGTGATCAATTCCGAGATGCCCTGGATGCCCTGGCGTAGCACATCGTCGGCCACCTGGAAGGCCTGCTCCATGGTGGTCTTTTTGTCCACGATCTGGAGCAGCCGGTCATTAGGGATGACGATGAGGGTATCCACCTTGTCCCGCAGGTTATTCAGCCCCTCCTCGGCCACGCTTTGTCGCCGGGCGCCCTCGAAACTGAAGGGCCGGGTCACCACGCCAATAGTGAGGGCCCCTACCTCGCGGGCGATCTGGGCGATGATGGGGGCCGCGCCGGTGCCGGTGCCGCCGCCCATGCCAGCGGTGATGAATACCATGTGGGTATCTTTGAGGATCTCGAATAACTCCTCATTGCTCTCCTCAGCGGCCCGGGCGCCGATCTCCGGGTTTCCCCCGGCACCCAAACCGCGCGTCAATTTGTCCCCAATGCGGATCTTGCAAGGGGATTCGGAAAGCATCAGGGCTTGAGCATCGGTGTTCACGGCAATGAATTCCACGCCCTGGACCCCGGTCCGGATCATACGGTTCACGGCGTTGCTGCCCCCCCCACCAATACCCACGACCTTGATCTTGGTAAAGTTTTCGGCTGGACGCGGCGGCCCAGCAAGCCTGGTATCCGGCATGTCTTTTTTGCTCCTTTCTAGATTCCCGGTGCCACGAGAACCTGGCATCGGCTCGGTTTCCAGGTCTGTAAAGATGTCAAATAGCATGGCATCTCCTCCTTTACTATTTTTGTGACTGCTCGGCCTGCCCTCCCGCAAGCGGCAACATCAGGCACTGCCGGGCCAGGCCCACCGGGCCCGAATCCAGCCCACGAAGCGTTCCAGGATGTCTGTCCATTGCTGGCTGCGTTGCCGCCCCCGGGCCTGGCCACCATTGTGGCGCAGACCCCAGAGCAACAGGCCAACGCTGGTAGCATAGGCTGGCTGGCTGATAGCGTCCACCAGACCGGCCACGCCATGCGGTGACCCCACGCGCACCGGCAATTCCAGGACCTCGCGGCCCAGGTCACAAATGCCGGCCAGGCTCGCCGTGCCGCCGGTAAGGATCACCCCAGCAGGCAACAACCCGTCGTAGCCTGAACGGCGTACCTCCCGCAGGATCAGGGCAAAGATCTCCTCCATGCGGGCTTCGATGACCTGGCTCAGGCGATGCCGCGAGATAGCCTGGCGACCCCGGTCCCCAAAAGCCGCGATGTCTATCATCTCGTCATTGCTCACGGCCTGGGCCAGGGCGCAACCGTATTTGATCTTGATCTCCTCAGCCGTACTGACCGGCGTGCGCAGGCAGATGGCGATGTCGTTGGTGATATGGTTGCCCCCCACCGGGATGATGGTGGTATGCCAGACGCTACCATTGACGAACATGGCGATGTCGGCCGTGCCGCCGCCAATATCCACCAACATGCACCCGATCTCTTTTTCCTCCGGCAGGAGTACAGCTTCGCTGGAGGCCAACGGCTGTAAGACCAGATCATCAATCTGGATGCCCAGGGAATGCATACACCGGACCAGGGTCTGGATGGAAGAGACCGCCCCGGTGACGATATGGGCCTCTACTTCCAGGCGTGAGGCTAACAGGCCCACCGGGTTGGTGATCCCGGCCTCGCCGTCTATGATGTACTCGCGAGGGATGACATGGATGATCTCGCGATTGGTGGGCACGGCCACGGCCCGCGCGGATTCCAAAGCCCGCTCCATATCCTCACGGGTGATGCCCCGGTGGCCCCGGGTGATGGCCACCAGGCCCCGGCTGTTGAGCGAGCCGATATGCCCCCCGGCCACCCCCACAATGGCCGAGTCAATCTTGTAGCCAGACAACCGCTCGGCCTGCTCCACTGAGAGGGCGATGGAATTGGCAGCCTCATCCACGTTAACCACCAGGCCCTTGCGCAGCCCCCGGGAAGGTGTGACCCCCACCCCTACCACGTGCAAGGTCTGGTGCTCATCCACTTCGCCGACCAGGGTACAAACCTTGGTGGTCCCCACATCAATGGCGGCGAACATCTGCCCTTCAGCCACAGCTTTGCTCCTACATTGGCGTCAGGAGACGCTTCCTGTTCTCCGAAGCTATTGCGTATTAGGCCCTGTTCCTCTTCTCCGGCTCTTCACCTCAGCGTACGTAAGGCCGCTTGCCGGGCCGCAGGTCTATGTAGGTCACGTTCAAGCCCTGGGCCTGCCGCTGGTCCAGGATAGCCCGCAGGATCTGCACCTTGGCCCCCAACCGCTCACTGGTTCCGAAGCAAGCGCGCCAGCCGGCCGGGCCGGGCAGGGTGATCCCGGTCTGCGGCGCATACTCATAATACGTCGGCCGCAGGTCTGAGGGCAGGAGACGGTCCAACTGCTGCACCGTGCGTACCGCCTCCTCATCCACCCGGTCGCCAGGATGCACCGGGCGCGCGGTGGTATCCACGATGATCACGGCCCGGCCTGGCGTCTCCCCCGGGGTCAGGATCACGCCTTCCCCGTCCACCCAATAACCTGTATCCGCTGCCTGCCAGATCAATTGTGGCTCGCGCTCCAGGACCTCGATGTTACAGTAATCTGGCAGTTCGCCGCGCACCCTGGCGCTCTGGATCCCTGGTAGCTGCTCTACCCGTTCTGCTGCCGCTGCGAAATCGGCCAGAAAGATGCTCTGGCCTTGTAACCCGGCGGCCTGGACGATCTCGACCTGACTCACAGACTCGTTGCCGAGCACCCGGAAATGGGTGATGCGGAACAGCGAAGACCGGAAAACCTCCCACCCCACCCAGATCAGGACGGCCACGACCAGCAAGGCCAGTACCCGACGGCCCACCAGGCGCCGGGCTGATCGCCCTGGCCGGAGGAACGGCTGGCTACTCGCTGTCACCAGTGCGGTACGGCCATGGCGCCGCCGAGACCGACTGGGGCGCGAGTGCGTCTTCCGCCGGGCCATGGGCTTACCCCTGGTAAGAAGTGAGCGACCGACGCCTGTCGGCATGACGTTCCAGCGCCAACTCGATGAGCCGGGTGAGCAGTTCGGGATAGGGGATGCCGGTGGCAGCCCAGAGCTTGGGATACATCGAAATAGAAGTGAAGCCCGGGATGGTATTCACCTCGTTCACATAGATGCGGTCTGTTCCCCGTTCCAGGAAAAAGTCCACCCGGGCCATGCCAGCGCAATCCAGGGCCAGGAACGCCCGTATCGCCAGGTCCTGTACCTGCTGGGCCAACCCGGCGCTGATGGGGGCCGGGATGAGCAGTTCGCTGGTCTCGTCAATATATTTGGCAGTATAGTCGTAGAACTCGCGGCTGGGGATGATCTCCCCCGGCACGCTGGCAATGGGATCGTCATTGCCCAGCACACTGCATTCGATCTCGCGGCCGTCAATGGCCTGTTCCGCCAACATCTTGCGATCGTAAGCAGCAGCCAGGGCCAGAGCCGCGCTCAGCTCGTCCCGATCGTGGGCCTTGGTAACGCCCACACTGGAACCCAGGTTGGCCGGCTTGATAAAACAGGGATAGCCGAACCGGGCCTCGATGCGGTCCAGCATCGTCTCCGGGTTACGGTCCCAATCCTTGCGCTTGAGGGGCAGGAACGGGACGACCGGCAGACCATATTGCATAAAGACCGTCTTTTGCACGATCTTGTCCATCCCCAGGGCGGAGGCTAACACGCCCGACCCCACATAAGGTATATCGGCCAACTCCAACAGGCCCTGTACCGTGCCGTCCTCCCCAAAGGGACCATGGAGCACGGGAAAGGCCACATCAATGGGTGGGATACCCTCATAGCGCGTACCGGGGATCAGGTCACGCGACTCTTCCTGGGCTGGGGTCAGCGTCGTCTCGGTCCGGCGCTCCAGTTGGGGGGGCATCTCTGTGCCGGCCCGGAGCACGGCTAACGGGTCGCCGGTCGTGAGCCAGCGCCCCTCCTTGGTGATGCCGATGGGGTAGACCTCGAAGCGGTCCTTATCCAGGGCGTTCATGATCGAGGCCGCCGAGATCAGAGAGACCTCGTGCTCGCCGCTCTTGCCGCCGAAGATGACCCCGACGCGGATTTTGCGATCTGGCATGGCCGCTCCTTGGGCTGCGTGATGCGTGCTGCGTAAAACATGACCCACAGCCAGCTACCAGCTTCCAGCAACCAGCTTACCACTCCCCCAGCAGTTCGATCTCCAGCTCCAACTTCTCGCCGAATTGCTCCCAGACCCGCTGCCGCGCCAGTTCGATGAGGAAACGAACGTCAGCAGCGGTAGCCTGGCCCCGGTTGATGATGAAATTGGCGTGCACGGGCGAGATGCAGGCGTCGCCTTTGCACCGGCCCTTGAGGCCGGCCTGTTCGATGAGCCAGCCAGCGGGATGCTGAGCCGTGCGCTTGAACACGCTACCCGCGCTAGGCTCCCGGGGCTGGGTGGCGTCCCGGCGGGTGTTGTACTCCTCAACTCTGGCCCACAACTCACTCTCATCGCCGGGCCGCAATTCCAGCTCAACCTCCAAAATCACGTCCCCGCGTCGCTCCGCCCCCCGGCCCCCCTTGAAGGCACTGGTTCGATAGGCAAAGCCACAGTCTGTTGCCGCCAGCTCTCGCACCGTATCATCTGCACCCAGCACCGTCAGGCGGCGCACCACGTCCTCCATATACCCGCCGAAAGCCCCGGCGTTACCCACTACCGCGCCACCCACCGTGCCGGGGATGCCGGTGGCCCATTCCAACCCGGCCAGCCCCCGACTCACTGTCCAATATGCCAGGTCAGAGAGAGACGTGCCGCTGGCGACGCGCAAACACACCATCGGGATGCGGGATGCGGCGACCGTATGGGAGGGCGGAATGCCGGGTTCTTGCCCCCCATGACCTGTGACCTGTGACGCATATTTCACTCCCTGGACCTGATTCACGATCACCAGGCCCCGCACCCCGGCGTCCGCCACCAGCACGTTGGACCCATGCCCCAGCAGGGTTATGGGCAGACCGCGTTCGCGGCCCCAATTCAGCCAGCGGCGCAGATCAGCCACGGTCTCGACGATGACCAGGTAGTCAGCCGGCCCGCCGATGCCATAGCTGGTATGTCGGGCCAGTGGCTCGTGGCGGATCAGCGCTCCCACAACACCATGCCCCTGGACACCTGATCGTAGAGATTACGGTCTCGCTGTGGCAACATCGCCAGTTCTTCCCCGTCCACCACGGTGGGCCGCAGACGGCCCCGCCGGGCAAGGGGGTGAGCTTCCAGCACGCGCCACACCTTCTGGCGGTCCCCGGCCGTGGTGACGATGAGCAGATTCAAGGTCTGCTCTGCATCCTCGCCGCCATAGGCCGCCCCCCCGAACAGGATCACCTTGTGACTGATGTCGCTCAGTTCGTCCAACAACGGGTCCAGGTAAACCCGGTTCAAAATAGCCCGCACCTGCCGGGTCCAGGAGTTGGTGACATGGAGGGTGAACTGCGGGCCGTTCCGGCCGGTGGAGCGCCGCACCATCCCCAGCCGTTGCAGGTCGTCTACAGCCGCCGCGATACTGCGCTCCTTGACTCCCAGACCGTGAGCGATCTCGGCCAGGCTCAGGGCGCGGTCGCCATAGTGCGCGAGCAGGTTGAGCACCCACAGGTGTTTCAACCCCAGCCGTGGACTATCGATCTCCTCAGTGATCTGTTGGCGAGCAGCCATTCTTTCCTCCCGGCTGTCAAACGTCAAGTTAACCGCGCACCCTCCCGCAGGTTCGTGCGTTTTCGCAGTGGCCCAACCAAGCCCATGGACGGCGCGCAGACGGGAGACACGGTCCCCGGCAACCTGCGGGAGGTAGGCTGAGCAATTACACGTCAGCCAGGTATTATACCTGCGGCTGGTTCAGGGTAGCCAGGTGCGTTTGCTGACATCCGTGCACAACTCCTGTTAGGGAGGGAACAAAAGGAGAGAAAGCCTTTCTGGGGTTTTTGCGGCGGCGAAGCCGCCGCAAAAACCCCTACGAGGCATTCTTTCCCCTCCCCGCACCGCGTAGCGGTGCCCTCATGCGTTTAATTACGCACGGATGTCAGGCGTTTGACGCCTGATGCATGACATCTCTCCCCACCTGGTTCACATCCCCGGCCCCCAGGGTGATCAGCACGTCCCCGGGTTCGAGCAGGTTCGATACATATACGGTGGCCTGGTTCAGGCTCTCGACCAGTTGAACGTGAGGGTGACCGCTCATGGCCGCCGCCAGGTCGGCCGCGCTGACGCCCAGCGTGTCGCGCTCGCGGGCGGCATAGATGGGTGTGAGCACCACCACGTCCGCTCCAGCCAGGGCCACAGCAAACTCCGGCAGCAGGTCCCGGGTTCGGGTATAGGTGTGGGGCTGATGCACGATCACCAGGCGCCGATCCGGGTAGCGCGCCCGTGCTGCTGCCAGAGTGGCCTGGATCTCGGCCGGATGATGGGCGTAATCGTCCACCACCGTCACCCCGTTCACCTCCCCCAGCACCTCGAAGCGGCGATGAACTCCCTGAAAGTCAGCCAGAGCACGCCGCACCGCGTTCAGGTCCACCCCCAACAAGGCTGCCACCGCCACCACCGCCGTGGCATTCGCCACGTTATGCCGGCCCGGCACCGCCAGGCGGAACCGGCCAGCCTCGCCGACGGTGAAATCGTATCCGCCAGCGTCATTGGGAATGATCTCGGTCGCCGGCCAGTCGTTGCCCGACCCCAGGCCATAGGTCACGAACATGCCGCGCCGGTCCGGCCGCTTCCGCAACGCCAGCACGCGGGGTTCGTCGCCGCAGGCCACAACGTACCCATCCGCCGGCACCCGGCTGGCGAAGGCGGCAAAGGCATCCTCCAGCGCCGCCAGCGTGCCATAAGTGTCCAGATGGTCCGGGTCAATGCTGGTGATGACCGCCACATGCGGGGTCAAGGCCAAAAACCGTCGGTCGTACTCGTCGGCCTCAGCCACGAAATGGGGTCCGGCACCCCAGTACCCACTGATCTCCAGCCCGCGCAGCACGCCGCCTATCACAAAGGAGGGATCCAGTCCGGCCTCGCGCAACGCCAGGGCCAGCAACGCTGTGGCGGTGGTCTTGCCGTGGGTGCCGGCCACGCATAGCCCCACCTTGCCACGCATCAGCTCACCCAACAGCCCGGCGGCCTTGAGGACCGGCAGGCCCAGTCGGTGTGCCTCCACCACCTCCGGGTTATCGGCCGGGACCGCGCTGGAGATCACCACCCGGTCGGCACCATGTACATGCGCTGCCTGGTGCCCCTGGTAGATCGTGGCCCCGGCGGCCGCCAGGCGCACCGTGACCGGCGTGGTCTGCCAGTCCGAGCCGGACACCACCTCGCCGCGCTGGAGCAGGATAGCCGCCATCGGACTCATCCCGGCCCCGCCGATGCCTACAAAATGTGTACGCATAGTGTCATCTCACTTACTACCCCCTGCTTTCTTGGGACACAGGATGGTAAAGTAGATGATCGCCAGGAGCACCGAACCGAGTACAGCGATGAGCAACAAGGGCTTGCCGATCAGGAGCCATTTGGCCGGGTCGGTCAGATCGCTGAGTGGTGGCAGGATGACAGTGATCTGCGTCTCGGCGGTACTGGGATGGGCCTTAAGGTAAACACTCAGCCATTGCAACATCACGTTAAAGATCATAAAGCCGGTGATCCCGCCGATGAGTGCGCCGACGAAACGCTCGCTCCAGGTGGAGGTGGCCCCTTTCGAGCCGGGGATGCCGGTCGGGGCCTTGATCAGGATGCTGGGCAACGTGTAAAACAGGATCACCCCGATCAAGAACACCCCCAGATAGAACAAGGCGATATTGTCTTCCCCCTCGATGAGGGGGGGCAGGTCAGGGATCTCCTCGCCCAGCAGGAAATAGATCAGCTTGGGCAACTTGTTCACCAGGCGCAAGAGTTGCTGGCCGGCCTCGCTGAGAGTCAGGCCGGTCAGAAAGACGCCCATGGCCGTGATCGCTTCGATCTTCCAGCCCCGGCGAAAGCCGATGAGGGCCCCCAAAAGCATCATGGGGACGATGATATAGAGCCAGTCGGTGATGTTGATCGTATGGGCACCCATATCACCCTCTCGTAACGGCCAGGGCGGTCAACAGGCTGGCGAGACGGCCAGTAGCGTCTGGGCGGGCCAATCGCCGGGCCGCGCTGGCCATCGCCGCCCGGCGGGCCGGATCGTCCAGCAACGCCTTCACAGTGGGCAGCAACTCGCCGGCCCGCAGCCGATCGTTCTCCAGGAGCACGGCGGCCCCAGCCTGCACCAGGTAGTTGGCGTTGCGCGCCTGGTGCGCCCCGGCATAAGGATAAGGGATCAGCACGCTGGGTACACCGGCGGCCGGATACTCACCCAGCACAGCGGCCCCGGCTCGCGAGACCACCAGGTCTGCCGCCGCCAAAGCCTGCGGCATGTCGTCCAGGTAGCCGTAAGGCCGATAGCGCTCTCGTACCTCCGCGGGTAACGCCATCCGCTGATTCTGAAACCCGGCCTCATCTTCCGGGCCACACACGTGGATCACCACCGCCAGTTGCACCAGGTCCGCCAGGGACTGGCCTACCGCCACATTGATGGAGTGCGCCCCCCGGCTCCCCCCGAACACGACCAGCAATGGCTCGGCCGGCTCCAGGCCCAGACGCGCCCGCGCTGTGGCCCGATCGGTGGCCCAGAAGTCCGGACGCACCGGATAGCCGGTGACGACCACCTTTTCTGCCCCGGCCGGCAAATGATCCCGCGCCGCCTCCACCGTCACCGCGACCCGGGTGGCGAACCGGGCCAGAAATCGCACCGCCAGGCCCGGCTCGACATCCGGCAGATAGACCAGGATCGGGACCCGGCAGGCCCAACCGGCCACCACCACCGGCACGCAGACGAACCCGCCGGTGACAAACACCACCTGCGGCCGAAAAGCCCGCACCACGCGCAGGGCCTCGAAAATAGCGCCGACCATGAGCGCTGCGTTGCCGATCGCCACCCAGGGCGGCACGCCCCGTAGCCCGCCGCCCATCCGCAGGCCGTGGAAGGGGATGGCGGTCCGGGCCACCAGGTCTTCTTCCAGGCCACCCCGACGGCCCACATAGAGCACCGTCAAAGGCGATTCGAACCCGGCCAGCACGCTCAAGATCGGATATACATGCCCGCCAGTGCCACCGCCACTCACCAGGAGCCGCATCGTCCCGCCTTCATCCTTCACCCCGCCGCTAACCAGGAGGCGCATCAGCCCGCCCGCCGCTCACGCCGGGAAGCTGGCGCCGCCGGACTGACCGGGTTGTCCATCACCTCTACTCGATGACGCGAGATGTTCAAAAGCAGACCGATCCCAAAGAGGCAGGCGATCAGCGACGAGCCACCGGAACTGATAAAGGGCAGGGGCACGCCGGTGAGCGGCAAGACGTTGGTCGTGCCAGCCACATGCACAAAAGCCTGGAACGCGATCCAGGTGGTGACCCCGGTGGCCAGGAGAAAACCCAGGGTGTCGGGGGCGCGGGAGGCGAGCCGGTAGCCGCGATAGACCAGGAACCCGAACGCCGCGATCACCAGCAGACAACCCACCAGGCCCAACTCCTCACCGACAACAGCAAAGATGCTGTCCGAGTGGGCGTTGGGCAGATAAAGGTACTTCTCCCGACTGGCTCCCAGCCCCTGGCCGGTCAGGCCCCCGGAGCCCAGGGCCAGCAGGGTATGCGTCATATGATAGCCGGTACCCTGCATATCCTGAAACGGGTCCAGGAAGGCCAGGACACGCTGCCAGCGATAAGGTTCGGCCAGAACCATGACAGCCGCGAAACTGAGGCCAGCCAGGGCCACGGCACCTAACTGCCAGAGGTCCGCGCCCGCAGCCAGGAATATGGCGGTGGCGATCACCAGGATGATCACGGCTGTGCCCAGGTCTCGTTCGGCCACTGCCAGCCCCCCCACCACGATCATTACTGCCGCGAAGGGCAGCAATCCATAACGCGACTCCCGCACGCGCTCCTGATGACGCGCCAGGTGAGTGGCCAGGAACAATACCACTGCCAGCTTGACGAAATCACTGGCTTGGACAGGCGGCAGCGGCCCCAGGGCCAGCCAACGCCGCGCGCCCCCGAACTCGACGCCCAGGGGAGTGAACTGAACCAACACCAGCAGGACCACCGCAACTATCAGACCTGGCATCGCCAGCCGTGCCCACCAGCGATAGGGGATACGGTCTCCCACGAGCATGACCCCCAGTCCCAGCGCGGCCCAGAATACCTGACGCACGAAAAAGTAGTTGGCATCGCCCCGGGCATCATAGGCGATGACATAGCTGGCGCTATAGACCATCACGATACCAAAGACCACCAGGGCCGCGACGGTGGCCAGCAGGGCATAGTCCGGGTTGCGTCGTAGCGCCACCAGCCGGGTCGCTGAGGCAGTGGGGCGCTCCAGAGTCATGCTGGTCATGGCATCAAATGTCAGTCGTTAAACGTCAGTCGTCACATTTGACGTTTGGACGCCTGACGTTCCACATGCCCAGGTGATGCGGGGCGGGCCGCAATGGGTTAGAGGCGTCCCCCCCCCAACGCCCCGCATCACCTGCTTGCAGTCTATTGGACAGGATTTACAGATTGACATGAGAAAAATCTGATAAATCCTGTGAATCATGTACATCCTGTCCGAAAACTCCTTTGGTAATGGCTCAACCGGATTAGAAGATGGCCAACTCGTGTACCAGCTCCTTAAAACGCTGGCCGCGTTCGGCGAAATCGCGAAAGGCGTCAAAGCTGGTGCCGCCGGGGGCCAGCAGCACTACCTCGCCGGGCCGGGCCTCCCGCCGGGCAATCTTCACCGCCCCTTCCAGGGTCTCGCCGCGATAGAGTGCCGGGACCGTTACCCCATATCTTGCCAGTTCGCGCTGGATGAGGTCACTGGCCTCGCCAAAGAGCACCAGGACGCGCACCCGGCGCGCCACCTCCTGCGCCCATGCGTCCCAGGGCAGGTGCTTGTCGCGTCCGCCGGCCAGGAGCACAATCGGTTCATCGAAGCTACGCAACGCGGCCACTGCCCGTTCCGGCGAGGTGGCGATGGAATCGTTATACCATGCTACACCCGCGACCTCCCGCACCCACTCCAGCCGGTGCTCCACACCGGTGAACCCGCCGATGGCCTGCCGCATGGCCGCTGGCTCTACCCCGGCGGCCAGGGACAGGGCACAGGCAGCCAGCACGTTTTCCAGATTGTGCGCGCCGCGCAGGCGGATCTCGCTTGTGGCGCACACGCGCCGCTGCCGACCGTCCAGTCGCACCACCACATCGGCGCCGTCCAGACATGCCCCCTCAGCCACCGGGTGCAGCCGGCTGAACTGGAGGACCCGGCCCGGCGCCGCAGCGGCCCAGCCGCGCGTCCAGTCATTATCGGCGCCCAGCACCACCCAATCGGCGGCGGCCTGGTAGCGCAAGATGTTCTGTTTGGCGGCGGCGTATTCCTCCATAGAGGCGTGCCGATCCAGGTGGTTCGGCGTCACGTTCAGGACGGCCGCTATGGGTGGGCTTAGCCCCTGGCCGGTCAGGTTCCGCCCCCACTCGCTTCGTACCCCCACCTGGGGGCCAAAAAACTCGAGCTGAAAGCTGGATAGTTCCAGCGCGACCCAGGCAGCGGCTGTCATGTGTGCCAGTTCCCGGATCAGGGGCTGACCGATGTTGCCTCCCACCCAGGTGGGCCGGCCGGCCAGGCGCAGCATCTCACCCACCAGAGCCGTGGTGGTGGTCTTGCCGCTGGAGCCGGTGATGCCGATCACCCGGCCAGGGCAGAGTTGGATGAACAACCGCGTCTCGGTGCTCACGGGCAGGCCCCGGTCCCGGGCCGCTACCAACAAGGGCGTGGTCTGGGGCACTCCCGGACTGGCCAGGACCAACTCGGTCTCGCGCAGCAACTCCTCGACGGGATGGCCGCCCAGTTGATAGAGCAGTGGCAGATCGCTCAAGGCCGCGCGCGCCTCTGCCAGGGCCTCGGCCGGCTTGTGGTCCGTGACGGTGACCAAAGCCCCGCTCTCCGCCAGGAACCGGGCCAGCGCCACCCCCTCACGGGCTAACCCCACTACCAGGCACCGGCGACCACGCCATGTTTCTCGGTCCACGGCTAACGATGAATCCCCTCCCCGGCGCGTTCGGACTTGATGATGATGCTTCGCAACTCGGGGTACAGGTAAAAGTCCTTGTTCAGGCTATAGAATTTGAGATTGGATACCCGCTTGCTGCGCAGCAAACCAGCCCGTTCCAGGCGATTTAGCTCCCGCCGCACGCCCTGGAAATCTTCATCGGTGCGACGCTCGATCTCCCGGATATGCAGGCGTTCTTCCGGGTTGATGAGGAACAGGGCCAGCACCTTGCGCCGCACCCGCGAGGGGAGCAACAGTTCCAACATCGTGCCCTGGCTCACCACGCGCTTGGCCCCGCCGGGGTATCGGTGTGGGGCTATGATCTGCCTCTGTATAGACATATTATGTTGCCTCCCTGAGAATATGCGATTTTCACAATAACGCCAGCGCCACCCCCAGCATCGCCGCCAGGATGGACACCAGCCAGAACCGTTGTACCACCTGCACCTCGCTCCAGCCCAGCAGCTCAAAATGGTGATGCAGGGGAGCCATCTTGAAGATGCGTTTGCCTTTGGTCAACTTGAAGTAACCCACTTGCAGGATATCGGATAACGCTTCAGCTACAAAGACCGCGCCGACCACGGGCAACAAGAGCCACTGGCCAGTCATCAGGGCTACCACCGCCAGCGTGGCCCCGATGGCCAATGACCCCACGTCCCCCATGAAGAGCTGGGCCGGATAGGCGTTATACCACAAGAAGGCCATGATCGCCCCGGTCATCGTGAAGCAAAACAGCACCAGATAAACCTGACCCTGCAACAAAGCGATCACGCCATAGGCGATAAAGGCGATGGCCGACATGCTCCCGGCCAGCCCGTCCAGCCCATCAGCCAGGTTGACCGCATTGGAAGTGCCCACGATGATAAAGGCTGCCACCGGCAGATACAGCAGTCCGATGTCGATCTTCGCCGGGATGGTGGGGATGGCCACACTGCGCAAGTCCAGGACAAAGTGCAGGCCGGCCGCCACCACGATGGCAAAGAGCACCTGCCACAGGAACTTGTAGCGCGCCAGCACACCCGTGCCCGGTTCATCGCGCAACCCCCGCACGCCCACATAGTCGTCAAAGGCCCCCAGCGCGCCGTAGGCGATCAGCACACCCAGCGGGAACAGGATAGATTTGCCGATGAACGTCAGCCCCACCAGGTTCAGCAAGTTCAGACTCACGGTGATGATGACGACCGGCACCAGGATCATCAAACCGCCCATGGTGGGTGTACCGGTCTTGGTCTGGTGAGACGAGGGGCCATCAATGCGAATCTGCTTGCCGATGCGATGATGCTTGAGCCAGCGAATCAGCGGCGCACCGAGGATGACGGCAATGAGGAAGGTGATGGTTCCAACAGCCAGAGAATAGGCCACGTGTGTTCTCCTGTTCGAGCCGGCGCCTGGGGCCGTAACCCTGGGCCAGGATCAAGAACTCTATGGAGCCTTGTCCCCCGCTGAGCGCGCCGGCTCCGCCACAGCCGCCACGATCTCCTCCATGTGCATACCCCGGGAGCCTTTGACCAGTACCTGATCGCCGGGTTGGAGAAGCGCGCGCAGGTGCTCGATCGCCCCGGCGTTGTCGGCAGCGAAACGCACGTCGTTCAGACCGGCGTCCCGCGCCTCTGCGCCAATGAGGCGGCCCCGCTCGCCCACGGCGATCAGCACCTGAAGCACCTCGGCGGCCCGGCGACCTACCAGCCGGTGCCCTTCCTCCTCATACCGGCCCAATTCCAGCATGTCGCCCAGCACCGCAACGCGACGCCCCTCCAGTTCCGCCAGCAGGTTCAGGGCCGCGACGACCGAGTCCGGGCTGGCGTTGTAAGTGTCGTCAATGATGGTGGAGGCGTTGACGCCGGGTAGCACAATGAGCCGCAGTTGCTCCTGGGTCTGCATGAGGCCGCGCGCGATCTCCAGCCAGGTCAACCCCTCGACCAGCCCTACGGCCGCCGCCGCCAATGCCGTATGGACACTGTGACGCCCCAACAACGGCGTCTTGAGCACCATGGACTCGGGGCCGTGGTGCAGCCGGAAACTCACCCCTTCCAGGCCCCGGCTCTCCACTTCATCGGCCCACAGGTCGGCCGCCGGATCCAGGCCGTAGAAGAGCACCTGCGCCGGGGTCTTCTGGGCCATGCCACGCACCATGGGATCGTCAATGTTGAGGATGGCTGTGCCCTCTGGTGAGGGCGGCAGGGCGGCCGGCAGCTCGGACTTGGCCGCCACGATGGCTTCCATCGTCCCCAGGCGACTGAGGTGAACCGGCCCCACGTTGGTAACCACGCCGGTGCGCGGCCGGGCCAGGCGGCACAACAGATCGATCTCACCCCGGGCATACATGCCCATCTCCAGCACCACCCGTTCCTCGCCGCCGGTCATTTGCAGCAGCGTCAACGGCAGGCCGATCTCGTTGTTCAGGTTGCCGGGGTTCTTGAGCACCTGGTAGCGCTGCGCCAATACGCCGGCGATGACCTCTTTGGTGGTAGTCTTGCCCACGCTGCCGGTGATGGCCACCACCGGCACATCGCGCCCGGCGGCACTGCAAGCCCGCCAGTAGGCGGCAAGGCGTTGCAGCCCCGTCAGGGTATCCCCAGTCTGGATCAACAGCGGCGGCTTTAGCTCATCCAAACGGTCTGGGGCCTGAGCCTCGGTGGCCTGGATCAGGGGAACGGCGATCCCGGCCCCGGCGTCAGGGCGATGGATGAGTGCCCCGGCTGCCCCCCGGCGCAAGGCATCATGCACATAGGCATGACCATCACCGTGCTCGCCGACCAGGGCCACAAACAAGCTGCCCGGCCGAACCTGCCGTGAGTCAATGATCACCCCGCTGAAGGTGAAACCGCCAGCGGCACGCGCCAGGGGCGGGAGCGGGGCGCACGCGGGCGGCGGTTCATAACGCAATCCGGCCAGAACATCACCCAGCGTGAGCATGAACCTCACCTCATTGCCAGCTTCCAGCGCTTAGCTACCGTTGGTCATCCGGTGGGATGCCCAACAGCACCACCAGTCTTCGGGCCACCCGGCTAAAGACCGGGGCCGCCACCCTGGACCCCCACTGGTCAGCCGTGGGCCGGTCAATCTTGACCAGGATCACGATCTGCGGGTCATCGGCGGGCAGGAACCCCACAAAGCTGGCGATGGTCCAGCGGGGATCGTATTCGCCGGCGATGGGGATCTGGGCTGTACCGGTCTTGCCGGCCACGCGATACCCCGGCACCTGAGCCAGCCCGGTCTCGGCCTCCACGGCGTTTACCATCATGGCGGTCAAGTCCCGCGCCGCCGCCGGGCGAATAACCCGGCTCACTGCCACCGGCGTGGTCACAGCTTGTTGATCGGGGTGGACAACGCGCGCCACGATCTGGGGTTTCATACGGACCCCATCGTTGGCGATGGTCGCCACGGCCATGATCATCTGGAGGGGTGTGACTGCCAGACCCTGGCCGAAGGCGTTCGTCCCCAGGTTGATAGGATACCAATCCCCCTCCCCGGGACGCAGCACCTTGCCTTTCGCTTCGCCTTGTAACTCGATGCCGGTGGGTTGGGCAAACCCAAAATCGAACACGTAGCGGTAAAAAGCCTCTGCGCCGACCCGGGTGCTGGCATAAGCCGCGCCGACGTTACACGAGTGCGCCAGGACCTCGGTCATGGTCTCCAGGCCATGGGCCTTGCGGTCCCAGGGGCGCAGGATCTGCCCCCCGATGGCCAGCTCGCCAGCACAATAAAAGCTATCCTCTGGTCGGAGCGCCCCACTATCCAACGCCGCCGCCATCGTCACCAGCTTGAATACGGAGCCTGGCTCATAATGGGCGCTGATGGCCGGGTTCACAAACTGCTCTGGCGGTCGATCCGCAAACTCATTGGGATCGAACGTGGGGCGGCTGGCCATGGCCAGGATATAGCCAGTGCGCACCTCCACTACAATGATACTGCCGCCGGTGCCCCCATACTCTTTGAGTCCTCGTTCCAACTCCTCTTCAACGACGCTTTGTACGGCCCGGTCAATGGTCAGGTAGAAATCGCTGCCATCACGGGCCGGCGAGAAGTAGCGCGCGGTCCCGGCAATGGCCATGTCCCGGTGGGGGTCCCATTCGCCGATCACCGTCCCGGCCACGCCGCGCAAGACCCGGTCATGTTCACCCTCGATGCCATAGTAGCCCACCCCATCCCAGGTTACAAAACCCACCACATGGGCTGCCAGGGAGCCGCCCGGATAGACCCGTCGCGATTCTTCATCTAACTGGATGCCTGGCAGGTTCATAGTCCGAATACGCTCGGCCGTGTCCACAGACACGTGACGGCTCAGCAAAACCCAGGCCTGGTCGGACGTAAGGCGGCGCGCCAGCTCGGCGCGGGACATGTTCAGCACCAACGACAGCCTGTCGGCTGTACCGGCCGGGTCAGTGATCAGCCGGGGCGTCGCGCCTACCGCGAAACAGGGCAGGTTGACCGCCAGGGCGTGCCCGGAGCGATCAAAGATGCGCCCCCGGCGCGGGGGGATGATTTCCTCATAGTAGCGCATCTCCTCGGCCCGGGCCGCCAGGACACGGCGTTCCTGGACTTGCCATTGGCCCAACTTGATCGCCACCAACACTGCCCCCCCGGCCAGGATCAGGACCAGCGGCATGAGTCGTTGCCAACGGCGGCGGTATTCCTCCCTGGGTATCTCAGGTGAGAATGACATCTCTTGTCCATCATCTGGCGGGCATAGCCTGCCCTACTTCGGAGCGGACCGGCAAACCACCCCAGACCAGGAATTGATCTACGACGATCTGCCAGATGTCGGCGAGGGAAAAAGTCTCGGAGTCAGCGGAGCCGGACGCGGCGCTGGCCGGCCGACCCGGCGCAAAGGCGTGAACTACCGGTTCCTCCGCCGGCAGGTTGGCCACGAGCAGATAATGCACCTCGGTCGCTTCAACCATACCCAACCGACTGCTGGCCTCGCGGTAGACCCGTTCCAGGCTTTCGAGTTGGGCTGCCTCTGCCTCCAGTTGCTCGTGGCGGCGCAGGAGTTGGGCGCGAGTGGCCTCCAGATGAGCAATCGTATACGTGGCAGTTGCCAGGTTGCTGGTCTGATAAAGATAAAGCAGGCACATCACGCAGACCAGAGCAAAGAGGGCCAGCAGGGGTTTGAAACCCTGGGCCTCCAGTCGCTGCTGCCACTGCCAGCGAGCCACAAGGGGCGAGGGATTAATGGTCTCGGTCTGGTGAGTCATGTTGAAATCTTACAATTTGCGGGCGGCGCGCAAGCGGGCGCTGCGGGACCGGGGGTTGTATTCCACCTCGGCCGGGGTGGGCCGCACAGGCTTGCGCGTCAACACGACCAGGCTGGCCTGATGCCCACAGGTGCAGATGGGCCACCCCGCCGGGCAGAGGCAATCCCGGGCCTCGCGTTGGAAAAAGTGTTTCACCAGGCGGTCCTCCAGGGAATGAAAGGCGATAACTACCAGACGACCGCCGGGAGCCAGCAGGTCCCGGGCGGCACATAGACCGCGTTCCAGGCAGCCCAGCTCGTCGTTGACCGCGATGCGCAGGGCCTGGAAGGTGCGGGTGGCCGGGTGGATCCGGCGCCCCCGCCGGCCACCGATGGCTTGGGAAACCACCTGGGCCAACTCGCCGGTGGTATGCAACGGACGATGGGCCACGATGGCGGCCGCAACGCGCCGGGCCTGGGGTTCCTCACCGTATACGGCGATGATCCGCGTCAATTCGGCCAGTGAGGCCCGGTTCACCAGGTCACCGGCCGTCCGTCCGCCCTGGGGATCAAAGCGCATATCCAGGGGGCCATCGGTCTGAAAGGAAAAGCCCCGGGCCGGGTCTGCCAACTGGTGGGACGAAAGCCCCAGGTCCAAAAGGATCCCGTGGACGGCCGCAAAACCATGCGCCGGGGCGACGTGATGCAGTTGTTCATAGTTCGCCTGCACCAGGGTAACCCGCCGACCGTAAGGCGCCAGGCGCAACCGGGCCAGGGCCAGGGCCGCCGGGTCCACATCCAGGCCCAGCAACCGACCATCCGGGGCGGACCGTTCCAGGATCGCCGCCGCGTGTCCCCCGGCTCCCACCGTCCCGTCAACGATCACCTGGCCCGGCTGGGGGTTCAGCCAGGCCAGGACCTGGTCCAGTAAGACGGGGATATGGCCCGCTTCCGGGTAACCGGTCACATCACCGGCCCCCGCCTGGTAACTTGACATCCGTGCGTAATTTAAACGCATGAGGACACTGATCCACTCCCCACTTCGTGTCCCTGGTGGGGGAGGGAAAAGAATGCCTCCTAGGGGTTTTTTGCGGCGGCGAAGCCGCCGCAAAAAACCAGAAAGGCTTGTAACTACCTACCCTCCCGCAGGTTTGGGCGCAATGACCAGACCAGAGCACGCCCAGATGACCGGCTGCATCGGTTGCCAGCCCCTTTCTAACCTGCGGGAGGGTTCAGGGTAG
>DAOTYG010000258.1:0-18425 GCA_034435155.1 Anaerolineae bacterium | reverse complement strand
GTGCCGGAACGATTATGGGCACTGGAGTGGAGCCTTCAGGCGGGTTTTGCGGGTGAAGACCAGCTAAAGCTTCGACTCCAGGCGTGAGATCTGTCCCCGCCATGGAACGCTCACTCCGGTGCCGCTGGCTAAAAGAATGAGGACACTGAAAGTTCAGTGTCCTCTTCTCATCGGGCCGGGCCGCGGCCACTGGGGCTTGCCCAACCTTAAAACAGGTCTGCGTTGCGAAATAGCCGGATAATAGTATGGCTTTGGCCTCACCCTACCCCTCCCTCACGCTTCCCTTCCCTCTCCGCAACGGAGAGGGAAGGGAGGGCCGGGGTGGGATGGGCAAAGTACCCCCTGACTCAAACCAACGTTTATCTCCTGCGCGAGGCCGGGAATAACCCCTGGGCTGCCGCCCGATGGCAGAACATGTATGGCGCGTTCAGCTTGCCGGCAGCGTGGTAGTTATTGGCGATGCAACTGCCCAGGCACAGGTCCCGGTGCAGGCACTCGGCGCAGATGCCTTCCAACTGGGTTGGGATCCTGGTCCGCAATTCCACCAGGCCCGGGCTATTGCACCACACATCGCGCAGGTTGTCCCGGGCGATGTGCCCATAGATCAACTCCGGGACGGTGACTCCCACGCCGCAGAGGGATAGTTCGCCGCCGGATAACAGACCCAGGATACCCAGGACCCCACAGCGGTCCAATGAGCCGCTCAAGAGCCGGGACAGGGGCCGGAAAGCAAAGGGGATGTCGAAGAAGATGCGCACCCGGCTCCGGGGCTGTAGTTCCCGTTCCACATGGCGGTTTAACTGGATGATCTCGGTCAACGGCAGGCCCTGTTCCCCGGCAAAGGTTTCCCCACGACCCATCTCCTGCACCAGGTTGAACTTGACCGACCCGCAGCCCAACTCCCCGGCCAGAGTTACCAGATCGTCCATCTGAGTCACGTTACCCTGGTGCAGAGTGCAGATAACCTGGGGCCGGAAGCCGACCTGGACCAACGAGCGGATGCCGCTCATGGCCCGTTTGTGGCTCCCGCGCACCCCGCGCAGGGCATCATGGGTGGCCGGGTCCACCCCGTCCAGGCTCACGGAGATGAACGTCACCTGGGGCGTGGCCTTCAAGAAGGCAGCCAGGTCATCGTCAATGAGCGTGCCGTTGGTCTCGATGGTGACGTTCAGGCCGGCCCCGGCGACGAGGGTGACCAATTCTCGGAACTGCGGGTGCAAGGTCGGCTCACCGCCGGTGAGCTTGATGCCGCGCAGGCCCACGGAACGGCCTTCCTGGATGGCCTTTGCCACGTACTCCAGGGGGATGTGCCGGCCGTCCTGGCCGTTCTCCCGGTACTCTGGCACGATCCAGCAGTGGCGGCAGGCCAGGTTGCAGGAGCCAGAGGCGTAAACGTATAGGGAATTCAACGGCGGGACGCCGGCCGGCAGGTCCAGTTGAGTTTCCATCTGGCCTGGGGCCGGGGCAGTGACTTCTTCACAAGGCATGGACTATTTCCTTTTAGTGTCTATCCGAAAAACTGTAGGGCAGGCTTTCCAGCCTGCCTGGACAGCCTGGAAAGGCTGTCCTACACCTTTTTCAGATGGGCTATTAGTGTCTATCCGAAAAACTGTAGGGCAGGCTTTCCAGCCTGCCTGGACAGCCTGGAAAGGCTGTCCTACACCTTTTTCGGATAGGCTTTTAGTGGTTCTCCGGGCGATATGAACTGGTCCCCGCCAGGAAGCGTCGGTAACAATCATCTGGGTTGGCGCGGTTAAAGTCGCCGGTCAGTTCATAGGCCAGGCCGGGGCAACTGCCGTTACAATAGTCTGCCCATTCGCAATCCTGGCAGCCGGGCACCTGGCGCATGGGGATGCTCCGCCGCGACCGCAGGGCCTGCAGGGTGGGGTGCTCGCGCCAGATCTCCGCGAACGAGCCATCGGCGATGTGCCCCAGATGCAGGTTATATAACAGGTGACAGGGAACGATGGTGCCGTCGTGCAGCACATCCAGCTTGGAGAAGGTACAGCCGCAGGCAGTGAGGTAGCCCATCTGCCAGCGGGTGGTCTTTTCGCCGGTGCGCCGGGCGTGCTCCATCTCAGCATACATCTTGAGCCTGGCCTGGGGACCGGCCTGGGCCTGGAGCCGACCGGGGTAGCGCGCCATCAATCGCTCCATGATACGCATGGCCTCCCACGTCTCGGCGGGGGTGAGGGTGATGTCGCCCTGGTTGTCACAGCCGGCGCCCATGGGCATGGCGCTGTTGGTGCTGAACGAGGGCAGCCCCACGTCTTCCAACAACAGGCGGGCCACGTTCTCCAGGTCGTGAAGGTTGTGGCGGTTGATGGTGCAACGGACCGTGACCGGAAACCGGGCCTCCTTGAGCAGCCGCAGGCCGCGTAATGCCCGGTCAAAGCTACCGGGCCGGCTGCGGTTATGGACCTCCGCACAGGAACCGTCAATGGAGACCTGGATGGAGTCCAGGCGCAGTCGGCGTTTGCCCACCTGGAACTGGGCCACCACCTCCTCATCAATCAGGGTGCCGTTGGTCAGGATGCTATAGCGCATCCGGTTGGCGATGACGCCATCTACCAGCGTCCAAAAGTCTGGGCGGGTAAAAACTTCCCCACCGGTCAACGTCACCCGTCGGACGGCCAGCCGCCCCAGTTCCGCAAAGAAGGCCAGCCACTGCTCCGTGGGCAGGTCCTGGAGAGCGGTCATCTCATCGGCATAGAAGCAGTACTGGCAGCGCAGGTTGCACCGGCCGGTCAGGGCAATCTCCACTGACGTGGGGAGGGGTATGGTATAGGTTATTGACTCCTCCGTCATGTCCCCAATCTTCCCTTTCCAGTCTCGTTAGAAAGCGGGCGTAGGGCCTGGCCCTGGCTCCCACAAGGGTCTGTGCTGCGGAATCCGCGAGCTATCGCGGCTCTAGTCCAACACTTCGCCGATAAACCCGCCGGGCTGCAAAGCCTGGAAAAAAGTATCCAGGTCTGTATAAACCCGATCAGCCGGCACGTCCTCGCAGGTCTCCATAAGATAGTCCACGATCTCGTCCTTCGAGCGGGGCTGGGCCAATGCCTGCCAGATCAACAGGCCCACGGGGTTGAGCACCAGGATCGCATCATTATCGGGGTTGAAGAGGATCGCCCCTTCATCGGGGCCTTCTTCTCGACAGGACACCTCCGGGTTCGCCAGGTATCGCTTTTGTTGCTCACTCATGATGGTTCTTCTCCGTGTATCAGAATGGGCTGATTATAGCACCCCCCTGCTTGCAAGTCAACAGGGGAATGTGGTACAATGGAGAACGCATCTACCACGTAGATTGAGCGGGTATTCCATCTGGCCTGCCGGCGGTATTCGCGCCGGCCGACCACCCACGTGGTCGGTTGGGGCATTATGGCGAAGCGCCCGGTCAAAGGCCCTTGGGGCGCCGGGTGGTAATTATAATCAGGAGGGAGCGTATGAACAAGTGGTGTATTTCCTTGATTTTGGTGGCGGTGTTGATGGCCGCCGCCGGTTGTCAACCCGGCCTGCAAGTTAGTAGCGGCCCGTCCGGTTGGCTCACCTACACAAACAGCAAGCTGGGCTACCAGGTGCAGTATAGCCCGGACTGGACCTATTACGAGTTCCCTGATCGTGGCACCGGGGCCAGCTTTAGCCCCAAGACGACGCCGGCCGGCACCAAGCACATCATTATCATGGTGGACGCGGTGATACCGCCGGAGGAATACAATGGCCAGAATATCGCCGCCATGTCCTTCGAGGAGTATGTGCGCATCGCCGCCATCGTCGAGATCCAGGGCTTTGAGAAGCTGGTGAGCATCGAGAAGGTGGAGGCCCAGGGGGTGACCGGCTATGTCACCACCTGGGAGTACCAGCCCATCCTGTCTGCCACCGGCGAGAAAAAGCTGGAGCTCTCGTTGCCCTTCGCCTACTTTGAGCTGAACCGCACTGTGGAGGGCCGGACCTATCGCGCCCTCCAGATCCGCCTGGAGGACGCAGCGTATCGGGCAGACTTTGACAGGCTCGTACGCACGATGCGGTTGACCGGGCCATAATCAAGGGTGGCCGCCAGGGTTGCCCCCACCAGCCCCGGCCCAGGGCGCGGTAGGGGCAGGGCTTGCCCCTGCCCAGGGCAACCACAAGGGTTGCCCCCACCAGCCCCGGCCCAGGGCAACCGCCAGGGTCGCCCCTACCGGCCCCGGCCCGGGGCAACCGCCAGGGTCGCCCCTACCGGCCCCGGCCCGGGGCGACCGCCAGGGTCGCCCCTACCGGCCCCGGCCCAGGGCAACCGCCATGAGACTGTTATTTTTGGAGGACCGATGACCCCAACCTGGACGCGCCGCGCCTGGAAAGTGGTGACGGTATTCTGTATCGCCGGGATACTGCTGGGCCTGCTCTGGGATCAATATCAGGCTACCCTGGTCAATGCCCTGCTCCTATGAATGTCGTGCATCGGCATTCAGTAGAATGCGAGGGGCTGACATGACCAGGTTGGTTTCTCACCTGTTGCGTATCCCGCGCTGGCCGGTACAACTGGCGTCGTCACTGGTCCTCAATTCTTACATTACCCAAGAGGTCACCCGGGGCGTGCCCTGTCTGGCCCTGAACTGCTATTCCTGCCCGGCAGCGGCTTTCGCCTGCCCCATCGGCACGCTACAACACATGGCTGTGCGCATGGGCCTGGCCCTGAGCTGGGGCGATCCGCTGGGGATGTTGCAGGCCCTCCCGGTCTATGTGTTGGGTATCCTGGGCCTGGCCGGGGCACTCATCGGCCGGGGGGCCTGCGGCTGGCTCTGCCCCTTTGGGTTCCTCCAGGAACTGTTGTTCAAGCTGCGGGCGCGCCTGGTCCGCCGGCTCCGCCGGGCCTCTTTCGAAAATAGCCCACTGCTCGCGGCGGGTCTGCGACCCGCCGCCAACGCGGGACGGCACACCCCGCGCGAGCACGGTCGCGCAGCATATTTTAGTGCCACGGGTTGCGCCCCGCACGTGGGAAACTCTTCCGCAACGGAAGAGAAGGCGCGCATCCGGCTCCCCAGCCTGGGCTGGTTGCGCTATGCTATCCTGGTGATCCTGGTCTTGCTAATACCGTTCCTCACCGGCGAGCCGTGGTTCTCCAGGTTATGCCCTGCCGGGGCGTTGGAGGCGGGCGTCCCCCAGGCCCTGCTGAACGACTATGTCCGGGCACAGATTGGCTGGTTCTTTGGCCTCAAGCTGGTCATCCTGGCCGTCTTCCTGGTCTGGATGGCGTTCACCCGGCGGCCATTCTGTCGCTTCATCTGCCCGTTGGGGGCCATCTGGTCGCCGTTCAACCGGGTCAGTGCGGTGCGGCTGGTGGTAGATGCGGGATCATGCATCCGGTGCAATGCCTGTCAGCAGGTTTGCCCGGTGGACATCGCGATCCACCAGGCCCCGGATTCGGCCCAGTGCATCCGCTGCCTGGAGTGCGTGCGTCATTGCCCACAGGGGGCGATACGGGTGGCGTAGGGGCGACTCGTGGCGTGAAAGTCTGGGGCAAAGATGAAAACGTTTACAGTTGCCGACCGACAATCGGCATATCTTGGCGTGGACGTTGGCTCTGTCACCACCAAGTTTGCCGTATTGAACGAAAAGGATGAATTGCTGACCAGTCTGTATATCCGCACTCTGGGTCGGCCCATCGCCGCCATCCAGGACGGGATGCGCCAGATCGAGAAGACCCTGCCCGCTGGCACGGTCATCCGGGGTGTGGGGACCACCGGTAGCGCCCGGCAACTCTCTGGCGTCATCGTGGGCGCTGATGTGGTCAAGAACGAGATCACCGCCCATGCGGTCGGGGCCGCGCATTTTGTGCCTGGGGTCCAGACCATTCTTGAGATCGGAGGGCAGGATTCCAAGATCATTATCCTGCGTGACGGGATCGTCACCGATTTTGCCATGAACACGGTCTGCGCCGCAGGCACGGGTTCGTTCCTGGACCAGCAGGCTGCCCGCTTGAATCTGCGAATCGAGGACTTTGGGCCGTTGGCCCTTCAAAGCCGGACGCCGGTGCGCATCGCCGGCCGTTGCACCGTCTTTGCCGAAAGCGATATGATCCACAAACAGCAGATGGGCCATCGTGTGGAGGACATCCTGTATGGCCTTTGCCAGGCCCTGGCGCGCAACTATCTGAACAACGTGGGATTGGGCAAGGATATCCGGCCGCCGGTGGTGTTCCAGGGAGGTGTGGCGGCCAACGCCGGCATGGTGCGCGCCTTTGCGGAGGCCCTGGGAGGCGAGGTTATCGTCCCGCCGCATTACGAGGTCATGGGGGCTATCGGCGCGGCCATCCTGGCCCATGAGCACGTGGCCTACACCGGAGCGGAGACCCGGTTCCGGGGCTTTGGGCTGGCCGAGATCGAATATCACACCTCGTCCTTCGAGTGCGGTGGTTGTTCGAACCGGTGCGAGGTGGTGGTCATCAAGATGGCTGGCGAGACCATCGCCCGGTGGGGTGGGCGATGCGGCAAGTGGGAACTATGACCACGGCCACCGGGCGGCGGTCAGGGGTTAACTATCCAATGGGGAGGATCTATGATTGAGGGGGTGAAAACCCGGCAACTAAAACGCATTCCCGACGAGCGCGGCTGGCTCATGGAAATGCTCCGTTCCGACTGGGAAGAATACGATCGCTTTGGACAGGTCTATATCACGGCGGCCTACCCCGGGGTGGTCAAGGGCTGGCACTATCACCAGCTCCAGGACGATCATTTTATCTGCGTGGCCGGTATGGCCAAAGTCGTACTATATGATGCCCGGCCCGGCTCACCCACCCACGGCGAGGTGAACGAGTTCTTTATGGGTGTGCTGAACCCGCTCCTGCTCAAGATACCCCGGGGCGTGCTGCACGGCTTCAAGGGCATTGGCCCGGAGACAGCCCTGATCGTTAATGTGCCCACCCAGCTTTATAACTATACCCAGCCGGATGAATACCGTGTCCCGTGGGATTCGCCGGAGATCCCGTATGATTGGGGATTAAAGCCAGGCTGATCATCATCCGGTAGTCACTCCACTGAGTGGTGATTATGAGTTCCAGACCCAATCAGGGCTACTCCTTGCTCCCCGCCTCCAGGGTGTGGGGTTTGGCGACGGCTTCGCCGTCGCTAAACCCCTAAAAACCCTTCTCCCCTGCTGTGAAAGCAGCCGATTTAGAACGGAGTGACCACCGATCATTCACCGGGCTTTGGACAATTCTGGAGTCGAGCCTGCAGGTCTTGTGGGCACAACCGGCTAAAGCCCCGGCTAAAGCCCCGGCTAAAGCCCCGGCTAAAGCCTCTACCCCCTGTGGTGTGGTCCAAAGTCCAATCATTCACCCAGGGCGTCTTTGATCCGCCCGGCCAGGGAGCGGGGGATGCCGGTCGCGGTGACGATCTCGTCCACGGAAGCCTGGCGGATGGCCGGAAGGGAACCAAAGGCCCGCAGGAGTGCCGCCTTGCGTCTGCTTCCCACGCCGGGGATGTCATCCAAACGCGAATGCAGGCCCTCTTTCTGGCGTACCTGGCGATGATAGGTGAGGGCAAAGCGGTGCGCTTCATCGCGGATACGCTGGAGCAGGTAATGCCCCGGCGAATCAGGCGGCAGGCTGAGCGGCTCTGTCTGGCCACGCAAATAGACCTCTTCCTGCTGCTTGGCCAGGCCCAGGGTCGGGATGGACAGGCCGACCTCGTTCAACACCTCCAGAGCCGCGTTCAATTGCCCCTTACCCCCGTCAATAAGGATGAGGTCCGGGAGCCTGGTCCAGGCCTCCTCCTCCGTCATCCCCCTGGCCCGTTTGAAGCGGCGGCGCAATACCTCCCGCAACATGGCATAGTCGTCGGCCCCGGCGACGGTCCGAATGCGAAACCGCCGATAGTCCCGGCGGCGCGGTAGGCCGTTCTGGAACACCACCATAGCCCCCACCGCGCTCTGACCCTGGATGTCCGAGATATCATAGCCCTCGATGCGCAACGGGGGCCGGTCCAGAGCCAGGGTCTCCTGCAATTCAGCGATGGCGGCGGAGGTCTGGTGTGGATCGGTGAGCCAGCGAGCGCGCATCTCCGCTAGCGCCTGGGCCGCATTACGCGCGGCCAACTCGATCAACTCCCGCTTCTCGCCCCGGCGCGGCACCTGGAGCACCACCCTGGCGCCGCGCTTTTTCTCCAACCAGTCCACGATGATGGCCGCCTCGTCCACCTCGCTTTGGAGGAGGATCTCCCGGGGCACGTGGGTGGCCTGGGTGTAGTACTGCTCCACAAAGCTGGTCATGATCTCGCGGTCATCTTCGCCCCTGGTGCCGGTGAGGATAAAGTTTTCCCGGCCCAGTAACTTGCCGCCCCGGATAAAGAACACCTGCACGCAAGCCTCGCCATCATCGCGCACAAAGGCGATGACATCGTGGTCACTCAGGGCCTGGGAGATGACTCGTTGCCGCTGGATCACGTTCTCCACAGCCCGCAGTTGATCGCGCAGGTGGGCCGCCCGCTCGAACTCCAGGGCTTCAGCGGCGGCTTCCATCTGGGCCTGCAAGCCGGCGATGAGCCGCTCCTGCTTACCTTCCAGGAACAGACAGACATTCTCGATTGCCGCCTGGTACGCCTGGTGGTCAGCCGTGCCGATACATGGTCCCAGGCACCGCCCCAGGTGATAATAGAGACACGGTCGCCGGGCCTGACCGTCAATCGCCTGGTCACACGAACGATACGGGAAGAGCCGGTCCAGGAGCTCCACCGTCTGGCGAGCGGAGCGGGCGCTGCTGTAAGGGCCGTAGTAGCGTGCGCCATCATCTTGCAACTGGCGGGTGATGAGCACCCGGGGCCATTCTTCCTGGACGGTCACCTTGATATAGGGATAGGTCTTGTCGTCCTTGAGGCGCACATTGTAGCGGGGACGATGCTGCTTGATGAGGATGTTTTCCAGCAGTAGGGCCTCCAGCTCCGACGCGGTGACGATGGTCTCCAGGTCAGCGATATGTTGGACCAGGTCCCGGGTCTTGGGAGTGTGGCTGGCCGAAGGGGTAAAATATGAGCGGACGCGCTCGCGCAGACGCACAGCTTTGCCCACATAGATGACCTGCCCGGCGGCATCTCGCATGATATAGACGCCGGGGGAGTCGGGCAAAGCTTGCAAGCGTTCTGACAATAATTCCCCTGCGATCATGATCGCCTGGTGTGCAAGAAGGAAGGTGGTTCTAGCGCCGCATCGAGGGGGACCCCCTGAGGCGGTGGCGGAGCGGGCCGGGTCACGAGCGGGAACTGCACGATGACCGTCACGGTCTCACCTTCTGAGGCCACGTGCAGACGGCCTTGCAGGTATGTGTCCACCAGATTTTGGATTATGCGCCGGCTGGACTCGTCAGCCAGTGCGGCCAGGACCCCAGGGCGGGGTTGGGTTGGCCGCCCGCGCATCTGGACGACGATTTCCTCCTCAGCGATATAGGCGCGCCACTCAAAGGGGCCGGCCGCAGCCGCGTCTGGCCCGGTCGCGCGGATCAGTTCTCCCGCGATGAGCGCCAGGGGCAGGGCCTGGCGCGCAGTCAACCATACGCCGTCTGGCTCGCTCGCCAGGGTGATCGCCGGCCCACCTGCGGCCTGGAGCAGTTCACTGACGCCTTGCGCCAGCGTTTCGAAGGTCAGCGGTTCAAAGTCATGTTGGGCCAGCACATCATAGACCTGCGCTGCCATCTGCAGGCGGTGCAGACTTGCTTGCAATCCCTGACCAGTGGCCGGTTGCCCGGCCAGTTCAGTCGAGAGCAGATCGCGGACCAGGGCCAGGCTCTCCCTGACGCTTTGCTGGATCTGCCGGGCCTGTTCGGCTTTGGCCGCCAGGTCCTGGTGGGCCTGTTCATACAGCCGGGCGTTTTCAATAGCGATAGCGGCCTGGTTGGCGAACAGGGATAGCAAGCGCAGATCATGCTCATCGAAGGGTTGTCCCAGCTTCTTGTCGAACGCCGAGAGGCAGCCGATGACCCGGCCTTTGACTTTGAGGGGGGCGACAATGGCTGTCTTTTTGCCGTCACGGCGGATGGCGCCCCGGCCCTGCCGCCAGTTCGTATCGCGCAGATTGTCCACCAATAGCGGGTCCCCGCTCTTGATCACCCAGCCATGCAGGGCCGTATCGGCCGGGGAAGAAGTGCCCCGCAACGCATCAGCCGCCAGACCATAGACCGCCACATGCGTCCTCATGCGGTCGTCTGCCGTGAGCAGGGAGACCGAGGCGGTATCGGCTTGCGTGAGGGTGGCGACGGCCTCGGCTACCATGTCCAGCACGACCTCCAGGGATAGCTCGCTGAGCACGGCCATACTGACCCGCTGAAGGCTGTCCAATTCGTCCACCAGCAGTCGCTCACGTTGCACCGCGTTGTTCAGTTCCTGGGCATACATCAGGGTTTGTTCCTGCAAGCTCAAGAGCTTCTTCGTCTGCTCCTGAGTGCTTTGCAGGCGCGCCTGCTCCTGAGCCAGAGCCTCTGCTAACTGCTGCCGGCGTTGCCCCTCCCGCTGGGCGAGCAGAAAGCCCACGGCGCCACCGGCTAAGGCCAGGTAGCACAGGACGGCCATGAGAAGCAGCCCCGGCCGGACCAGCAGCGGGGAATCTGGCAGGAACCAGATCAGCAGGGCAGTCACAAGCACCGCCCCGGCACCGGCCAGACCCACCGTGAGCAACCCACCAGGCTTAGATAACACCTTTTTCCAGGTCTCTTTGCTCATAGGTTTATCTCCCAGGTTCGCTATCCAAGAAGGCCCGCCAGCCACTCAGCCCTCGGGTGCGACACGCTCTCGGGGACAGATCTCACGCCCGGAGTCGAAGCGTTAGCCGGTCTCCATCCCGCCCGAAAGCTCGACTCCAGGGGTCGCCGCAGGCTTCTCTCGCCCGGAGTCGAAGCTTTAGCTGGTCTCCATCCCGCCCGAAGGCTCGACTCCAGGGGTCGCCGCAGGCTTCTCACACCCGGAGTCAAAGCTTTAGCTGGTCTCCATCCCGCCCGAAGGCTCGACTCCAGGGGGCGCCGCAGGCTTCTCTCGCCCGGAGTCAAAGCTTTAGCTGGTTTCCATCCCGCCCGAAGGCTCGACTCCAGGGGTCGCCGCAGGCTTCTCACACCCGGAGTCGAAGCGTTAGCCGGTCTCCATCCCGCCCGCAGGCTCGACTCCAGGGGCCGCCGCAGGCTTCTCACGCCCGGAGTCAAAGCTTTAGCCGGTCTCCATCCCGCCCGAAGGCTCGACTCCAGGGGCCGCCGCAGGCTTCTCTCGCCCGGAGTCGAAGCGTTAGCCGGTCTCCATCCCGCCCGAAGGCTCGACTCCAGGGGCCGCCGCAGGCTTCTCGCCTGTGTCCCCAATCGGTAACGTTCCCCTGGCCGGAGTAGATACAAAGGCCAGTTTGTGTTATAATCCGCACAGTCGATCTCACTATAGAATCTGTGCTGCTAACAGGTTAAATCCTCCGCTCAAGAGGAGACCTATGAACCAGGGACCGCCCCCCGAACGAGCCTTTCTGGTGGGGGTGCAATTAACCCAAAACCCAGACCACGCCTGGGATGTTGCCGATTCCCTGGCCGAATTGGCTGAATTGGCGCGCACCGCTGGCCTGGACGTGGTCGGGACGACGACCCAAAGGTTAGATGTCCCGCGCCCCACCTTCTTTATCGGCCGGGGTAAGGTGCAGGAGATCAAAGCCCGGCACACAACCGCGCCCTACGATGTGGTGATCTTTGATGACGAGCTATCGCCCAGCCAGCAACGCAACCTGGAACGGGAGCTGAACACCAAGGTCCTGGATCGGACCGCCCTCATCCTGGACATCTTTGCCCAGCGTGCCCGGACCAGGGAGGGCCAGTTACAGGTGGAGCTGGCGCAATACGAGTATCGCCTGCCTCGTCTCACCCGGGCCTGGGTGCATCTCTCCCGGCAGGCCGGCGGGGCCGGCCCACGTGGCGGCGTCGGGGTGGGGCTACGCGGTCCGGGCGAGACCCAGTTGGAGGTGGACCGTCGTCGCATTCAGGCCCGCATCGCCCATCTCAAACGGGAACTGGAGGAGGTGCGCACCCATCGTCGGCTGCACCGTCTGCACCGCCAGCACGAAGGTGTGCCGGTGGTGGCCATCGTAGGCTATACGAATGCCGGCAAGTCTACCCTGCTAAACGCCCTCACCAATGCCAACGTCCTGGCCGAGGATCGGCTATTCGCCACCCTGGACCCCACGACCCGGCGCGTGGTGTTGCCCGGCGGACAGGAGGTGCTCCTGAGCGATACCGTGGGCTTTATCCAGAAACTCCCCACCGAACTGGTGGCCGCCTTTCGTGCCACGCTGGAAGAAGTGACCGAGGCCGATGTCATCCTGCACGTGGTGGATGTGACGCACCCCCAGGCGGTAGCGCAAAGCCGGACGGTGGGTCAGGTATTGCGGGACCTGGGCGTGGTGAACCAACCCATGATCACGGCCCTGAACAAGATCGATCGCCTGGCTGACGAATCCACGGCGTTGGCTCAGGCTTCGCAGTTGCCCCCCGAACTGGCCGACCTGTCGCGCACCACGGTTCCCATCTCGGCGCTACGGCGCTGGGGTCTGGAGCGGTTGCTGGAAACCATCGCCGATGTGCTGCTCCACGACATGGTGCGGCTGGATGTGGTGGTGCCGTTCCACCGCGGCGACCTGGTGGCCCTATTCCATCAACGCGGCGTCATTGACCATGAAGAACATACCCCCAGCGGCACCCGACTCCTGGGCCACATCCCCCGTCAGTTCGCCTCCCGGTATCGTGATCTGGCCTGAATCCAGGTCACTGTCCACCTTCCCGCCGGTTCGTGCGTTTTCGCGCCGGCCGCTCCCGCCCGTCGCAGCCGGGGAACACGGTTCCCAGCAACCGGCGGGGGGTTCATGCTCTAGAACAAGGTTAACTGCTGTGGCGCCACGGGTGGTGGTTCTACTTTCCCGGCCTGGCGGGCCTGGTTCAACAACGCCGGGATCTGGCGGAAATCCTGCTCGATGGCGGCCCGGTACTTGTTCTGGTGCAGGGCCGCTGCCGGGTGAAAGATCGGCAGGATGAGCCGCCCGCCTTGCCAGTGGGCCTGTCCGTGAACCCGCGAGATGCTCTGGTGGCCCAGGAAATAGGCCATGGAGAAACGGCCCAGGGTGACGATGAGCCGGGGATCGATCAATTCGATCTGGCGGGTCAGGTAAGGCCGACACGCCTCCAACTCGTCGGCCTGGGGGTCGCGGTTGTTGGGCGGCCGGCACTTGATGACGTTGCCGATATAGACTTGCTCCCGTTTCATACCGATGGAGGCCAGCAACTCTTCCAGGAACTGGCCCGCCGCTCCCACGAACGGCCGACCCTGCTGGTTCTCGTGGTAACCGGGCGCTTCACCGATGAACATCACCTCTGCGTCTACAGGTCCCTCGCCCGGCACCGTCAGTTTGCGGGTCTGAGCCAGGGCGCACCGGCGACACCGGGCGATCTCGGCACACAAGTCTTTCAGGGCCGCCTGACGATCTGCTTCCATCAATTGCCAAAATCCTCCAGGTCCAGGGTGTCCACGAACTCGCGAAAGATAGCCGGTTCCTCGCCGCTCTCCTTTTCCTCCTCCTCCGGCACCACTGCCGCTTTAGCCAGCACGTGATCCGCCACAAAGATCGGGACATCCAGGCGCACGGCCAGGGCGATGGCATCGCTGGGCCGGGCGTCTATCTCCACCTGCCTTTTGTCCTGCCGCACCACGATGGAGGCGAAAAAAGTGTCATCTGCCAGGTCATTGACGACCACGCGCAAGACGCGGGCTTCCAGGGACCGGAACACGTTCGCTAACAGGTCATGGGTCATGGGCCGGGGTGTTTCGATCTCTTGCAGCTTCATGGCGATGGCGTTGGCCTCCTGCGGCCCGATCCAGATGGGCAGGAGTCGGTCACCTTCCCGCTCCTTGAGCACTACCACACGATGGTAGATCACGGGACTCATGCGAATGCTTTCGACGAGCATCTCTTTCATGGTTTTCCTCCTCAGTTAGCCGTTGACCGGGTCGCCAGGCTACCGTATGTTGGGGAAATAGACATAGTATCCTTCGGCCACATCATCGCGGGCATATAATGGTTGGGTATCCAGATAATTTTGCAGATATTCACGCGAGAGGGGTTTTTCGATATTGACTACGGGCATCAGGTCATCCAGCCCGGCCCAGTAAGCATCGCGCCCGCCCTTGTCCACCGGGATGCCCACCTGCTCGAAGGCAAAAGCGAGCACCGCATCGGTCTGGGAGCGCGCCGTCTCGCTGAGCCGACGCACCCCCTCCAGGACAGCGAACCGCGATTCCACCAGGGCCATGGCCTCGTCCACCTTGTAATTGACGACAACTTCCTGGAACATAAAGCGGCCATGTCGTTCGTCATAGCGCAGGACCCGCATAGGAGTCGGCTCAGTGCGTTCGACGGAAACGATGAAGACGTTACCCCGGTCAGTGCGTTGCAGGGTCAGGCGAGCACCGGGGATCAACAGCTCCCGCCATACTGTTTCCAGCCCATCTACCCAGCCCCCCCGGCCACCACTGGGGTAACGCAACTCGCACCAGGTTACCCGGCTCCATTGGGGCAGGCGGAACTCCAGCACGGCGGCGCGTTGGCCTTCCAGAAACGGCGGCGGCAAGACGGCCCGGGCTGCCATATCGTAGGGCAAGACCCCGTTTTCCCACTCAAAGTAGCTAAGCACATGGGTCCATGTGTCGGCGGGCAGCACTTCGCCCAGACCTCGTTCCAGGTAGCGATACTCGGTGCCGATATCTTGCGGCCGGAGCAACCGGTTCTCAGAGACATAGGCCGGCGTCTCCGGCACAGTCCACAGGTACTCTTCGGCCACCCCTTTGAACTCGAAGGTCTTGTCCTCCGCCAGGCGATAGTTCAACGAGAACAGGTAGCGTTCATAGTCGTCCTCGTAGGGGTGTTTGTCCAGGACCTCGGCCAGCAAGGTGGTATCAGTCTCCGGCTGGCCACTATCGGCGATATACTCGCGCAACCGGCGCATATCGCCCTTGCTGAAACGGACCAGCAGCTCTTCCAGGTACCACTCGTCGCCGAAATGCACGAACCGCGAGTCGCTCTTGAGCTTGGAGACCAGGAGGGTGCGCAGGATGTCCCCATAGCGCCGCCGAACCTCTTCCCTTTCCAGGGTCAGGTCCACCGAGGGGACCTGCCGGGGCACAGGTATGGTGGGGACAGCCGGCTCGACCTCTGGCTCCTCTGGGACCAGGGCGGGGCGATATTCCTCCTCGCGTGGGGCCGGAGGCACGGTGGGCGGTGGCTCGCCGGGGCGCGGTAACTCTGGGATCACGATGGTCTCTTCGAAATCCAGGAAGGTGATCGCGCCGCCATACTCGTGTTCCCGAGGCCGAACCTGGAACACCGGCCGCACATAATGTCCTCGTTTTGAGGTGCTGATGAAGACCTGGTCTCCTCTCTGCTCGCGATGGAAGACCTGAGTATTCTGGCTGAGGACGGCATCGAGCCGGGCCGCCATCCGCTGGATATCGCTATCCACGCCGCTCTGCACGAAATAGGCGGCCAGGTTCGTGAGCGTCTGGCGGATGGGCGCACCCAGGGGAAACATGGCCCCCTGGAGCATCAGCAGGTTAAAGACCCAACTGGCCAGTGTCTGGTCCTCTGGGGTGCCGACAAAGGCGATCTTGTCAGCCATACGTTCTATTCTCCTTCTCGCGCAATTGCTCAGCCTACCCTCCCGCAGGTTGCTGGGAACCATGTCTCCTCTTTTTGCGCGCCGTCCACGGGCCTGTCCGCGAAAAAGCACGAACCTGCGGGAGGGTAGACAGTTACTTCTCGCTCTCGATTACAGCTTCGCGTAGCAACTCTATATACCGCTCCGTCAGTTGTTCAGTGGTCAAAGGATGGCCGGCCAGGCGGATCAATTCGGCCAGATGGTCCAGGATACGTTGTTCTATGGCGATGCTCTCGGTCGTGGAGATCATTCACTTCCTCCCACTTGTCGAGGATGGTATAGCTGATGCGCGTAGATATAATCCGCCACGGCTGGCGGCACATAATAGCGGAGCGACCGTCCCTGGCGTACCCGCTGCCGCAGGTCCGACGAGGCGATGTCCAGGAGCGGAACGCGCAGGTGGATCACGCGCTCCGTAACGCCGGGTACAAGCCGTTCTAAAGCCGTCGGGTCATACCCGTCGGCCGGGCGACTCACGGCCACGATGCGGCAGAGCTGGATGAGCCGGGCCGGGTCATGCCAGCGGGCCAGTCCGGCCAGGCTGTCTGTGCCCATGATAAAGTAGAGTTCCGTCGCTGGCCCCAGCCCGGCCTGCAAGAGCGACAACGTGTCCACCGTGTACGACGGCCCCTCCCGGTCCAGGTCCACGGTCGAGACGGCAAAATGGGGGTTGGACGCCGCCGCCAGCCGGGTCATGGCCAGGCGATGATGGGCCGGCGTGAGCGGCTGGTCCAGCTTGAGCGGCGAGACGCGGGCCGGGACCAGGAGCACTTGCTCCAGTCCCAACGCCACCCGGGCTTCCTCAGCCGCCGCCAGGTGCCCGTAATGGATGGGATCGAACGTGCCCCCCAAGACCCCGATACGACTCATATCCTACGCCATCACCCCCAACACGAGCACCGGTATATCAATGTCCGCCACCCCGCGATGTTCCAGGTCCCACACAAACTGCTCGAAATAGTGCACTTTCTACTACCGCGATGATTTGCTCCACCTCGCGCAGTTCAGTTGCATAACGGGTTTCAACAACTTCTCTACCCCGGTTGAATTGAAAGAGTACATCCCCGCGATAATCATTCGTATTCCCCCCTGTTTTCCAATAGCCTCCTTTGCATCTCCCCTTTCCATTCATCGGGTATTTGAGCTACTTTTTCTCTGCCGGTTGGTTGATATACTGGTTTCCCAATGGGTCTATAGCGAAGCGTGCCGTTAAAATAGGCTGACAGACGTTCGCGGGCGATTTCAACATACTGTTTTTCCTTCTCGCTACCCATGGCGCGTCTACCGTGCATGAGCGCCGCAATCAGGGAGGTTCCCACCCCGGCATAGGGGTCAAATACCCAATCCCCTTCATTGGTAAGAGCCAGGACACAACGCTCAACGAGTTCGATGGGGAACTGGCACGGATGGATCGTTTTCTCGGGATGGTTGGATTTTACGTTTGGGATATCCCATAATAGCTCTTCCCAGTCTTGCGCTACTACCTCCCAAACATCTGATGGATTTTTGCCCAATGGATTCCCTGAAGGCTTCCCCCGGTTGGGGCCTTTGAAGTGCCGTTTACCCGGGTATTTAGCCGGCACGCGCACACGGTAGCACCGCAGAATAGCGTGGAGTTGCCCTTCTTGGGAGGCTATGGTAAGATGTAGGCCCGTTCGCCACAACCTTACTGGAGGGTTAGCCATGACCTTGAAGTTCATGGAGCAACTCCCGCTCAAACCCGAGCTCATGACCTGCCCGCACTGCGGCAGCAGGCAACGGATCGGGATCCATTCCCACCAGGAGCGGCGCTACATCTGCCACGCCTGTGGCAAGACCTTCGCGGAAACCCAGGGCACGGTCTTCTTTGGCCTCCACTACCCAATCTGGGTCATCGTGCTGGTCTTGACCCTCCTGGCGCACGGTTGCCCCGTGCCCGCTATCGTGGCGGCGTTTTTCATCGATGAGCGCACGGTGTTGGACTGGCTCCACCGTGGGGGGCAACACGGCAAGGCAGTGCAAGCCCAGGTGGTCTGCAACGGCCAGGTGGAATTGGGCCAGGTGCAGGCCGATGAGATCAAGGTCCAGACCCAGAAGGGTAAGATCTGGATCGCGACGGCGATGAGCGTATTCTCCCGCCTGTTCCTCTGGGGCGAGGTGTCCCCCAAGCGAGACACTGGCCTGGTCAAGCGGCTGATGCAGAAGGTGCGCCAGGCGGCCTCCTCCACTACTCAGGCCGTGCTCATAGCCGTGGACGGCTTCGCGGCCTACCCCAAGGCCGTGTTCCAGACCTTCTACACCACGGTCAAGACGGGGCGGCCAGGCCGCCCCCGCCATGCCCTGTGGCCCGACCTGCACGTGGTCCAGGTGGTCAAGCAATACAGTGGTCGCGCCGTGCAGAGCATCTCTCGCCGCCTGGTGCATGGCTCGCTCGACCGGGTCTACGACATCATCGCCATGACCCAGGTTGGGTTCGGGGTGATCAACACCGCCTTCATTGAGCGGTTCAATGCCACCTTGCGCGCGCGCCTGCCCGCGTTAGTCCGGCGCACGCGCACGCGAAGCGTGGCCCGGGCGACGCAACGGTTGGAAGATGAACTATTCTGGGGCGGCGTGGTGTACAACTTCTGCACCGTACACACCAGTTTGGAGGCCACCCCGGCCGTGGCGGCGGGCCTCACTGACCACACCTGGTCAGTGGAGGAGTTATTACGCCTCCGCCTGCCCCGCTCGGCACTCCACGCCATAGTGTAGTGCTACC
>DAOTYG010000257.1:0-5216 GCA_034435155.1 Anaerolineae bacterium | reverse complement strand
GGGGACTGGGGACTGGGGACTGGGGACTGAGGACTGAGGAGTTGCTCACTTTCGCCGAGTTTATGCGGCAGGCCGTTCAGACCTACTACACCGCGCCGGGCCGCGCGCCGGGCCGGGCCGGCGATTTCTACACCAGCGTCCACGTCCACCCCCTCTTTGGAGCCATGCTGGCCGCCCAACTGTGGGAGATGTGGGAACTCCTGGACCGGCCGGCACCGTTCACCGTGGTCGAATGCGGGGCCGGGACCGGCCTGCTGGCCCGGGACATCCTGGCCGAGGCCGCGCGCTGGCCGGACTTCGCCGCCGCCCTGCGCTATGTGCTCGTGGATGTGGGCGATCCCCCCCTCCCCTCTCTCCATGTGCGGAGAGGGGAAGGGGCCGGGAGGTGGGGTGAGGATCGCTTCCATGCCCTACCCGACGTGACCCCCCGCCCCATCGTGGGGTGCGTGCTTTCCAACGAGTTCGTGGACGCGCTGCCAGTCCACCGGGTCCGGCGCGTGGGTGGTAACTTGCGTGAGGTCTTGGTGGAGCTGGACGGCGACCGCTTCGTGGAGGTGCTGGGCGAGCCTTCTACGCCGGAACTGGCCGCCTATCTGGCCTGGTCAGACATCACCCTGGCCGAGGGACAGGAGATCGAGGTCAATCTGGCCGCGTTGTGTTGGCTGAAGGAAGTGGCTGCGCTATTGGCGCGCGGTTTTGTGCTGACGATAGACTACGGCTACCAGGCGACCGACCTGCGCGCCGGGCGTTTTCCCCACGGCTCGCTCATGGCCTATCGCCGGCACGTGGCCCACACGGACCTGTATCAGGCCGTCGGCGAGCAGGATCTCACGGCCCATGTGAACTGGACGGCACTCATGCGGCGCGGCGAGGAGTTGGGCCTGCGTCTGGTCGGTCTCACCTCACAGGCGCGTTTCCTGCTGGCCCTGGGCATCTTGGAGCGGGCAGCAGCCTGGGGCGACGACGAATCACAAGCCGCTCGCGCCCGGCGCGCCGCCTGGCAACTGGTCGCGCCCGGCGGCCTGGGCGAGACGTTTCAGGTCCTCATCCAGTGCACAGGCCTCGAGACCCCGCGTCTGCGCGGCCTGGCGGACCCGTATACCCCGGCAAACGCAGGGGCGACGCATGGAAGCGAATAAAGATGGCGCTTCATCCTTCATCCCACACCCTTCATCCTTCTACCTGCCAGCGCCGCACCTTCTTCCTGCTCAAGCGGGTCAACCGTACCATCCGCGAGCATGGTCTCATCGCCGACGGCGACCGGGTGGCGGTGGGCGTGTCCGGGGGCAAGGATAGCCTGGTCCTGTTGCACCTGCTGGACGCCCGGCGGGCCAGGGCGCGGGAAAAATACGACCTGCTGGCCCTTCACGCCTATGACCCGGCCAATCCGGCCGCTGACCCGGCCTGGCGCGAGACCCTGGCCGCCTGGCTGGAGACGCGGGGTATCGAATACGCCTTCGTGCCCATGGACGTGCCGCCGGACGAACCCCGGCCCATGAACTGCTTCCGCTGCGCCTGGCACCGGCGCAAGGCTCTCTTCATCGCCGCCGATGCCCGGGGGTATCCCACCCTGGCCCTGGCCCACCACGCCGATGACGTGGCCGCGACCATCCTGCTGAACCTGGCGAACAAGGGCCGCCTGGAGAGCATCTGCCCCCGAACCGTGTTCTTTGACGGGCGGATCACCGTGATCCGCCCCCTGTTTCACGTCCCGGAGCACGAACTGGCGCATCTGGCCGCCCTCTGCGACTTCCCGGCCCCGCCGCCGCCCTGCCCCCAGGCGGCCCACTCCGGCCGGGCCCACGCGCGGGCCGCGTTGACCACCCTGTCAGCCGTCAACCCCCTGGCCCGGGAGAACCTCTGGCGCGCCGTCGAACGGCGGTTGAAGATGACAGACTATGGGCAGGCCGGCTGAAGCCTCGACGCCGGTCGCTTATTGGAAGCACAAGTTTGCGTTCTGCCCCGAAGTACGATATAATCGTTGATGGAGGTGGAGCATGGCTCAGAAAACGCTCTGGTTGGGTGCCGGCCATTCCCCCACGACCGGGGGGACGGAGGGACATGGGTTAAAAGAACGTCAGGTCAACATCCAGGTTACAGACCGCGTGTACGCCCTGCTCCAGGGCCGGGGGCTGCCGGCCGGCGTGGGTGGGGTGGTCCTCATCCCTCACGAACACGACCTGGACCCCTCCATCAAATGGGTGAAGGACCAGCAGGCCAACCGCGACCGGGGAGACATCGCCATCGAACTGCACCTGCAAGGTCATACCAACGCCAACCTGCGCGGGGCGTTCATCCTCTATGGCAAAGAGGCCGAGGGCCTGGCCCGCACCCTGCTGGATGAATACACGACCCGCGGGCTGATCGGCGCATGGGGCCAGGGTATCTACCGTTCAACCCAGGCGGCGCACGACTGGCGCGGTTGGGAGGATTACGGCTGGAACAGGGGTCTGGACCCGGTGGCCTTTACCCTGATCTTTGAGATGGGTCACCTGACCAACGCCCAGGATGCCGCCATCTTCAAGGACCCGGCCACTCAGCAGGTGCAGGCCCAGGCCGTGGCTGCGGGCCTGTACCGTATTTTCACCGGCCAGAGCTGGGACGTGCCCACCGTGTTCCGCGCCCCATCCATCACCCTGGATCGCTTCCGGACCATCCTGGCCCGGGCGGCCTCCCCCCTGGCCGGCGAAGCCGCCATCGCTTACTGGTTGTGCTCTACCCAGGGCGTGGACCCGGCCTTCCCCCTGGCCTTGTTCTGGCACACCTCCCAGTTCGGGACCGTGGGCGATACGGTGACCGCGCGCAACCCCGGTCTCCTGTCCAAAGGCTCCGATGGCGTGAGTTGGACCATCAACCTGGGCAACCTGGGCGACCGGCAACGTTACCACACCTGGCTGGACGGCTGGCGGGCCATGATCCAGCACCTGAACGTCTACCATCGCAGCCGTAACCATCAGACCGTGACCGAGGTACTGACGGACTGGGACGTGGGCGTGAACATGAGCGCCCTCGTGCCAAAGGTCGAGGCCACGATGCAAGGTTGGGCGTGAGGGGCAACCTGAACCTGTTCCAACTGGTGCATTAACCACCCGCTCTCCCGCAGGTCAGGGCACAATTGCCAGTTCAGAGCGACCCCCAATGATCGGCTGGATCGGCCGGCTTGCCGCTTTCTACCTGCGGGAGGGTCCAGTGTAGCGCGGTGAAAGATGGAACGACCATGTGTGGCTCGCCAACTGGCTCTGGATGAATTGCTCCCCTCCATCGAGGCCGAGAGCGGACCGGCTATTGACCATGCCTTCCCGGAAGAGTTCGCCAATACGCTGTCGCGTGTTGAGGCGTTCAACAAGCACCTCTTCCGGCCCAACACGTACCTGCACAAGTGGTGGGCGCGGCGCTGCGGCTCCACGTTCCGCACCATCCTCAAGCAGTTCGTCGCCGATCCGGAACGCCGGGACTATTACGCGCCCGGCGGGCTGGAAGGCAAAGTGGTGCTTGACCCGATGATGGGCGGCGGCACCACCTTGCACGAAGCGATCCGCCTGGGCGCCAGCGTCATCGGCGCAGACATTGACCCGATCCCGGTGGTGCAGGCCCGGGCCTCGCTGGCCCAGGTGCCCCTCTCAGACCTCCGGGCCGCCTTCGAGCGGTTCTTTGCCGACCTGTACCAGCGCGTCGGGCACTACTTCCAAACCGAATGCCCGGCCTGCGGGCAGACGGTGGACTCGCAATTTACCCTCCACGGCGTTCGCAAGCGGTGCGCGTGCGGTGAATCTGTGCAGATTGACCAGTACGAGCTGCGCCACGAGGGGGAGCGCATCATCCGCATCTGGCCGGACACGTGGGCGATCACCGATGAACCTCCCGCAGGTTCCAAGCCGGCGGGAGGTTTACGGCGTCTGATCCTCAAAGGCGAAACGGTCTGCCCGGCCTGCCAGCAGACATACCAGGACTTGCTCGACGAGCCGTTTTACGCGCGCTACGTCCCCCTGGCCGTGGTCGGCCACTGCCCCCAGCATGGGCTGTTCTTCCGCGCGCCCGGTGAACCTGACCTCGCCCGCATCCGCCGGGCCAACGAGCTGCGCGCCGGGCTGGACTTGGGGCCGGCTGAGGACTTTGTAGTGCGCGATGGCCCCAAGTCCGGCGACCTGCTGACCCGCAACGTGCGCTCCTACCTGGACGTGTTCTCGTCGCGCCAACTACTGTACCTGTACCACGCGATCCGGCTCCTGCGCAATTACCCGGGTGCGGTCAAGCTCAACCTGGCCCTGCTGGTCTCCACATCGCTGGAGTTCAATGCCTTGCTGTGCGGCTACAAGGGCTGGTCCACGCGCCGGCCCGGCGCCATCCGGCACGTCTTTGCCCTGCACGCCTACGCCTTCCAGTACACCGTCGCGGAGAACAACCCCGTCAACCGTGCGCGTTCATCCGGCAATCTGCAGCAGCTCTTCCACGACCGCATCGAGCGGGGCCGGAAGTGGGCCATGGCGCCGGTCGAGCGCAAGATTGACCCGGATGGCAAGGCACACCTGGTCACCATCCGCGGCGAAGTGGACGGTGGTGTGGAGGTCTTCGACCAGGCCGCGCTGGCCGGGCAACGGCAGGCGTTCTGGCTCATCCAGGGCGATTCGCGCCGCCTGCCCATCGAGTCGCACTCGGTGGACATCATCGTGACCGATCCGCCGTACTACGACAACGTGCAGTACAGCGATCTCGCCACGTTTTTCCGGGTCTGGCTGGCGCGCCTGCTGCCCGACGAGGCGAACTGGACCTACGACGAGACGCGCTGCGCGGTGGCAACCCAGGCGGCCGACGACGATACCGGCTTCATCGCTGTGCTGTCTGGCATCTTCCGGGAATGCGGCCGGGTGCTCAAGCGCGACGCTGGCCGGCTTGTCTTCACGTTCCACCACTGGGACCCCAACGCCTGGGCGGAGTTGACCATCGCGCTCCAGCAGGCCGGCTTCCGGCTGGTCAACGCCCACGTGGTCTTTTCGGAGAACCCCATCTCATCGCACATCCAGAACCTCAAGGCCCTCACGCACGACGCCATCCTGGTGCTGGCGATTGATGGATACGCAACTCGACGGTGGCCGCCGCCCGAGGCCATAGACACCAGCGACAGCGAGACGTTCTGCCGGCAGTGCGGCGCAGCATTGGGCTGGCTGCTGGCGAGCGAATGTGCGCCGGGCGAGATTCGGGCGACGTGGAAACAACTG
>DAOTYG010000256.1:0-7375 GCA_034435155.1 Anaerolineae bacterium | reverse complement strand
CCCTCCCCCAACTCTGGGGGAGGGGATTGGGGAGAGGAGAGGGCGTAATGTGGGACTGCCGCCCTCTCAGGTTGACACAGATGGCAGGCGGTTACGCAGTCGAGGGAGAGAACATGATCGTGGTAGCCAGCCAGAACGGGAGCGTGGGGATCGAGGAAGCCATGCGCGTACTGCGGGCCGGCGGACCGGCCTGCGCCGTGCGCGCGGTGGAGGCAGGTATCCGCCTGGTGGAAGCCAACCCTGAAGATCACACAGTGGGCTATGGCGGTTACCCCAATCTGCTGGGCGAGGTGGAATTGGACGCCGGCCTGATGGACGGCCACAACCGGACGACCGGCGCGGTGGGGGCCTTGCGGGGCTACAGGCATCCGATCTCGGTGGCTCGCCTGGTCATGGAACGCCTGCCCCATGTCCTCCTGGTCGGTGAGGGGGCCAGCCGGTTCGCAGCCGAGATGGGCTGTGAACGGGGTGATCTCCTGACCGAGGAGGCCCGCCGGGTCTGGGAGCGGCGACTACAGCAAGAGCCAGCACTCGCCGGTCTGACCAGGGATGAGTTAGCCGGCCGGGCGGACCTGTGGCGCTGGCTGACCTGGGCCTTGGACCCGGAACTCCCCTTCCCCTCGTTCCCACGCTCCGCGTGGGAAGGCCAGCGGGACGCTCCGCGTCGTGGGGACAGTGCCGGGCCCAGGCAGAGCGTGGGCGCGAGCACGGAGGAGTTGGTAGAGACCCCCGGCCAGGGCACGGTCAATTTCATCGCCCAGGATGCCGGGGGACATCTCTGCGCCGGGACCAGCACCAGCGGCTGGGCCTGGAAATACCCTGGCCGCCTGGGCGATTCCCCAATGGCCGGGGCCGGCTTTTACGCCGATGACCGCTACGGTGCTGCCACCTGCACCGGCATGGGCGAGATGGCGATAAGAGTTTGCGCCGCCCGCAGTGTGGTGTTCTATCTCCAGATGGGACTGCCGTTGGCGGAGGCCGGCCAGCGGGTCATGCAGGACCTGGCCGATCTGGGCGGAAACTATCTGGATCGCCTGAGCATCATCGCCGTGGACCGGGCCGGCCGTCATGCCGGCTTTAGCAATATGGAGAAGCGAACCTATATCTACCTGACGGACGATATGACAGCGCCAGCCGAGGCGTCATGCACCTGCGTGCCCACTCCACGGCGTTGGGGCACACCCCGGCACTCACCAGAGACCTGAATATGGTTGAGGGTTTCCCCTCGTTCCCACGCTCCGCGTGGGAACGCCAGGCCGGTGCTCCGCGTCATGCGAGTGGGGCCGCGCCCACGCAGAGCGTGGGCGCGAGCACGGAGGGTTTCCCCTCGTTCCCACGCTCCGCGTGGGAACGCCAGCGGGACGCTCTGCGTCGTGGGCGCGAGCACGGAGGAGTGGGGGCAGTGCCACGCCCACGCAGAGCGTGGGCGCGAGAAAATCTAGGTATTTACGAGAGAGCAGTCTCTTGCGCTGCCTGCCCCTTGAACTGGCTCATGTACAGGTGGTGGTAAAATCCCCGCTGCGCCAATAGCTCCTCGTGAGTGCCCCGCTCGATGATCCGCCCTTCGTGGATGACCAGCACCACGTCGGCGTGGCGGATGGTGGAGAGCCGGTGGGCGATGACAAAGCTGGTGCGCCCCTCCATCAGCCGCAATAATGCCTCCTGGATACGGGCCTCGGTGCGGGTGTCCACGCTGGAGGTGGCCTCATCCAGGATCAGGATGCCCGGGTCGGCCAGCACCGCGCGGGCGATGGCGAGCAACTGGCGCTGGCCCTGGCTCAGGTTGCTGGCCCGCTCCGACAGCGGGGTCTGGTAGCCCTGGGGCAGGCGGCGGATGAACTGGTCCGCGTTCGCCAGGCGAGCTGCGGCCATCACCTCCTCGTCGGTGGCGTCGAGTCGCCCATAGCGGATGTTCTCCAGCACGGTCTCGGAAAAGAGGAACGTGTCTTGCAGCACGGCACCCAGTTGGCGGCGCAGGCTGTCCCGCTGAATGTGGCGGATGTCCCGGCCATCAATGCGGATCGCGCCGCCCTGGATGTCGTAAAAGCGGGATAGCACGTTGACCATGGTGGTCTTGCCGGCGCCGGTGGGACCCACCAGGGCCACGGTCTGGCCGGGCCGGGCCACCAGGCCCACGTCCTTGAGCACCGGCACGCCCGGCACGTAGCCAAAGTCCACGTGGTCAAAGACCACCTCGCCGACGATGTCGTCGAGGGGGACCGCATCCGGCGCGTCGGCAGGTTCCGGCGGCTGGTCCATGATCTCAAAGATGCGCTCCGCGCCGGCCAGAGCCGCCTGGATCGAGTTATAGAGGTCGGCCAACTGGCGCAGCGGGTCGGCAAAACGCCGGGCATAGGAGATGAAGGTGGCGATGACGCCCACGCTGACCAGGCCCTGGAGCGCCAGCCAGCCCCCCAGGCCGGCCACCACCGCGATGCTGGCATTGCTCAGGATACCCATGAGCGGCGGCATGAGCATGGGGTAGAACTGCGCCCGCACGCCGGCATCGCGCACGGTCCGGTTGGCCTGGTCAAAGGCCGCCAGGACCGCCTTCTCCTGCCCAAAAGCCTGCACCACCCGCTCCCCACTGATGGTCTCCTCCATCAGGCCATTCAACCGACCCAACTGCATCTGCAAGCCCCGAAACCCCTGGCGAGTGCGTTGCCCCACGGCCAGCGTCGCGACGATCATCAGCGGCAAGACCAGCAGGCTGCCCAGGGCCAGCCCCAGGTTGAGGACGAACATCGCCACCAGGATGCCGCCCAGGGTTAGCAGGCCGGAGACGAGCTGCGTCACGTTCTGGGATAGGGCCTGGTTGATGGCGTCCATGTCGTTGGTGAGGCGGCTCATCAGCTCGCCCACGGGTCGCTGGTCGAAAAAGCTCAGGGGCAACGTTTGCAGGTGCGCGAACAGGTCCTGCCGCAGGGCACGCAGGGCTTTTTGGGCCACCGTGACCATGAGCCGGCTCTGGGCGGTCTGGGTCAGCCAGACGAACAGGTAGACCAGGAGCATCGCCAGGGTGATGAGCAAGAGGCCCACCAGGTCGCCGGCCCCCATGTAGTGGTCAATGGCGACACCCATGAGATATGGCCCGATCAGGCCCGCCACCGTGCTCAAAACGACCAGGACCAGGATCGCCGCCAGGGACAGCTTGTAGGGACGCAGATAGGCGATCAACCGGCTGAGGGCGCCACGGGGGTTGCGGGCCTTTTCGATGCGCTGGTGACCGATGGCCGCCGGCCCCCGCGGCCCCCCAACCATGGCCTGTTGAGATGGTTGCGTTGCGGCCGGGCTAGACATGCGCCCCTCCTCCGTCTCCCAATTGCGACTGGTAGATTTCCCGATAGATGGGGCTGGCGGCCAACAACTCGGCGTGGGTGCCCTCGGCCGCCACCTGGCCCCGGTCCAGCACCACGATCTTGTCGGCGTTAAGCACCGTGCTGACGCGCTGGGCGATGATGAAACTCGTGCGACCGGCCATGAGCCGATCCAGCGCGTCCTGAATCTTGGATTCGGTCTCCACATCCACGGCGCTGGTGCTGTCATCCAGGATGAGGAGGCGCGGTTGCACCAGCAGCGCCCGGGCGATGGCGATGCGCTGCTTCTGCCCGCCAGAGAGGTTCACGCCCCGTTGTCCCACCAGGGTATCGTAGCCCTGGGGGAACGCCATGATGAAATCGTGGGCCTGGGCTGCCCGCGCCGCTGCGATCACCTCCTCGTCCGAGGCGTCTGGCCGCCCGTAGCGAATGTTGTCCCGGATCGTGCCGCTGAACAGCACCGCCTCCTGGAGGGCCACCCCGATCTGGGCGCGCAGGGATCGCAGCGTCAGCTCGCGCACGTCCACGCCGTCCAGGGTCACCCGACCCTCCGTCACGTCGTAAAAGCGGGGGATCAGTTGGACCAGGGTAGACTTGCCGGACCCGGTGGCCCCCAGGATCGCCACCGTCTGGCCCGGTTCGGCCACCAGGTTGACCCCCTTGAGCACCGGCTCATTGCAATCGTGGTTATAGCTAAAGCAGACGTTCTCAAAGGCGACGCGGCCAGCGACCTGGGGCAAGGTGCGGGCCTGGGGCCGGTTCTGCACCTCCGGCACGCTGTCCAGCACCTCCACGATCCGGCCGGCCGAGGCCTGCGCCGCCGAAAATGGCCCGGCCATCGTCCCCAGCATGAGCAGCGGGAACATGGTGGAGAGCAGATAGTTGACAAAGGCCACCACCGCGCCCACGGTGAGCGCGCCGGTGCTGACCCGGAACCCACCCAACCCGATGACGGCGGCTGTCCCCGCATTCATGAGCAGCGTCATGGTGGGGAACAGCAGAGACATGAACCGCATCACCCGGATCGTCTGGTCCGTCAGGTCCAGGTTGGCCTGATCAAAGCGAGCGTTCTCGTGCCCGGCCCGCACAAAAGCCTTGACCACCCGCACGCCGGCCAGGTTCTCCTGCAAGACGGTGTTCAGCTTGTCCAGCCGACGCTGCACCTGTAAGAAGAGCGGTTGCATCCGGGCGATGAAAAACCACACCACGCCCCCGGTGAGGGGCAACAGCACCAGCATCAGCAACGCCAGTTCCCAACTGGTCAGGACGAGCAGGATCACGCTGCCGATCATCATCAGCGGCGCGCGGGTCAGGATGCGCAGGGACATGGCAACGATCACCTGCACCTGGTTGATGTCGCTGGTCAGGCGGATCAGGAGCTGGCCGGTCTGGAGCCGGTCCAGGTTGCCGAAGGAGAGGGCCTGCACCTGACGAAACAACGCGCTGCGCAGGTCGGCGGCGAAATACTGGGCCACGCGCACCGCCAACAGCGTGTTCGCCACCATGAACAGGGCGCTGAGAACCGACGCGCCCAGCATGAGCAGGGCCGTGGTCCACACCGTCGTCAGGTCGTGGCGGGCGATGCCCTCGTCAATGATGCGCTGGGTCAGGCGTGGGATGGTCAGGTCCATGGCCACCACGCTGATCAGCAAGAGCAAGGCCAGGGCGCTGGCTTTCCAGTAGGGTTTGACAAAATGGCTCATCCGACGCAGCGATTGCATGGTTGACATCCTTCCTTCTGCAAGTTGGCGATGATGCGGCGGAGATAGCCCTGGAGCGCCAGGCACTCCTCCGGGCTAAAGCCGGCAAAGGTCTGGGCCTCCATGTCGCGCCACATCTGTTCCACCGCGTCGCGGACGGCGCGGCCGGCGTCGGTGAGGTAGACGCGCGACACGCGCTGATCCATCGGGTCTGGCCGACGCACCACAAAACCGGCCCGTTCCATGCGCTTGAGGGCGTTGGATATAGTGGCTGGCTGGACGTGCAGGGCCTCGGCCAGCTCCGAGTGGGTGATCCCTTCGCGTTCCCACAGGACCATGAGAATGAACTGCTGGCCCCGATACAGCCCCAGCGCTTCCAGCCGGGCATGAGCCTGGGCGCGGTGGCGTTTGCAGACCTGCGCCAGCAGATAGCCGGTGGTTTCCGGTATGGCTTCGGGGATCATGAGTGGGTCCGCCTTTCGTTAGTTAGCTAATATTTAGCTGGCTAAATTATAGCCCACCACCAGCGCGCTGTCAAGAACCGCCTGACATCTGTGCATAACTCCTGTCAGTAAGGGAACAAGAAAGCCTTATGAGGCAGTCTTTCCCCTCCCCGCCGGGACGCGAAGCGGGGCGGGGGCCTCGTGCGTTTAATTTTATGCACGGCTGTCAAGAACCGCTCCTTGCCTTCCTGCCATCGGTGTGGTATAATCGGGGCAGAAAGCACGAACGTTTCTTGCAGCCGGGCCGCGTGAGCGCGCCCGGTTCACACTTGCAGAGGAGACGCCAGTATGGACATCCAGTTCGGGACCGACGGCTGGCGAGCCGTCATCAGCGAGGAGTTCACGTTTGCGAACGTGCGCCGGGTGGCTCAGGCGATTGCCGATTGCCTGTTGGACGCGCCTGGCCCGGCCACGACCCAGGGCATGGTGGTCGGCTATGACACCCGGTTCCTCTCGGACCGCTACGCGGCCGCGGTGGCCGCCGTCCTGGCCGGCAACGGCATCCCGGTCTATCTATCCCATTCCGATTGCCCGACCCCAGCCCTGTCCTTTGCCGTGCGTCACCAGGCCGCCGTCGGGGGCGTGATGATCACCGCCAGCCATAACCCGCCGCGCTATAACGGGATCAAGCTCAAGGCCGACCACGGTGGCGCAGCACCCCGGGACCTCACGCGGCAGGTGGAGGAACACCTGCGGATCAACGAGCAAACCGGCCACCAGCCCCGGGCGGTGGACTTTGACGTGGACCACGCCTCGCCCCAGGCCCGCCGCCTGATCCAGCGTTTCGATCCCTTGCCGCCGTACCTGGATCATGTGCGGTCCCTGGTGGACCTGGATGTCATCGGCCGCGCCGGGTTGCGCGTGGTGGTGGACCCCATGTACGGGGCCGGCCGGGGTTACCTGCGCCGGTTCCTGACCGAGGCCGGCTGCCTGGTCCAGGAGATCCACAGTGAGCTGAACCCCGGCTTCGGGGGCCTGCACCCGGAACCCATCGAGCGCCACCTGGGCGCGTTGCGCCAGGCGATCCTGGACGCCGGTTTTGACCTGGGATTGTCCACCGACGGCGACGCCGACCGCATCGGGGCGATGGACCACCAGGGCCGCTTCGTGGACCCCCATGCCATCCTCACCATCCTGCTCCGTCATCTGGTGGACGACAAGGGCCAGCGTGGAGCCGTGGTCAAGACCATCAGCACCACAGCCCGGCTCAACGTGCTGGCCGGACGCTACGGCCTGCCCTTGTATGAGACGCCAGTGGGCTTTGATCACATCTGCCAGTTGATGCTCACGGAGGACGTGCTCATCGGTGGGGAGGAAAGCGGAGGGTTGAGCGTGCGGGGACACATCCCAGAGGGCGATGGCCTCCTGGGCGGCCTGTTGCTCCTGGAGGCCCTGGCAACGAGCGGCCTGTCCCTTTCCGATCTGCTGGCCCAGATCGCGAGCGAGGTGGGGGCTTTCTACTATCGCCGCGACGATGCTCCCAGCAATGGGATGCCCAAGGCAGAGCTGGTGGCATACCTGTTGCGCCAACCCCCGGCGACCCTGGCCGGTCAACCGGTGGTTCAGATCAACAGCCGCGACGGGGTCAAGTATATCCTGGCGGATGATAGCTGGCTGCTGATCCGGCCCTCCGGCACCGAACCGATCCTGCGCCTGTACGCGGAAGCCCGGTCGCCAGAGGCAGTGGAGGCATTGTTGGCAGAGAGCCGGCGGCTGGTCGGCGTCTAAACCATCCCGCAGGGTAACTGCCTACCCTCCCGCAGGTTCGGGCGCAATCTCCGCACTGAAGTGCGCCGCAATGAGCTGCTCGCTCTCTTGCCAGCCGCTTTCTAACCTGCGGGAGGGTGGCGGGTAG
>DAOTYG010000255.1:0-27772 GCA_034435155.1 Anaerolineae bacterium | reverse complement strand
CCCCGCCGGGGCCATGGGCGGTGAGCAGGTAGGTGGTGGTGCTGGCCGGGCTGACGCTGCGCGTGCCGCTGAGGGCCACCGGGCCGATGCCGTGGTCAATCTCTACCGAGGTGGCGCCGGTGACGTTCCAGCTCAGCGTGGACGAGTCGCCAGCGGTGATGGACGGCGGGCTGGCCGAGAAACTGACGATGACCGGGAGCGTCTCGCCGGGGCCGGGGCCGCCGCCCCCCACGTTCACCCGGACGATGGCCGGGTCGCTGGCCGCGCCACCCACGTTGTAGGCCTGGACCACCAGCACCTGAACGCCGGCCGCGTTAGGGGTCCAGGTCAGGGTGGCGCTGAACGAAGGCTGCGGGCTGGGGCTGTTGACCGTGTCCACCAGTCCCCCGCCGACGGACAGGGTCACCCGGCTGATCCCCTGGCTATCGGTGGCGAGCACCTGCACGGAGATGGCCTGGCCGAGGGGAAACTCGGCCCCTTCGGCCGGCGCGATGATGGTGACCGTGGGCTTGCCGGCCTGGGATACCTGAGTCGGGGGCACACAGGTGCAGGCCACCATCAGGCCCACGACCACGGCAGTCAAGATGAGGATCCAACGACGTGAAAAACCTTGTAGATACATGGTAAAGCCCTCCTTTTGCTGTGCGTATTGGGACGCTCGTCCCATCTGGTTGTTTTCACCTTACCCACCCTGATCATACCACATCCACAAGGTCTGGCGCATCCATCAAAGCGGGTATTTGCGCTACGCCGGATTACGTATCTTTACGGTACACCTCCTCCGAAAATAACCCCCTCGCTCGCGGCGGATCGTCAGATCCACCGCCGGGCCGCTCCCTACGGGCTGGCGATCCAGCGGGAGCATTTTCATCCCGCGAAGCGGGGGTGCGCCCCGCGCGTGCGAGTCTCAGTAGATGGAAAAAGTCGCTCAAAGCGGGTCTGTGACCCGCGTTTCTCAGCGGTCGCAGACCGCCGAGGAGCACAAATTTCCATCTACTGAGTCTCCTCGTATTAATAGACTTTGTGCTCGCCAGGGGTCTGCCTGGGCGACCCCGCGCCCAATGGCGGGTGACACACCCGCCGCGAGCATAAAACGTCAGAATCAGGATAATTATATCACGCCGGCGGCCCCCAAGCCATACGTCTGTAGTCGTATTTTTTTCGTAACTGCTTACCCCCCACAGGTCTAACCGGCGGGGAGGGTACAAGGGTAGGATCATCAGCGGTTGAAGGCCCGGCTCACCAATCGTACCAGGGTTGCCGGCAGATAGCGTCGCAGCCGGGCGTAGGGGGCATGGGCCAGGCCGGCCAGGTAGAAGATGAGGGCCTTGAACGGTTGCTGCGGCCAGTAGACGCGGAAGGCGAAGCGTTGGCGGAACGTCTCGATCTGGCGGGGCGTCAGGCCAGGGAGCCGGACCACGCTCTCCAGAAAGTCGCCCGGCGGGGTGTCCGCGTCTATCAGCCCTTCGGCGATGCACAGGTCGCGGATCTCGGTGCCGTGGTAGGGCTGGAAGATGCTCACCCGCAGGTCGTCCGGCCGGACGGCCTTATTGAGCTGCACGGTCCTCCACATGGTTGCGAGAGTCTCGTGAGGCAGGCCGATCATGTTGAACGAGGCGACCTTCAAGCCGTGCGCTCGCGCGATGCGGAACGCTTCCACCACCTGCTCGTCGCTGTAGTTGCGATGCATCACCTGGTGGCGGATAGTTGGGTCGCCGGCCTCGAGGCCCAGGAAGAGCCAGGTGCAGCCGGCCTGCCGGAGCGCGGCGCAGACCTCATCGTTCACGTACTCCACCCGCGCGCCGCAACGAAACGGTAAGTGGATGCGACGGGCATACTCCTCACAGAACGCCAGTATCCAACGCTGGTTGGCGATGAACACATCGTCCATGAAATCAATCGCCCGCACGCGATAGCGGCCCACACACTCCGCGATCTCGCCGAGCACATTATCCACGCTGCGCGAGCGGACATACTTCTGGCCCCGGTACAGACGCCGCAGGTAGTTGTTGGCGCAATAGGTACAGCCATAAGGGCAGCCCCTGGTCGCCAGGATGGCGAGTTGGCCGTTCAAGGCCGTCAGGTAGCGGTCAAAATCAAAGAGGTCGCGGTCGGGGAACGGCAGGCTATCCAGGTCCTGCGTAAGTGGACGCGGCGCATTGCGCGTGATCTCGCCGTCGCGTTTGAACCAGAAGTTGGGCGTGTCCAGAAAATCGCGGCCAGCGTCCCAGCGGTCGCACAAATCAGCCAGGGCCTCCTCGCCCTCGCCCACGCAGAGCATATCCACGGCGTCCTCGGCGATGACGGACTCCGGGGCCACCGTGGCGTGCATCCCACCGAAAAGCACCGGCCGGTCACCGTGCGCCTTCACGTGGCGCGCCACCTCCAGGGCCAGCGGGTAGTCCACGCTCATGGCCGAGACGGCGACCAGGTCCGGCTTGAACTCGTCAATGGCTCGTTCCACCTGCGCCGGTCTCACGCCCCGGCCCCAGGTGAGATCCAACACGCCGGTCTGGTGGCCATGGGCCTTCAGGTTGGCCGACAGGTACGCGATGCCGTAGGAGATGTACTCGGTATTGGTAGCGTTGGGGTAGACAAAAAGTACGCGCAACCGGGCCTCCTGAATCACGAATGACACGAATAACACGAAATAACACGAATAACTTGGAATCAGTTTGCGATGCGGGTGTATTCCACGCGAGGAGTGCCAAAATTGATGAGAATGCCTAATTTCAACCCGGTAGCTTTGAGATACGATAGTGTCTGTTGTTTGAACGTGTCAGTGAGTGCAGAAACAGCCTTCAGTTCCAGGACGATTTTGTCGTCTATCACAAAATCCAGGCGGTGAGTGCCAATCTCGCGCCCTTTGTAGTGCACCGGGATCGCCTTCTGGCGCTCAAACGGGATACCGCGCAGTTCCAACTCGTAGGCTAACGCCTCTTCGTACATGCTTTCCAGGAACCCCGGCCCCAGGGTGTTGTGTACCTCAAATACTGCTTCCATCACTCGATAGGACAGTTCCTTGTAAATTATGCTTTCTGTCCCCATCCCTCCTCCAGATATTCGTGTCATTCGTCCATTCGGGCGATTCGTGATTTACACGAACAGCGGCACAAAGTCAAAGCGGTTCACATCCACCAGACCCCGGTCGGTGAGTTTGAGTTCGGGGATGACCGGCAGGGAGAGGAAGCTCATGGTCATAAAGGGGTCATCCAGGGGACAACCCAGGCTGCGCGCGGCCCCGGTGAGCTTTTCCAGTTGATCCAATACGATTTCTAACGGCTGGTCGCTCATGAGGCCGGCGATGGGCAACGGCAGCCGGGCGATGACCTGGCCGTCTGAGACAACGACCATGCCGCCGCGCATCTTGACCACGGCCTCAACTGCGGTATAGATGTCGTGATCGCTTACCCCTACGACCACAATGTTATGGGAATCGTGGGCCACAGAGCTGGCCATAGCCCCGTGTTGGAGTCCGAACCCGCTGACGAACCCTTTGCCGATGTCCCCCGTGGCCTGGTGCCGCTCCACCACGCAGATCTTCAAGATGTCACGGGCTGGATCGGAGACCGCCCGGCCGTCCACCACACGCACGGCGTCCACGCGCTGACCGGTAATGACCTGATGGGGGATGACCTCGATGATGCGAGCCTGGCCCGATTCGGCCGGCAGGGCAAAGTCCTCCAAGCCCAGCCAGCTCACATTCATGGAGCTACGAATGGTAATGGGAGGGGGTTGCTGCACCCCGGGAGCCAGGTGCCCGTTCTCGGCGATGAGGCGACCATCGCGAAAGACTTTGAGGATGCGAAAATCCTGAAAGTTGTCAAAGACTACCATGTCGGCAAAGCGACCCGGTGAGAGGACGCCGGACTCGGCCAGGCCGAAACGCTCGGACGGGTTTAGCGTTGCCATCTGGATGGCGATGATGGGGTCCAGGCCGGCCCGGATGGCCGCCCGGATGATGCTATCAATGTGGCCTTCCTCCAACAGGGTGCGCGGGTTCCGATCATCGGTGCAGAAACAACAGCGCCGGGAATTGGCCGGTGTGACCAGGGGCAACAGGTCGTGCAGGTTGCGCGAGTGGGTCCCCTCACGGATAAAGACATACATGCCTTTTTGTAGCTTTTCCCGGGCCTCTTCCAGGCGGGTACATTCGTGATCGGAGCGGATGCCGGCCGCCAGATAGGCGTTGAGGTCCCGGCCACCCAACCCCGGCGCGTGCCCATCAATGGGGTAGCTCTGAGCCATCCTGATCTTGGCCATCATCTCTTTATCCCGGCTCAACACGCCGGGATAATTCATCACCTCCCCCAGACCCCGCACCCACTTGTCGCGCAGGAACGGTTCCAGGTCGTATGAGCGCAACTCTGCGCCGGCCGTCTCCAGGGGACTGGCCGGGACGCAGGAGGGGACCATGACAAAGACACTCAACGGGTTCCATTTGGCCGATTCGAGCACATAGCGAATGCCATCCAGTCCCAGCACGTTGGCGATCTCGTGTGGGTCCAGGATGACCGTCGTAGTGCCCCGGGGCACGACAGCCCGGATGAACTCCTGGAGTTGGACCATGCTGCTTTCCAGGTGGACATGGGCGTCAATGAAACCCGGGCAGACATAGGCCCCACCCAGGTCCAGGACCTCCCTGGCCTCATGGGTCGGGCCGCCGGGCTGAGTCGGCATGAGGGCCGCTACCCGGCTCCCCCGGATGATTATATCGGTGTCTTCCACCCGGCCGGAGAAGACATTAACCAGGTGGCAGTTGGTCAGGATCAGATCGGCCGGTTCTTCTCCCCGGGCCACGGCCATACGGTCTTCGCGGGGCATGGGGGCCTCCATAAAACGTGAAACGTCAAACGTCAAAAGTAACTGCCTACCCTGAACCCTCCCGCAGGTTAGAAAGGGGCTGGTAACCGATGCAGCCGGACCTGGGCGCGCCTGCGGTGTCTGCTCTAGTCATTGCGCCCAAACCTGCGGGAGGGTAGGTAGTTACCGTCAAAACGCCGGTGCAAACCGCAGCGTGACGATCTCCCAGGGCTTGGCGGTGACGAAAACCCAACCGTCGCCGTCGGCCAGCAGGGGCAGATCGGTCGGCTCCTCGTTGAGGTTGACGCGCTGGACCTCGCGCCGGCAGGGGACGCCCAGGCGCATCCGGCCCTTGACCGCCCCGGCCGAGTTGTTGTATAGCCGCACGATCAGGGCGTGGCCGTCCTCACTGCGCTTGACCGCGCTGACCGCCAGGGACTCCGGTTCTACCTCTAACAGGGAGCCAACCGGCGGCAGCTTACCGGTGTGGATGGTGGCCGGCACGGCCCGCAGGGGCGCGGCGAAGGCATACGCACCACCGGCGGCCTGCGACCAGTCGCCGGCGTGGGGGATGATGGCGTACTCGAAGGTGTGCTCGCCGGGGGACTGCGCGCCGGGCGTGGGCAGGCCGGGGCCGGCGTGGCCGGGCCGCATCGGCATGTCGGCGCGACTGAGCCAGCCCACGCACCGCAGCAGCGTCAGGGCCAATATGGTCTCGCCGTCCTCGTCGTGGAACGCCTCGAACTCGTACAGGCCCCGGTTGGCGATCAGCAGGCCCCGCTCGCTTCGCTCGCCGTCGCTCACGTCGCACCAGGCGCGCTGCGGGTGCGTGCCGATGGGCTGTTCTACCCAATCCTCTGTATCGGCCGGCAGCTCGATGGGCCGCTCGACGGCGCAAAAGTGCCCGTCGGCCCAGGAAGTCGGCACGGAGACGCCGGCCGGGAAGTGGACGCGCAGCCGGTGGTCGCTGGCCCGGTTGTCAATCGTGGTGGTCACGTCAATGCGGCGGACGCCGGTCCACAGGGCCACCTCGGTCTCGATGCGGCAGGGCACGGTCTCGTCGGCGCGGCTCTGCCGGTCTTCGGTCAGGCTCACGGGCAGATCGTAGGTCATCTCGATGACCAGGCTCTGGCCGGCGGCGTCGCGGTAGGTGGCGACGGTCGGTGGCCCGGCCGGGGCGTCCACGATGCGATCGGTGGGCGGCGGGGAGTAGTTGTATTCGTCGCCGGCGTCGCCCTCGTCCAGGAAGCCGTTCAGGTCCTCATAGACCTGGCCGGTGGCCTTGTCCGTGACGGTGAGGGAGCCATCGTCCTCATCGGCCTCCACGATGAAATACTCGTTCTCGATGCGGGCCTCGGCCTCCTCTTCCCAGACGGCTGGCGGCTCCCGGTAGCCGCCCCGGGCGAAGCGGTAGGCGCGATAGCCGATGCCCGGCACATCGCGCGCCACGAAGGTGACAAAGGCGCGGGCAGCCCTGGTGGCCCGCACGTGGAAGGTCTGGATCGTCCCGCTGGCGATCAGCTCCCGGATGCGGGCCAGGCTGGCGGTCATCAGGGCCGGGTTCGGCTCGCCGGTCTCGGCCATGGGCAGCTCGATGTAAGCGTCGGGGCCGGCCACGGTGATGAGCACGTCCTGGATGACCAGGCCCATCACCCGGCCGTCGCCCACCATGCCCAGCATATCGGCCAGTTGCTCCGGCGTGAGGTCGTAGGCGGCAAGCTCCTCCGCGTTCTCCTCGGTGGCCTCAAAGGGGACCGGCTGGCCGGCGTCGTCGAGCAGGTCCAGGTCGTCGGCCGGGCCAGGTAGCGCGATCTCAAGCTGCACCACGTCGGTGCGCGGGCCGGGTGTGGGGTTGAACACCACGAACGGCGCGCCGTCGGCTCCGAGGGCGGCCGTGTTCACCCGCTCCGCCACGCTCGCCAGGCTCTCCTCGGTCACGATCTCGCCGAGTTGTTCGCACCAGTCAAAGCGCGTGCGCATCTCCTCGTGCACCTGGTCAATAGAGCAGCCGCAGATGGAATCGTGGGGGTGGTTTTCCAGCAGGTAGCGCCAGGCTCGCCAGATGAACCCGCGCCGATCCTCCGTATCACCCAGCGCCCAGGCAAAGGCGGCGGCCGGCTCGGCCCAGCGTTCCAGTAGAGTCTCACAGGCGGCGTTGCGCTGCTTGATCCATGGGCGCACGGAGAGGACGCCGGGGAGCAGGGGAGCGCGTTGGCTGGAACGCAACTCACCGGTCACGATGGGCAAAGCAGGGTTGGTGGCCCGGATCGCGTCACGATACTGAGGCAGCGTGCCGTGGACGATGCGCACGCCGTCGAGACGGGCCTCCACGGCGGCCAGGGCGGCCGGCAGGCCCGGCTGCGGCTCCTGGTGGTCGGTGCCGTTCATCAACAGCAGGTGATCCGTGGTGGCGAAGGGGCGCAGGTCAGCGATGACCCCCTCGAGGCGAGCGCGGAGGAGCACCGGGTCCAGGGGCAGCCCGGCCGCGTTGCCGTAGCCGAAGGGCAGCCACAGGGTCAAGACCTGGCTGCCGTCCGGGGCCTGCCACTGGAACTCGGAGGCAGGCGTGTTGCCGGGGACGCCGCGCCACAGGCCGGCCGTCTCGATCCCGAAGCCGCGCAATATCTGCGGCATCTGGGCGATGTGCCCGAACGGGTCCGGCAGGTAGCCGATGTCCATGGGCGTATCCGTCCAGGTGCGGGCCTGGCGCAGGCCCAGCATCAGGTTGCGGACTGTGGCCTCCGGGCTGACCAGGAACTCGTCGGGCAAGATATACCACGGGCCGACCAGGATGCGGCCGGCGCGGATGTGCCGGCGCAGATCCGCTTCGCGCTCTGGCCGGATGTCCAGGTAATCTTGCAAGACGATGGTCTGGCCGTCGAGCATGAAATAGCGATAGTTGGGATCAGTATCCAGGATGTCCAGCAGCTTATCCACCAGGCGCACCAGCTTGCGCCGGAACTGCTGGAAGGTGAGATACCATTCCCGGTCCCAGTGGGTGTGGGAGACGAGGATGAGGGTAAGGGAGGGATTTGGAGTCATAGGATTCGCTCTTTGTCAAATTCTGTCACGATGCGCCGAATCTGCTCTGCCGAAATGTCCGACTGATCGAGTTTCGAATAGATAGTCACCAGAATAGCCCAGGTCGGGTCTTTGACCTGGTAAATGAGCCGATAACCAGCGCTTTTACCTCGTTGGATGTCACTGTTGCGCACGCGCACTTTAAACACTGCATAGTTCGTTCCGCGTATACGGTCGCCGATAAACTGGCCTGCTTCGATCTGTTCGATCACAGGCTGAACGTCCGCTCGTATGTGACGGTATTTCTTGGACAACCTGTGCAGATTCCGCTTGAACTCTGGCGTAAACTCAACTCGCACTGAAGGTGGCTCGCTCACCATCAATGCCCTCCCACAGTTCCGAGATCGGGCTGGTCTGTCCAGTCATAGCCTCCTGCCATCCCTGGCGAAAACTGGCCTCGGCTGGTTTCAGTGTCACACTGTCACGAAACAGGCGGACCATCTGAAGCAGGTTAGGCCAATACTCCCGGGGTGTTTCACGAATCTCGCGGGCAAATTGCTCTTCATACGTTGGAACCTGACCGAATGCCATCGTTGTTCCTCCTCCTTTACAAAAAGTGTACAGCAATCCTATGTCTTTTTCCCGATCCGCGCGTCCAGCGCGGCCTGGATAGCCTTCGCTTCCTCTATCACCGACCCGCCGGCCTCAAGGACGCCCACGCCCCGGATGTCGGCGTCAATGATGGCCGGGTCGTAGCTCAGGTAGCCCAGCACCGGCAGGCCGCCTACGCCGTTGGCGATGAGCGACCGGTCGTCGTCGTTGCGCACCTTGCAGCCCACCACATAAACGTGGGGGATGCCGATGTCTTGCGCCAGGCCCTCGATGACGCTGGCCGTCTGGAAGCTGCGCTGGCCCGGCTCCACGACCACGATGAGGGCGTCCACCGCCTGGGCCGTGGCCCGGCCCAGGTGCTCGATGCCGGCCTCCATGTCCAGGATGACCACCTCTTTGGGGCGCAGGAGCAGGTGCGTGACCAGGGTCTTGAGCAGGGTGTTCTCCGGGCAGACGCAGCCGGCCCCGCCCTTGCGCACCGTGCCCATGACCAGCAGGCGCACATTGCCGTGGACGGCGGCGAAGCGCTCCGGGATGTCGTCCACGCGGGGGTTCATCTTGAAGATGCCGCCGAAGGTGCCCGGTTTGGCCCCGGTGCGCTCCTCGATGAGGTCGCTCATCTCGGCGATGGGGGTGATCTGGGCGGCTTCGGCCGGGCTGAATCCTAAAGCCGAGGCCAGGTTCGCGTCTGGGTCCGCGTCTATGGCGATGACGGTGTAACCATCCTGGGCGTACAGGTGGGCGAGCAGGCTGGCGAGGGTGGTCTTGCCCACGCCGCCCTTGCCGGTGATGGCGATCTTGAACATGAGTGAATACCTCCTGAAACTGAGGGGTCAGCGGCACCCCTGATCTCACAGGGGCACATGGCCCACTATATTCTCATAAATGCCTTGCAATTCCTCGTCCGAGTAGAAATAGATGGTCAGCCGGCCGCCCTTTTTGCTCCGGCTCAGGGTGACTTTGGTTCCCAGGGCCTGCCGGAATCGCTCTTCCAGGGCCTCCGTCTCCGGCGAACGACGGCGCCCGGCTGGAACTGCATCCGCTGGCGGCTCCAACAGCCGGCGTACCAGTTCCTCGGTCTGCCGCACGGAGAGACCTCGTTCGCGGATGCGTTTCAACACGGCCAGTTGGCGCGGGCGGTCCTCCAGGCGCAACAGGGATCGGGCGTGGCCTTCCGAGATCTCGCCAGCGGCCAGGGGGGCCTGGATCTCCGGCGGCAGGTTCAGCAGGCGCACGGTGTTGGCCACGTCCGACCGGCTCTTGCCCACGCGCTCGGCCACCATCTCCTGGGTCAGCCCGAACTCATCCATGAGTTGCCGGTAGGCCCCGGCCTCTTCCAGGGGGTTCAGGTCGGCGCGCTGGATATTCTCCACCAGGGCCAGCTCCAGCATCTGCTGGGGAGTGGCCTCTTTGATGATGACCGGCACCTCGGTCAGGCCGGCCAGCCGGGCAGCAGCCCAGCGGCGCTCACCGGCGATGAGCTGATATTCGGCCCCCACCGCCGTCACGATGAGGGGCTGGATGAGGCCATACTCGCGGATAGAGGCGGCCAATTCCTCCAGCCCGGCCGGGTCCATGTGGTGGCGGGGCTGGCGGGGATTGGGCGTGATGCGCGTCACCGGCACCAACCGCACGCCAGGCGCTTCCGTGGTCAACGCGGCGGTGGGGATCAGGGCCTCCAGTCCCTTGCCCAGACCGCGTTTCTGGGGTGGCATCGCTCACTCCTCCAGGTCATCCAGTTCTGCCATGATCTTCGCCAGTTCTCCCTCCAGCCCGGCAGCGGCAGCACCACGCTGAATAACTCCCAGGTCCAAAGCCCCCTTCTGCATTGCCAGCACACCGCGCGCATCCCGGAGGTGCTTATCGGAGCCAGTCTCCCGAAACGCGATCAGCTTGGCCAGCACGATGTCCTCTGGCGTGATAAACACAGCGGTGAGTCCGGCCTGGTCATATTCCCGTCGTTGGCGGCGCTGAAAAGCGGCTAATGTGAACAGGTCGCTGGGCAATGGAACCAGGTCTATTTTCGCGCCAGTGGTGGGCTGAATGACATTGAATGGGTAGCGCCGACGAAGGGAATCGCGAATGCCCTCCTCGCTGACGTAGTAGTCGGGGAGCGGGAACGCTGCCACGAACGAGGGGATGTCTTCCCAATGCATATCTACCACGATGTCCACATCGAGGGTCAACCTTGGCTCGCCATAGAAGATGGCCGCAAAGCCACCCACAACCATATAGGGGATGTTCAGATGCTCCAGAACGCTGACAACGTAGGTGAAAAAGGCTTTGAGTTCATAGTCACGGACGTGTTCCACTGCTTACCTGCCCAGATTGGGATTCCCCTGCATTCGGCGGGTCACGCGCCAGGCCAGCTCGTCCGGCGACAACTCCGGGTGGCGTTGCTGTTCAGTCAGGCGCACTACATCCAACGCGAATTGATAGGCCTGGAAAGCCAGTTCCAGCCGCCGAGCCGGCGTCATGCGCCGCCAGATGGCAACCTGTTGCGGGTCCAGCGGGGGCAGTTGATGAAGCGTTCCCTTGGAGGAGACACCCTCGTTAGACATGGTCATGGTAACCACTCACTTGCGCGGTTTAGAACCCTGCGCCGGCGGCCGGTTACAACGAGCAAGACCGGGTGACTGGGTGGCAACTCTATTGAAAATACGCCATGAGGCGGGCCATGCGCTGGCGATTCTCAAAGGAACGTCTGGCCCAGGCAGTGATGGCCGGGGCAGCCGGCACGCACGACCGCACCGCCTGGAACCAGGCCGCCGGGTCTGGCGACGCGATGATGCCGGCCAGATCCGACAGGGCGATCTCCTGGATACCCGCCGCCAACGCCGCCGCCACATCCGGCTTGAGTTCGGCCGGCGTGGCATAGGCCGGCCCCGACTCTACGCCGCACAACCCCAGGGAGACACCGGCCCGATCCCCATAGTGAGCATGAGTAGCCCGGCACACCTGGTAGAGCAGGCCCTGAGCATCGGCCGGGGCGATGCCGCTACCGATCACCAGGCTACTGTAATATGTCGGCAGCACCCGCTCCCAGGCCACAGTAGTCACCGGCGTCTCCAGGAAATCCTGCCAGGCGATCCCTCCCAGTGTCAAGTCGGCGGCGACCTGGTCCAGGGTCCGGGCTATCGTGCCCGCGCCATAGTCCGCGATGCGTGTCTGGAGGCTTTGCAGTCGGGCAGAGGCAGCCATGAACCGCTGGCGATTCAGATTGCTGCGCATCAGGCGCAGGATCAGCCAGGCCCAGCCCAACCCGCTGGCGCGCACATACCGTTCGGCCTGGCGGCGCGGCAACTGCAAGTCTACGACGATCCAGCGCACGCGGGTATCCTGGGCTTGCGTCCAGTCCAGCAACTCGCCCACCAGGTCACTGAACGCCTCCACGTTGCGCTCGTGGACGCCGGGGTCGTCGCTCAGCCGGGGCCAGAGGGCCAGGGGCACGCCAACATCGGTAGCCAGGCGAATGAGGGCCAGCAGGGCGTCACCGTCATGGGCGCGCCGGGCCGGCGTCACCTGCACGCCCAGGGTCACGTCATAGCGGCGCAGCAAGTCCAGCACCGCCGGGGCCACCAAATCCTTGTAGCTCAATCGCTCTGACCAGACCAGCAGGTTCATCCCACCCCCTTACATGGACGAATGCTTTGACGTTCCACAGCCGCACGACACTGCACGCAAAACGTAGCCTGTTTCTCGTCCGTATCGTGCAGGGAGTTGCTGAAGTGCATAACGCACCGCCGGTCGGGGCAATGCCGCAGACCGTAGGTGTGGCCCAACTCGTGGATAGCTTCCTTAATAGCGCGCTCACGGAACAGCCGGTCATCGTCTGGCAGGCCATAGAAACCCTGGCGCAAACGGGGCAGGGCGATGACGGCCGCGCGCCCACCCAGGAGGGCCTGCCCAAAGACAAAGTTCAGCTCCGGCACATACAGGTCCTCGTCCACGAGGCCCAGGACTCGTTCAGTAGCGGGCCAGTGCAACTCAGACAGGCAATTCAGGATCGCGCTGGCAAGATATTGCCGCCGCTGTGCGTTGTAGGCATAAAGTGGCTGAGCGAGAGGCTGGGCCGGGGCCCAGGCCCGGCCGAAGGTTCGCGCAACCGCCTCGCCGATGACCGACAGGAGGGTTTTGTCCAGCGAACCGACGGGGACCAGGGTGATGGTGACTGGTAGCCCGGCATGAGGCATGAGAACATCTCTCCTCGAACAGTACCCCGATTATACCACGAACCGGCGACTCTGCCAACAATACCAGATTGACATCCCGTGCGTAAATTAAACGCACGAGGGCACCGCCCCCCCGCCCCGCTTCGCGTCCCTTCGGGGAGGGGAAAGAATGCCTCATAGGGGGTTTTTGCGGCGGCGAAGCCGCCGCAAAAACCCCCAGAAAGGTTTTCTTCCCCCTGTTCCCTCCCTGACAGGAGTTATGCCCGGATGTCAGTACCAGAGGGGAGCGTTACATATTGGGGACATGGGCGAAAAGCCCGCAGAGACCCGCTGGAGTTGAGCCTTTAGGGGCACGAACCGGCTAAAGCCTCGACTCCAGAGCCGTCCTGTCCCCAACGCGATACGCTCACTCCCAGAGGAAATTGTGAGACGTGACCCCAGTCACAGACGATTGACCCGGCTGCCAGTAACGACCTGGTAGTTGTGGCCCGGCGCGCCTGAAGCCCGCTTGTCAAGGTGGGTTGACCGTGATATACTATGTCAAGGATTTCTGCCTGTACCCTCCCGCAGGTGAGTTCTGGAGATTGTGCCAGGACCTGCGGGAGGGTGAGCAGTTACGGCCCGGCTCGTTATCCCTATCCGCAGCGAGGTGTGCGATGTTCACGCTCGCGGCGGGTGTGCCCGGCCCAGGCCGGACTGGGTCACCCGCCGCCGGGCGCGGGGTCGCAGACCCCGCGCGAGCACATATTATACGAGGAGGGCTTTCGTGAACATCCTGGTCGCCGGGGGAGCCGGCTATATCGGCAGTGTAGTGGTGGCGGAGTTGGTGCGAGCCGGCTATCATGTCATCGTGTACGATAGCCTGGTCAAGGGCTATCGGGCCGCCCTCGACCCGGCCGCCACCTTTATCCACGGCGACCTGGCCGACCGGGTGACCCTGGACCGGGTTTTCGTGGCCTATCCCATTGACGCGGCCATGCACTTTGCCGCCTTCATCGAGGCCGGCGAGTCCATGCAGGTCCCGGAACGCTACTTCCGCAACAACGTCGCCAACACCCTCACGCTGCTGGAAGCCATGCTGGCTCACGGGGTGCGCCGGTTCGTGTTCTCCAGTTCCGCCGGCGTCTATGGCGATCCCGGCCATGTGCCCATCGTGGAGACGGATCCGCTGAACCCGGTGAGCGTCTACGGGGAGACCAAGTTGCTGGTGGAACGGATGCTGGCCTGGTTGGGGCGCATCCACGGCCTGCGCTACGCCTCGCTGCGCTATTTCAACGCCGCCGGGGCCACGGACCGCCTGGGCGAGTCCCATCGGCCGGAGACGCACCTGATCCCCCTGGTCTTGCAGGTGGCCCTGGGCCAGCGCGAAACCGTCAGCATCTATGGCACCGATTACCCCACGCCGGACGGGACCTGTATCCGCGATTACATCCACGTGGCCGACCTGGCCCGGGCCCACGTGCTGGCCCTGGAGGCCCTGGCAGAGTGCGAGCAACTCGTCTACAACCTGGGCAATGGCCAGGGCTTCAGCGTGCGAGAGGTGATCGAGGTGTGCCGCCGGGTAACCGGCCGGCCCATCCCGGTCGTGGAGGCCCCCCGTCGGCCCGGCGACCCGCCCCGGCTCGTCGCCTCCTCCGAGCGCATCCGGCGCGAATTGGGTTGGGAGGCGCGCATCCCCGACCTGGAAGAGATCGTCGCCAGCGCGTGGGCCTGGCACCAGGCGCACCCAACAGGGTATGCGGGTTAGACACTTTGGCAAGTTACTATTGGGGGGAGGTGTTTTCATGTTATTTTCGCTCTGTTTCATCGGGCTATTGGTAGCGTGCCTGTTGTTGCTGGTCGTTCTGGCGGCGCTGGCTGTTGGCGGCCTGTGGTGGCGTTTCCTGCGCCGGCCGCGGCCACAGATCAGCGGCAGACTGGCCCTGGCCGGGCTGCAAGCCCCGGTGGAGGTGATCCGCGACCGCTGGGGCATCCCCCATATCACCGCCCAGAGCGAGCACGACCTGCTCTTTGCCCAGGGCTACGTCCACGCCCAGGACCGGCTCTGGCAGATGGAGCAGAATCGCCGGCTGCTGCGCGGCACCCTGGCCGAGGCCGTGGGCGAGGTGGCCTTGCCGGCCGACCGTTTCAGCCGGGCTATCGGCTTTCGCCGCGCCGCCGAGGCCGAGCTGGCCGCCCTGCCCCCGGAGGCCGTGGCCCTCCTGCAAGCCTATGCCGACGGCGTGAACGCCTTTATCGAGGGACACCAGGGCGCGTTGCCTCTGGAGTTCACCCTGCTGCGCCTGCGCCCAGCCCCGTGGACCGTGCTGGATACCGTGGGCTGGGGCAAGGTCATGGCCTGGGGCCTGAGCTGCAACTGGGAGAGCGAGCTGCTGCGCTGGGACCTGGCTCGCAAACTCGCGCCGGAGCGAGCAGCCGCCCTGGAGGTGGGTTATAACCCGGCCTGCCCCACCGTCGTCAAGGCCACAGAGGGCGACGGCCGGGACGATGTGGTGACCCGGCTCCTGGCCGCCTACCAGGAAGCCCGGCCCTTCCTGGCTCCCGGCGCCGGCGATGTGGGCAGCAACAACTGGGTGGTGGCCCCGGCCCGCTCCAGCACCGGCCGGCCCATCCTCTGCAATGACCCCCACCTGTCCCCAGGGATGCCGTCCATCTGGTACGAGAACCATCTGCAATGCCCCACGATCCATGTCACCGGCGTCTCCTTCCCCGGCGTCCCCGGCGTCATCATCGGCCACAACGACCGCATTGCCTGGGGTGTGACCAACGCCTTCCCGGATGTGCAGGACTTTTTCGTGGAGCGGTTCGACCCGGCGAACCCCAGGCGTTACGAGTTCCAGGGGCAATGGGAGGAAGCCCAGGTGGTCCGCGAAGAGATCCGCGTCAAGGGCCGGGCCGCGCCGGAGGTGCTGGAGGTGCGCATCACCCGTCACGGCCCGGTGGTCAGCGACGTGCTGGCCCCGGCCGCCGGCGTCCCCCTGGCCCTGCGCTGGGTGGCCCACGACCCCGGCGACATCGTCGTGGGGGTGTTGATGATGAACCGGGCCAGCACCTGGGCCGAGTTCCAGGAGGCCCTGCGCCACTGGCCGGTGCCGTCGCAGAACTTTGTCTATGCCGACGTGGATGGTCACATCGGGTACATCATGCCGGGGCAGGTGCCCATCCGCGCTCAGGGCGATGGCCTGTTGCCGGTGCCCGGTTGGGACGGCAGGCACGAATGGACCGGCTACATCCCCTTCGAGGAACTGCCCCGCCTTTATGACCCGCCCGAGGGCCTCATCGTCACGGCCAACAACCGTGTGGTGGGGCCGGACTATCCCCACTTTATCTCCGCCGAGTGGTCGGCCGGCTACCGCGCCCGGCGCATCGAGGAGGCCCTGCGGGACAGGGAGCGCATCGCGCCGGCCGACTGTCAGGCCCTGCACATGGATTTCACCTGTCTCCCGGCCAACGACCTGCTCCCGTTCCTGGATAGCCTGGCACCGACGGACCCGCTGGAGCAGCAGGCGTTGGCAGCTTTGCGAGCCTGGGATCGCCGGGCCACGCCGGATAGTGTCGGCGCCAGCATCTACCAGGCCCTGGTCATCCACCTGCTGCGGCAGAGCTTTGCGCCGATCCTGGGCGAGCACCTGGACCACTTCCTGGGGGTCGGGCGGATGCCGTTATTCCCCATCGGCAGCTTTGGCGGCCGGGCCTGGGAGACGCTCGTCGCCGCGCTGCGGGGTGAGACGAGCCTCGTGACGCCGGACCTGCCGGCGGCCTTTTCTGCGGCAGTGGCGGCCCTGCGCACGGCCCTGGGGCCGGACGTGGCGGCCTGGCAATGGGGCAAGCTGCACCGGGTGAGCTTTGATCATGCCATGAAGAGCGTGCCGGTCATCGGCCGGCTGCTGAGCCGGGGGCCATATCCGGTGGGCGGCGACGGGGAGACCCCGCACCAGGCCAATTTCGCCGTGCAGTGGCCGGTGGGGCCGGTCTATGTCACGGTAAGCTACCGCCAGATCATTGACGTGGGGGCCTGGGAGAACAGTCAGAGCGTGAATACCACCGGCCAATGCGGAGTCCTGGGCAGTCCCCACTATGCTGACCAGATCCCCCTCTGGCGCGCCGGGCAATATCATCCCATGCTCTGGCGGCGGGAAGACATCCAACGCCAGGCAGAGGGCTCCCTGATCCTGGAGCCGCGCGCGTGAGAGGACCGCGCGTGATCCTGGCCTCGGCGTCGCCGCGTCGCCGGGAACTGTTGGCCCACCTGGGACTGCCTTATGAGGTGTGGCCGGCGGCCGTGGACGAGGAGACGGGCACTGTTGACCCGGCTCAGGCCGTGGTGGAACTGGCCCGGCGCAAGGCCCGCGCCGTAGCCGAGACGGTGAACGACCCAACGGTCCTCATCGTGGCGGCCGATACCGTGGTGGTACTCGATGGGCAGATGCTGGGCAAGCCGGCCGATGCGGCCGAGGCCCGCCGGATGCTGCGCGACCTGCGAAATCGCTGGCATCAGGTCCTCACCGGCCTGGTAATCCGCCGGGGGGATGCCGAGTGGACTGATGTCGTGGTCGCCCGGGTCCACATGCGCCCCTACACCGACGCCGAGATCGAGGCCTACATCGCCCGGGGTGAGCCGTTCGATAAGGCCGGTGCCTATGCCATCCAGGACCCGGCCTTCGACCCGGCCGACGCCGTGGAGGGCTGCTCGATGAACGTGGTGGGGTTGCCGTTGTGCGCGCTTCATCGGCTGCTGATCGCGGCCAGCGCGTCACCTGCTGATCCACGATCGATCTGCCAGGGGTGTGATACGTCAAACGTCAATACGTCAAACGTCAATACGTCAAGCGTCAATACGTCAGGCGTCAACAAGTCAAACGTCATTGCCCCCGAACGTGACGTTTGACGCAGCGGGGGGTGACCATGAAAGCCCTGGTTTTCGACGGCCAGAAATTGCGCCTGGAATATAACTATCCCGACCCGGCCCCGGTTAGCGGGGAGGCGCTCATCAGGGTGCGGCTGGCCGGCATCTGTAACACGGATTTAGAGATCGTGCGGGGCTATATGGGGTTCACCGGCGTGTTAGGCCACGAGTTCGTGGGGACGGTAGAAGCCTGCGACGATGCGCGACTCATCGGGCGGCGGGTGGTGGGCGAGATCAACTGCCCGTGTGGAGAGTGTGAGACGTGCCGGGCTGGTCGGCCCACGCATTGCCCTCACCGCACGACCCTGGGCATCGCCGGGCGCGACGGGGCTTTGGCCGGGTGGCTGGTGTTGCCCACGCGGAACCTGCACCTTGTGCCGCCGGGCCTGCCGGACGAAGTAGCCGTCTTCACCGAGCCGTTAGCAGCGGCGGTCGAGATCCTGGAGCAGGTGCATCTGCGGCCCACGGACCGGGTCTATGTGGTGGGGGACGGCAAGCTGGGGCTGCTGGTGGCCCAGGTGCTCAGCCTGGCCGGCTGCGAGGTCGTCGGCGTAGGGCGGCACCCGGCGAAGCTGGCGATCCTCCAGGCCCGGGGCATCGCCACGGCCCTCGCCAGCCAGCCGCCGCCAGACCCGGCCGAGGTGGTGGTGGATTGCACCGGTCACCCGGACGGCTTTGCCCTGGCCCGGCGGTTGTTGCGGCCCCGGGGCACCCTGGTGCTCAAGAGCACGTTCGCAGATCGGCGGGGGGCAGCCCTGACGCCGCTGGTGGTGGACGAGATCACGCTGGTGGGGTCGCGGTGCGGGCCGTTTGGACCGGCCTTGCGGCTCTTGCGCCGGGAGCTGGTGGATGTGCGCTCCCTGATCACCGCGACTTATATCATTGATGACGGACTGGCGGCCTTTCGGCGGGCGCGGCAGAGGGGCGCGCTCAAGGTTTTGGTGCGGATGACCTAAACTATACCCATACCCTCCCGCAGGTTGGGGCGTTAACCTGCGGGAGGGTTCAGGGTAGACAATTACACCCAAATAAGGAAAGGAGCATACAAGCCATGGACTACATGAAGGTATTAAAGCGGGCCTGGAACATCCTCTGGAACTACCGCGTGTTGTGGGCATTCGGCTTTATCCTGGCCCTGGTCTCTGGCGAGGGAGGCAGCAGTGGCTTTCAAACCTCGTATCAGTCCTCTACCGGCGGGGCTTTCCCACCCGGTGGCCGGGGCGCTGCCCCCCAGATCCCGTCAGAAGTCCTGGGGGTAGTAGTAACGGTGATCGTTGCTTTGTTATGCCTGGGAGTGGTGCTGGCCATCGTCTTCGCCATATTGCGTTATGTGGTGGAGACGGCGCTGATCCGCCTGGTGGATGATCACGAGAAGACCGGCGAGAAGCGCGGCTTTCGTCAGGGATTCCGCCTGGGGTGGTCACGATCTGCGTTGCGACTGTTCTTGATCGATCTCTTGATCAACGTGCCGGTGGCCGTGGTGTTCTTGCTGCTGTTTCTCCTGGCGGCTATCCCGTTACTGGCCTGGCTGGTGGATAACGATGCCATTCGGGTCATCGGCACCGGGATCACGGCCTGCCTCTTCTTCCTGCTCGTGCTGCTCAGCATCATCGTCAGTGCGGTCTTGTCTATACTGCGCGGCTTGTTCTGGCGGACCTGCATCCTGGAAGGGCTGGGGGTCGTGGACTCGATTCGCCAGGGTTACATCTTTGTGCGGCAGAACTTGAAAGACGTGCTGATCATGTGGCTGATCACCGTGGGCCTGGCCCTGATCTGGTCGCTGCTGATGATCCCGGTGACATTGCTGCTGATAGTTCTGGGCGGGATCATCGCCGCCATCCCGGCGCTCCTGGTGGGTGGGCTGGCCAACCTGGTCATAAGTGGCCAGGGGGAAGCACCCTGGATCCTGGCCGCGGCTGTTGGCCTGCCGATCTTTATCCTGGTGTTGGTGATCCCGTTGTCGTTCCTGGACGGGCTGATGAAACTATACCAGTCCACCACGTGGACCCTGACTTATCGTGAGTTGCAGGTTCTGGCGGGACCGGCCCCGTCTCTTAGCTGAGGGAATGTAACTACCTGCCCTGAACCCTCCCGCAGGTTAGAAAAGGGCTGGCAACCGATGCAGCCGGACCTGGGCGCGCCTGCGGCGTCTGGTCTAGTCATTGCGCCCAAACCTGCGGGAGGGTAGATAGTTACGAGGGAATAAAATCGAGGCCGTCTCGCCGGTGCTCAGACTCACAGAATGCTGGGCTAGAAAGAGGTTCTCATGAACTGGCGCGCCTTGCTCGCCATCGTACTGCCCCTCGTCCTGGTGATGAACCTGGGGACACCGGCCGATTTCGGGTTTTCGATTTCGGATTGCGGATTGCGGAATGATGAACTACAGGCTACGCGCGCCATCCCCAATCCGCCATCCCCAATCCCCAATCCATCATCCCCCGACCCGGCCACTGAGGTGCAGGTCTACCTGGAAAGCCTGGGCTACAAGGTCCGCCGGGTGCGGCTATATGAGGAGACCACCGCCCAGGTGTTCATGGACATGGTCTCCGGGTCCTTTGACGAGGACGGCAAGGCCCAGGTGGTCCACGGCTGGTATGCCCTGGCTCAGGCCTATCCCCAGGCCACCATTCTCTGGAGCGTAGTCGTCTACAAAAATCGCTATTCCATCGTCTTTGAGGTGCTGGATCGTGACTTCCGCGATTGGGTAGACGGCCGGCTCGGGGCCCACGACCTGCACTACACTGTCCTGGTCTATGACAACGTGGCCGGTGGCTGGGTCCGAGACAAGGATTTCATCCGCAAGAACTTTGTCGGCACGCAGGCGGGCCGGGGTCAATCCCTGGGCGCGTTGCCGACCCTCAAGTTCCCCAGCCTGTGGCTCATCTACCGCGACGATTTCAGCGACGAGCTGAGCGGCTGGGAGGTCAGCGAGACCACGGCCGGCGCGGCCGGCTACGCCAACGGCCAGTACCGCATCACCGCCAAGATCGCCAACGCCGTCTACTGGGCCAGCACGCCGGGCAACGTCCGCGAGTTCGCCATCGCGGTCAAGGCCCGCCAAAGTGGCGGCGACGTGCGCAACCCTTATGGCATCATCTTCTGTTACCAGAATGATGACAACCTGTGGGCCTTTTTCGTCACCGCCGAAGGGCGATATACCATCCTGCGGCGAGCCGCCGGCGTCTGGCAGGTGATCCACCCCTGGACGGCTTCCGATGCGCTGAAACAAGGCGAGTTGAGCAACCTCCTGCGCGTGGAGGTGCAGGGCGACGAGGTGCGCGTCTACGCCAATGGCAAGGCCCTGACCGCCCAGGCCGTGACCGGCCTGGCCAAGGGCCGGGTAGGTCTGGCGGCCGCGACTTATGACGTCCCGCCCTCAGTGGCCTACTTTGACGACGTGGCCCTCTTTGGGCCTGGCGCGGACTGGAAAGGCGACCCCGGCGTCGGCGGCGAGCCGGCCCATGTCCTCCAGGCTGTGCGCCGGGAAACCGTACCCGCCGCCGCCCGCGAAGCCCTGACCACCCTGGTCCAGCATGGCGCGGCCCCGGCCACTGATTACCATGACATGGCGATCCGGCTGGAAGGTCTCTCGCCGGATACGCCCCGCACATTGACCACCGCCCCCCAATACCGGCTCGGCGACACAGAAACGTTCTATGTGTCGAAGAAAGGTAGGCAAGTGCAGGTGGAAGCCACGCTGGTCTACGAGACGCCTCACGCCCGGGCCTGGGTCGAGAAAGGTGTCAACCTCAACCTGGACGACTTGAAAGCGGCCACAGACAAGTTCGAGAACGACATCTATGAGCGGGACCGTTCGTTCTTTGGCAGCGAATGGACCCCCGGCGTGGACCAGGATGTGCATATTCACCTCTTCAACGGTGACATCCCCAACGTGGGCGGCTACTTTTCCGCCAGCAACGAATATATCAAGGACGTCATCTCCTCCAGCAACGAAAAAGAGATGTTCTTCATGAATGCCGCCCAGGCCCCGCCGGGCAGCGATACCTATTACGGCACCCTGGCCCACGAATTCCAGCACATGATCCACTGGTACAACAAGCCCGGCGATGACCTGTGGCTGGACGAGGGCTGCGCTGACCTGGCTAAATACCTGCTGGGCATAGACCCCACGGACCGGGCCATCGCCTTTGGACGTTACCCCGATTTGCAACTCAACGCCTTTGACCAGGGTCTGGAAACACGCACCCCTCACTATGGCAAATCCTTCCTGTTCATGGCCTACTTCCTGGGCCGTTTTGGCCGCGAGATGACCCAACAGATCGCCTCCGGCGAGGGCCGGGGGACAGCCAGCTTTGACCGGCTGCTGGCTTTCCAAAACCTCACCTTCGACGACCTCTTTGATGACTGGGTCATCGCCAATTTCGTTAACGACCCGGCGCTGGACCCCCGCTATGCCTATCCCGCCAACGTGGATGTCATCCGGCCCCGCTTTGCCCAGGCCCACCGCTCTTACCCGGCCCAGGAGCACACCGACGTACACCAGTACGCCGCCGATTACATCAAGCTAGACCCTCCTCCTTCTCTCGGCAACCCGGTCAACCTGCGGATTGACTTTACCGGCTCCACCGTCGTCCCCCTCGGCCCAGGCCAGGCTCACAGCGGAAACAAGGTCTGGTGGTTCGGCTGGGGTGACATGCTGAACCCCAAACTCACGCGCACCTTTGACCTGACCAATGCCCGCCATCCCCAACTGAAAGCCTGGATGTGGTACGACACGGAGATGAGCACCGGCTCCAAGATGCAAGGCTACTGGTCCGTCTCTACCGACGGCGGCCGGACCTGGGAACAGATCGGCCGGCAATTGTCTGGGCGCAGCGGTGGCGGCGACATAGCCCGTTGGGTCCAGCACACGGTAGACCTGTCGTCATACGCCGGGCGCCGGGTCCAGGTACGTTTCGAGGTATTCACCTTCCTGGGCCAGCCGGTCCCCGGCTATGCCCTCGACGACATCACTATCGCCGAAATCGGCTACCAGCACGACGCCGAGACCGACGACGACGGCTGGACCGGCCAGGGGTTTGTGCGCATCATACCCCTGCTGCCGCAGGACTGGACCGTTCAGGTCATCGAGTTCGCCGGGGACAGGGCCACGGCTGTGCGCCGGATGAGGCTTAACGCTGACAACACCGGCTCGATCACGATCGAGCAGCTCGGTGGAGACCGCTGGGCCGTACTGGTCATCGCCGCCCGCACGCCGTTCGCCTCCACGTGGGCGCCATACGAGTATCAGATAACTGCCCGGTAGGTAACTACCTGCCACATTTGTGGTAAATACTCCTGTCTATTCCCACATCGAGGGGCAGGGAGAGATAAAACTTTGCGTATCCTGTTCGCCATCAAAGCCATTGACAACGAGCCGATGGGCCTGGCGTACCTCTCGGCCATGCTGAAGGAGGCCGGCCACGACGTGCGAATGGTCGTCGCCACGGAGGAGGACCCGGTGGCCGTGGCCCGCTCCTACCGGCCGCAGGTGGTGGGCTACACGGTCTACACCGGCACGCAGAGGTATTACCTGGAGCTGAACCGCGCCATCAGGGAGGCCGTACCGGGCGTTTTCTCAGTCTTTGGCGGGCCGCACCCCACCTTCTTCCCGGAACTCATCGAGGAGGATGGCGTGGATGGGGTCTGCGTCGGTGAGGGAGAATATGCCATCGTGGACCTGGCCGGTGCGTTGGCGGGCAAACGCCCCCTGACCGATATCCCCAACTGGTGGATCAAACAGGATGGGCAGATATATCGCAACGAGCTACGCCCCCTGGTTGAGGACCTGGACACCCTGCCCCTGCCTGACCGCCAGCCCCTCTACGATGCGCACTCGCCCAGCCGTACCAGCCCCATCAAGCCCTTCCTGGCCGGGCGAGGCTGCCCGTACAACTGCTCGTTCTGCTTCAATCATGCCTACGGGCAACTGTACCGCGATAAGGGCAAGCGCGTGCGCCGGCGCAGCGTGGATAACCTCCTGACCGAGATGCAGCAGGTCCAGGAGACCTATCCGTATCGCTTTGTCATCTTTACCGACGACACGTTCAGCATGTTGCCCCAGTGGCTGGAAGAGTTCGCGGCCAGGTATCCCCAGGCGGTGGGTGTGCCCTTCTGGTGCCAGGTGCGGGCCAACCTGGTGGATGAGCGCATGGCCGAGATGCTAAAGCAGGCCGGATGCGTGAGCGTGAGCCTGGGCGTGGAGGCCGGCAACGATGACTTGCGCAACCGGGTGCTCAAGCGCAACATGTCCAAAGAGGAGATCATCTCTGCCTGCGACACCTTGCGGCGGCACGGCATCCGTTTCATGACCAACAACATGGTGGGCCTGCCCACCGGCACCCTGGCTACCGACTGGGAAACCCTGGAGTTCAACGTCCGCCTGCGCCCGGCCTACGCCAACGTCTTCATCTACCAGCCCTACCCCAAAACGGACCTGGGCGAGTTCGCCCTGCAAGAAGGCTACATGCTGGGCGATTTCGACTGCGTATCGGACAGCGTGAGCGACGTGAGCGCGCTCCGCTTCCCGCCCGGCGAAAAGCACCAGATCGAAAACCTCCAGAAGCTCCTGGGCCTCACCGTCGAGTTCCCGTTCCTGCGCCCGCTGACCCGCCAGCTCATCAAGCTGCCGCCCAACCCGGCCTTCTGGTTCGTCTATAAGCTCTGGAAGGGCATCGCGCTGAAACAACGCATCCAGCCCCTGCACCTGTCCCTGAGCGAATGGGTGCGCACGGTCTGGCAGTTCATGCGCATTCGGAGCCAGTGAGGTGAGCGTATCGCGTTGGGGACAGATTATGGCTCTGGAGTCGAGGCTTTAGCCGGTTCGTGCCCGCAAGACCCATCTGAAGGCTCAACTCCAGTGGGCCTCTGCGGGCTTCTGCCCATGGCCCCAGTGAGCGTTTGACGTCCCTGTGCTTTTGCGGTATGATCGCCCTGCCAATTCCGCAGGAGGTGTTCCGATGCCGAGAGTTCACATAACAGGCCAGGTCAGCCCCGCCGAGTTCCGTCGGTTGCTGGAGGAGGCCAGCCAGGGCGAGACCGTGACTGACGGCCTGCGCCGGCTCGTGGCCGACATGGTGCGCTATGAAATCCAATACGGCATGAGCACGGAAGAGTTCTACGACCGGTTCATGCGCGGCGAGATGGGCGACGCGATGGACTTTATCTGCTGGGCCGGCACCTACGAGATCTTTTGTCGCATACGAGATAGAGTGGAGAAGACGTTTGAGTTGGCGGCAAAAGCGGCAGCATAGACTGAAGCGGCATATAGAGCGCTTGTTCGATACGATCACGTCACGGCGCGACACAGAGATCCTGGCCTCCTTCATAGACTTTGGTGTTGAAGGAGAGGTCCTGTGCCGCGCAGTGGTTCGGTTCCCAGATGATTCGAAGCTGGCATTCGCCGAGATTCTGACCTCGGCGTATGGGCAGCGCCCTACTAAACTGCGCTACAGCTATCACTACCAGGCCGCCGACGGGCGGCTGATTTTTCGCTACGATAACGCGCCGCACTTTCCTCACCTGCCGACCTTCCCCCACCACAAACATCTGGTTGAAGACCACGCTCAGGCCGCCGCGCCGCCGGACCTGGCGGATGTGTTGCGCGAGATTGATGCGCTCCTATACCCGAACAACGCTCAGCCCCCGGAGACCGCATGAGAGTCCTGCTCGTCAATCCCAAGTCCAGGTTGCCCATTGACGTGCGCACCCAGCCCTCGCTGGGGCTGGCCTACATTGGGGCTGTGTCCCGCCAGCGCGGCGACGAACCCCGGGTCTACGATGCTGACGTGGAGACCACACCCCTGGCCGATGTGGTTCGCGCCTGGCAACCCCATGTGGTGGGCATCACCGCCAACACCACCCAGATCAAGGCCGCCTGGCGCGCTGCCCAAGAGGTCAAGTCGGTGGATGCGACTATCCCGGTGGTTCTGGGTGGTCCCCATCCATCGGTGTTGCCGGCGGAGAGCGTGGCCCGGCCAGAGGTAGACATCGTCGTGCGCGGCGAGGGCGAGGAGACGTGGCGGGAATTGTGCGACGTGCTGGAGCAGGATGCAGGTCGCAAGTCGCAAGTCCCAGGTCGCAGGTCACAAGTCTCAGGTCGCAAGTCGCAGGAAGCAGGAAGCAGGAGGCAGGACACGGAGCAAGACCAGCCTGTGACCTGTGACCTGCGACCTGCTTCTTTGAGTAAAGTGCCCGGCATTTCCTTCCAGGCCCCGGATGGTTCCATCGTCCACAATCCCGACCGCCCTCCCATCAAGGACCTGGACACGCTTCCCTTCGCCGATTACAGCCTGTTCCGCATGTCCGAGTACACTAACTTGCAACCCACCCTGGACACGGTAGACGGCTCCAAGAGCTTCAGTATCATGACCTCGCGGGGTTGTCCATATCGCTGTTCCTATTGCTCCCAATCCATCTATCCACAACGTTACCGGGTCCGCTCGCCGGAGCACGTGGTGGCCGAGTGGCGTCATCTGGTCCGTGACCTGGGGGCGCAGGAAATCGGCGTGCTGGACGACTCGTTCAACATCCAGCGTCGGCGCGTCCATGAAATCTGTGATCTCCTCATCGCTGAGGGTCTGAACCACGTGCCCTGGATCATGATCAACGGCATTCGGGCCAACCTGGCCGACCGGGAACTCCTGGCCCACATGAAGGCCGCCGGCTGCAAGCGTACCGCCTTTGGCGTGGAGAGCGGCAACCAGGCTATCCTGGACAGTATCAACAAGCACCTGACCCTGGACCAGATTCGGGCGGCGTTCCGGGCGGCCAAAGAAGTGGGGCTGGAGACCATTGGCTTTTTCATCATCGGGCTGCCCGGCGAGACCGAAGAGACGATGGAGGAGACCATCCGCTTCGCCATCGAGCTGGACCCTCTGGTGGCGAACTTCTCCATGCTCACGCCGTTCCCCGGCACCCGGGTCCATCAGCAGATCCAGGAGGGCGGCGGCCGGCTGCTGGTGAGTGATTGGGAGGATTACGCCTTCTTCGAGGGGAAGGCCCGCTACGAGATGGGGACGGTGACGGCAGAACTGCAAGAGCGCAAATGGCACCAGGCGTATCGCCGGTTCTACATGCGGCCCCGACGCATCCTCCGAACGCTGACGCGCGGACAGACCTGGCGCGACCTGCCCCGCGTCGCCCGCATGGCCCTGCGCCTGGTGCTCCCAGGGTGAATGGACGGATAGAAGAACGGACGAATAGACGAATGGACGAATAGACGAATGGACGAATGGACGAATGGACGAATAGACGAATGGACGAAGCCGTTACTTCCCTGCGCGAAGTGTCCGTGTTCTCCCCATGAACCCCCTGCTGCGCGAACTGGACAGTCTGCACGGCACGATCCTGCTCCTGGGCGGGACAGACAGCGGCAAGACCACCCTGGCTCATACCCTGTTCGACGCCCTGGTGGCGGCTGGTCGCCCGTGCGTGGCTCACCTGGACCTGGATGTGGGCCAGGGTACGCTGGGGCCGCCTACCACCATCGGGTTGCGCCTCTCGACGGAGCCGGATCGTCGGTGGCACCGCTTCGTCGGCTCCATCTCACCCCGGGGGTACTTTCTCCCGCTCATCGTGGGGGCATACCGGCTGCAACAACAGGCCCTGGCCTCAGGAGCAGAGACCATTGTAGTGGATACCACCGGTCTGGTGGACCCAGAGGCCGGGGGCGTGGCCCTGAAACGCTGGAAGATCGAGCTGTTGCGGCCGGCCGTGGTGATAGCGTTGGCCCAGGGGCGGGAACTGGACCCCATCGTGGCCCCATTGCGGCGCGACGGCCGGGTGCGTCTAATCGAGCAGGCGGTCTCCCCGCTGGCCGTGCCCCGGGTCCAAAACCAGCGCATCCAGGCCCGGCAAGCCCGCTGGCGCGACTATTTCGCCGAGGCAGTGGTGATGCGGTTGCCGTTGCGCGAGCTGATCCTGTGGGATGGTCAGCTCCGGGTCCGGCGCAGGCAGATAGTGGGGTTATTGGATGACCGTGGGTTTGTGCTGGCCTTGGGGTCAATTCAAGGGGTCGAGGTGGCGGCGGCGATGCTGGAGGTGCTGGCCCCGCCAGGTGCGGGGCTACCCGAGGCAGTGCGAGAACTGGGTCTGGGGAACCTGTGCGTGGACCCGGCCACGGGCGAGGAAACCAGGATCGCGTGAAATAACCATCTACCAGGGAAGAAAAGTCAAAGGAACATGGGATGGTTCAATGTTCTGGGGAAATTGGTTTACACTCTTTACGGGCGTTAAAATCCTTACCCCTCTCCCTGCC
>DAOTYG010000254.1:0-10166 GCA_034435155.1 Anaerolineae bacterium | reverse complement strand
GCGTCGAACCGCATGGTGCGCAGCGCGGCGGCCTCACGCCAGAGCAGGCGATAGGGGGCCAGCAACGACGGCCGGGGCCGGCGGTCGAACCAGGGGAAGGCACAGGTGCGCACAGTGTCCAGATGGGGGTTGCGGGCCATGATGTCCTGCCCCCACGGTCCCACCAGGGCGGTGATATGCGCGGCCGGGAGCGACTCGCGCAGGGCCTGCAGGGCCGGTGTGGCGAACAACAGATCGCCCAGGTGGTCCGGTCGGATGACCAGCAGGCGCGGGGCCGGCCCCAGCGGCCGGGGCCCAGGTACGAAAGGCCGGCTTACCCCGGCCAGAACACGCAGCAAGACGAGCCGGACGCGCTCGGTGCGCCCCCGGCGGGAGCGGTCAGCAGCCTGCTGACAGGCGGCATTCACTTTCAAGGCAATCTCCATAGGCCGGCTAAAATTGTGGGTAACTGCTCACCCTCCCGCAGGTTCTGGCACGTAACCTGCGGGAGGGTTCAGGGTAGGAGGCTACCCGCCGGCAAAGAAAAAGGCGTACTCTTATAGAGTCCGCCTTGTGAGTGCTATCGGGTTTGCCTCATCAGGCTTCGTCCAGGGGCAGGACCTCGTCTTCATCGGCCGCTGCCATGGTCGTCTGCAGGGCCGGAGCCGCGTTACGGATCTCCTGCTCCAACCTGGCCGTCAGTTGGGGATTATCGCGCAAGAACTGCTTGGTATTCTCACGGCCTTGCCCCAGCCGTTCGTCGCCGTAGTAGTAGAATGCCCCGCTCTTGCGGACCAGGCCCATCTCCACGGCCATATCCAGGATGCCACCCTCTCTGCTGATCCCCTCGCCAAACATCATGTCAAACTCGGCCTGGCGGAATGGGGGAGCCACCTTGTTCTTGGCGACTTTAACGCGTACCCGGTTGCCGATGATCTCGCCGCCTTCCTTGATCGGGCCGATGCGGCGAATCTCCAGGCGCACCGAGCTATAGAACTTGAGGGCGCGTCCGCCGGGCGTGACCTCCGGATTGCCAAAGACGATGCCGACCTTCTCGCGGAGCTGATTGACAAAGACGACGGCCGTGCCGGTCTTGGAGATGGCGCCGGAGAGCTTGCGCATGGCCTGGCTCATGAGTCGGGCTTGCAAAGCCATATGGGAATCGCCCATCTCACCTTCGATCTCGGCACGAGGCACCAGGGCCGCCACGGAGTCAATGACGATGATATCCACCGCGCCACTGCGCACCAGGGCCTCACAGATCTCCAGGGCTTGCTCGCCGGTGTCCGGCTGCGAGATCAACAGGTTGTCAATGTCCACCCCGCATTTCCTGGCGTACAGGGGATCCAGGGCATGTTCCACGTCAATATAAGCGGCTACCCCGCCCAGTTTCTGGGCTTCGGCGATCATATGCTGAGCCAGGGTGGTCTTGCCCGCTCCTTCTGGGCCGTATAACTCTGTCACCCGGCCCCGGGGAATCCCCCCCACCCCCAAGGCGATGTCCAGGGCGATGGAGCCGGTAGGAATGGCTTGCACATCCAGGCGTGCCGATTCGCCCAGCTTCATGATCGCTCCTTTACCATAAGCCTTTTCGATACTCCCGATGGCCGCGCTCAGGGCCTTCATCTTGTCTTCACTGCTCTTTTGCTCTGCCATGTGGTCTCTCCTGATAGTTACTGGCGGGCGGGTATGACCGTCGCGATCTCAATTATAGCACATTTGTTCTAAAGTGGCAAGGGCTGATCAATTGACATCCGTGCATAAATTAAACGCACGAGGGCACCGCCCTCCCCCGCCCCGCTTCGCGTCCCTTCGGGGAGGGGAAAGGCGGCCTCATAGGGGGTTTTTGCGGCGGCTTCGCCGCCGCAAAAACCCCCAGAAAGGCTTTCTCCCCCTTGTTCCCTCCCTAACAGAAGTTATGCACGAATGCCGGCTGATCAGCCTAAATAGGTTACCACCTGGTTCAAGGGGCGTCGCGCGGGCCGCCGGGGTGATTCGGCCGGGTAGCCCACCGGGATGAGGGCCACCGGGCGCAGCCGGGCCGGCAGGTTCAGCACCTCGGCCGCATACTCCTCGTCGAACGCCCCCACCCAACAGGCTCCCAGGCCTGTGGCGGCGGCCCCCAGCAAGATATAAGTAGTGGCGGCAGCCGTGTCTTGGAGGCAGTAGAGGTGAGCGCCCCGTTCCCCATAACGGGCGGCCGATTGGCCCGGGTCCGCGCAGACTACGATGACTACCGGGGCCTGGGCCACAAAGCTCTGCCCATAGGCCGCAGCCGCCAGGGCCTGTCGCGCCGCCGGGTCACGCACCACGATAAAGTGCCAGGGCTGCCGATTCCCGGCCGTCGGAGCCAACACGGCGGTCTCCAACAGCCGTTGTACCTGTTCGTCTGTCACATCCTGGGCGGTAAAGCGCCGCACGCTGTGTCGCGCGGCCACCGTGGCCCAAAAATCCATCTGGCCCTCCTTGATTCGGACTTTTACCAGGCGCGACGACTCAGGCTGGTGAATACAACATTGGTCGCCTGGAAGCTCGCCTCTGGGATAACCACTTACTGCTACGCTGTTATTGTACCATAACCCGGCGCAAATGGAAAGCCCCCGGATTCCCCTCGTGCCCACGCTCCGCGTGGGCACGTAGCTCCGCGTGGGCACGCAGCTCCGCGTGGGCGCAACAGGCCGCCCTGGCCGCACACGTGGCGTTTTGCCCCCACGCAGAGCGTGGGGGCGAGCAATTCCTATAACGCCTTTCCCCTCGTGCCTACGCTCCGCGTGGGCACGTAGCTCCGCGTGGGCACGCAGCTCCGCGTGGGCGCAACAGGCCGACCTGGCCGCACACGCGGCGTTTTGCCCCCACGCAGAGCGTGGGGGCGAGCAAACGCCTTTTCCCTCGTGCCCACGCTCCGCGTGGGCACGTAGCTCCGCGTGGGCACGTAGCTCCGCATGGGCACGCAGCTCCGTTTGATGTCAGATAGACATCAAATATGGACAATCGCCAGCCGGGTATGATATAATGGGGTCAGATACCCTTTTTGTAATTGCTCACCCACCCTGTTCAATTGTCATTCTGAGGCGCGAAGTGCCGAAGCCTGCCCTGAGCGAAGCCGAAGGGAATCCCGCACTTACAGGTCAGAAACGTGACTCTTCGCCCCTTCGCTCCGCGAAGGAACGCTCAGAGTGACATTCTTGTCTACAGGGTGAGCAGATACCCCTTTTTATGGTAATTGCTTACCCTTCCACAGGTTGGGGCGCACGTTCTAACCTGCGGGAGGGTTCAGGGGTGGTGATGCCACGGTTTTCGGTGTTGCTCGCGATCCTGCTCATCGTGGTGATCGTGGCGGCCGGGGTCTATTGGGTCGCCACCGGGGCCGCCCGCCGGTCCAGTATGGTGACTCCCACGGCCGTCGGCGCGGCTGCGCGAACCAGCCCCGTTCGCCAGGCCAGCGCACAACCCACGGCTACTCCTCGCCCGGCAGCCGGCGCCCCCACCCCGACCGTCGGCGGCGATGTCCAGCTCGCCAGCAATGAGGTCCTCTATCAGGTGCGTCAGGGGGATACCCTGTGGGCCATCTCTCTTATATACAACACCACCGTGGAGGCCATTGTCCGACGCAATAATATCCCCAACCCGGACCTCATCTACGTCGGGCAGCGGTTGATCGTGCCCAAAGGTATGGCTCCCACGCCCACGCCGACCGGCCAGGTGGTGTATGTGGTGGAATGGGGCGATACGCTGTGGGAGATCGCCCGACGCTACGGCACCACAGTGGATGCCATCGCCGCCGCCAACCATATCCTCGACCCAGACCTGATCTATGTGGGCCAACGGCTGGTCATCCCTCTGCCGGCCGTGGGCTGATCCCCCTCTCCTTCTCTGGCTCCCCGTTGGTTCCGGCCACCCTCAGATCATCCGCAGGGCGAACTCCGGGCAGACCGGCGCGCAGTAGCCACACAGCAGGCACTTCGCCGGGTCAATCTGGGCGCGCTCCGGCCCCAGGGAGATGGCCTCGTTGGGGCAGTGCTCCACGCACGTCCCGCACCGCTTACAGAAATGCAGCACGATCATGCGTTTGCTCCCCACCGGCGTGGCCTGGCGGACGGCTTCTGGCACCGGCTGACGCCGGGCCACGTAGAGGTTAAAGTCCACCTCGGCGCGGCGCAGAATGCCCACCACTGCCGCATCTACCTCCGGCCGGTCCAACACCCAACGCAGGTTGATCTCGCGGTCTGCCAACAGGTTGCCGCCGCCCAGGGCTTTCATGGCATAGACGCCCTTGCCGTTGGCTTTGGCCTCGGCCAGGGCCGCCAGCATCTCGGTCGGCGAACCGTCAATGATGCCGATGCCGGTGCGATTGATGAGGGGGTGGATCACGTCAATATCCGGGTGTCGGGCGGCCTGCCGGACCACGCTCACGCGATGGGTGCTGACCCCCACGGCCCGGATCAGCCCTTTGGCCTTATAGTCCACCAGACAGCGCAACACGTCGGCGCGGGCCTCCAGGGCGTCCGGGATGCGATGACCATGCACATGGACGATGTCGAGCTGGTCCAGGTTCATCTCTTCCAGGGCGGCTTCCACGTGTTCCTGTGCCCCGGCATAATCCGCCGCGTGGGTCTTGGTGGCGACGACTACCGGCTCATCCCAATCCGCCAGGGCGGCGCGCACGTGAGGATAAGTGCCATACATGGCTGCTGTGTCAATAAAGTTCAGGCCCTGTTCCAGAGCATAGCGGATGAGAGCCGCGCCCTCTTCCACCAGCACATTCGCCTGCATAGGGGCCAGGCCCAGGGTCCCAAAACCCAGCTCGGTCACGACGATACCGCTATCTCCCAAAGGTTTGCTCTGCACTTCGTTTCCCCCTCAGAAACACCCCAACTGGCAGGGCTTGACTTTTATGCCCAGGGCCTCCACCGCGTCGCCCATCTGACGGTAGTTCAGGCCATGCCGCCGGGCCAGGGCCCAGGCGGTCCGGCAGGGCAACCGGCCGTTCACCAGGGCTGCCCGGACCTCGGCGGCCAGCTCATCAGGGACGTGCTCAGCCGGTCGAACCACGCTGTAGCCGGGTAGTCCTTTCCGGGGGGCATAGCCAAAGAACCCCATCTGGCAGCGGGTGATGCGCACGCCGGCCGCATCAGCCGCCGCGCCCAATTCTTCAGGCGTCACGCCCCACTCCCCGGCCAGCCGGTGAGCGACGGCACAGGGAAGCTGGCCGTCTCTTGCCGCTGCCTGTACACGATCTTTCAGGTCCATTTTTCCTCTCTTTCATACGAAACGTCAAACGTCATGGTGCTATAAGATGACGTTTCACGTTTGACGGATTACTGTCTGTGCCACCTCGACGCGCTCCAGGGCAAAGACGACGTCCGGTGGGATCAACAAGCCCTCCTCGCCACAGTTGGGGCAGGTCGCGGTTGGCTCCGCGCTCTCGAAGCACAGGCCGCAGCAGTTCCAACAGACGAACCGGCTGGGTGCCTGGTAGACGAACACTTGAGCGCCCTCGGCCGGCGTGTGGACGCAGAGTCGGCTCACCAGATCGCGCAATTCTTGCTCGGTCCCCGGCGATGGGTCGTAGAGTCGCAGGTGTAACGCGGCGATGGCGTGGGCGTTTCGCGCCTGCGCCTCAGCCAGGGCCTGGCTCAGCATGGCTCGCACGACTTCCACCTCGAACACGCCTTCTGCCTCCAGGTTTCTCGCTGTCAGCCACACCCTAACCGCAAGATCAGCGCCATGTAGCCCACCATACCGGCCAGTAGCTCGTCCAGGGCGATGTGCTCGTGGATGGTGTGGGCCAGGGCTTCGTCGCCTGGGCCAAAGCCCAGACAGGGGATGCCGGCCTGGGCCAGGTGTCCGCCATCGGTGGTAAAACCCCACGTTTTCACGCTCACTGGCCGGCCCAGAGCCTCCGCCAGGATTGCACGCGAGCCGGTGATCCAGGGATCGTCGGTCGCCCGGAGGAACGGCGGTGAGAGGGCCGGCAGTTCCTCCACCTGCCCGGTATAAGTCTGCCACGACCGGCGGACGATGTGGACCTGGCCGGTACTGCCGGGGATGAGACAGTCGTCCAGCAAAGCCTGGACCTGAGCCACGATGTCGGCCGGCGACTCGGCTGGCACGTAACGCCGGTCCAGGTGCAGGGTGCAGCGGCCGGGGATGACGTTGGCGCTGGCCTGGTCGCAGCCATAGAGCGTGGGGGCCACGCTGCTGGCGCCCAGGCTGTCATCGGTCAGCAGGGGCAACTCCGGGAGCCGGGTGATGAACCGGGCCAGCGCCTGGTGTGGGTTCACGCCCCGGGCCGGCACGCTGGCGTGAACAGCCCGGCCGGTCACCGTCACCGCCAGCTCGACGCGGCCCCGATGGCCCCGGGATACGTCCAACCCGGTGGCCTCGCCGATCACGGCGCAATCGGCGCGCAACGAGGCGGCCAGGTGTCTCGCGCCCAGCCCCCCGATCTCCTCCATGACCGTGCTGGCGATCACCACGTCACCGGGGAGGGAGACGCCAGCCGCTTTCAATGCGCCGGCCGCGTAGACTTGCGCTGCCAGCGGTCCCTTGATGTCCATCGCGCCCCGGCCCCAGATGGCCCCCTCGTGAACTGTCGCCGCGTGGGGAGGAAACCGCCATCCCCCGGCGTCCCCCACATCCACCTGATCCAGGTGGGAGACGAGGGCCAGGGTGCGGCCCGCGCCGCCGCGTAGCCGGCCCACCACATTGCCCACAACGTCCACCGTCACCTCATCCAGTCCGAGCCGGCGCATCTCGGCCTGAACCAGGGCTGCCACAGCCCCTTCCTGGCCGGGCAGACTGGGTAGACTGATGAGTCGCCTGGTGAAATCTACCAGGGCCGCCTGGTGCGCATGGGCCAGGTCCCACAGGATCGCTGGTGAGATGTCGTTCATCTTCCCGTTCGCTCAAAGCACAAATGAGACAGGCTTCAATCTGCCCCGGTCTGCAGGCCGGGTCACGGTTCCATTCTACATCATCTTGACTTCAGTTTCAAGCCGTTTTTCCTGACATCCGGGCATAACTTCTGTCAGGGAGGGAACAAGGAGAGAGAAAGCCTTTCTGGGGGTTTTTGCGGCGGCTTCGCCGCCGCAAAAACCCCCTACCAGGCAATCTTTCCCCTCCCCGCATCGCGTAGCGGCGAAGGGACGCGAAGTGGGGAGTGTGCATTCAATTACGCACGGACGTCAGTTTTCCCCCCTTGTCCCTCTTGACAGGATATGATAAACTATGCCCGTTCATATCGCAGGGAGGACGCGCGTTTGGAGATCAATCCCCTGGAGGTGTTCGGCGGCCTGGTACTGAGCGCGCTCATCGTCTGGGTGGGGTATCGCCGGTCGTCGTTATCCGGTTCTGGAGCGGTGGGCGCCTGGCTGGTCGGCACGGTGGTCTTTGGCCTGGGAGGGTGGACCTGGGGGGTGCTGTTGGTAGGCTTTTTCGTCACCTCCAGCGCCCTATCGCACTATCGAGATCGCGACAAGGCGTCCCTGGCCGAAAAGTTCGCCAAAGGTGGGCGCCGAGACCTGGGGCAGGTCCTGGCCAACGGGGGCTGGGGCGTGGTGCTGGCCCTGGGGCGGGCTTTCTTCCCGGCCTGGGGCGCGTGGTTGTTTGTCGCCTACGCCGGGGCGATGGCCGCCGTGAATGCTGATACCTGGGCCACCGAATTGGGCGTGCTCAGCCGGACCGCGCCCCGGTTGATCACCACCGGCCGGCGGGTGCCGGTGGGCACTTCCGGGGCCATCTCCCGGTGGGGTAGTGGGGCTGCCTTGTTGGGAGCGCTGGTCATTGCTGCTTTAGCCGTGTTGGTGCGGACCATAGAGGGGTGGGGCAGCCGAACCGGTGTAGAGCTATCTCTGCTGGGGTTAGTGCCGGTCGTGACCCTGGGGGGCCTGGCCGGGGCCTTCCTGGACAGCTTCCTGGGGGCGACGGGACAGGGCATCTATTATTGTGACCAGTGTCAGAAGGAAACGGAGCGCCGGGTCCATCACTGCGGGCAAGAGACGCGTCAGGTGCGGGGTTGGCGTTGGCTGGATAACGATGGCGTGAATCTCCTCTGTTCTGTGGCCGGCAGTCTGGTTGCCGTGCTCCTGGGGAACCTTTTAACATTCAGAGGGTAGAGCATGAACGACATGTCTCCTGGTGGCAAGGGCCGACTCCATCGGGAATGGACGCAGAACGCTATTGACCTGGCCTTGAAAGGCCACTGGCGGGAGGCCATTCGGGTCAATGAATCCATTCTCAACCTCTTTCCGAGGGATGTAGAAGCCCGAAATCGCCTGGGTAAGGCTTATTTCGAGCTGGGTCAGTATCAGGCCGCGATGGAAGCCTATCGTGCGACCCTGGAGGTGGACCCGAATAACACTATTGCCCGCAAAAACATCCGCCGGCTGGAGAGCCTGGTGGCTGGCGCCGCACCCCCGACCAAGCGCAGCACAGAACGGATCGAACCGCAACTCTTCCTGGGGGAGATCGGCAAGACTGTGGTCACCATTCTCCAACAGCCTGCTCCAGCGGATGTGCTGGCCGGCTTTGCTGCCGGGGACCCGGTGATCTTGCGGCCGGACAAAGGCCGGTTACAGGTAGTAGCGGAGAACGGCCAGGTGTTGGGCCTGATCGAGCCAGGCTTGAGCCGCCGGATCATCAATTTGCAAAAGGCTGGTAACCGCTATGTGGCCGCCTTGACCACCGTGAACGACCACGAAGTAAAAGTCTTTATCCGCGAGGTCTATCGCCACCCCAGCCAGGCCGGCCGACCGTCCTTCCCGGTGGAGGAAGAGAAGGCGCCCCGCCCCTATGCCAAGCGCTTCGTGCGTTACCTGGAGGAAGACGAGGACCTGTTAGACCTGGCCCTGGAGGAGGAGGAAGAGGAAGACCTGGATCTGGAGATCATCGCCGAGGATGAAGTGGAGCTTTTTGAGGATGCTGAGGACCTGGTGACGGACGATGAGGACCTGGAAGACGTCGGCGACGAATAGTGACTTTTGGCCGATTTTGTAGTATAATATGACTGCTGCTACCAGGAGGTGAACCAGCTATGGGACGCAAATCCCCGCCCCCCAGAGAGAAGAAAAAGCCCAAGAAAAAGGACAAGAAGAAGAAGGGCGTGCCAGAGCCAGTCGTTAACCCCGGCGGGACCAAATAAGGGCCATGGGTAAGATTATCGCCGTGGCGAACCAAAAGGGCGGTGTGGGCAAGACTACCACGGTCATCAACCTGGGGGTAGCCCTCACCGAACTGGGCTATACGGTCCTGCTCATTGACCTGGACCCGCAGAGCGCGTTGTCTATCAGCGCCGGGGTTGATGTGGCCGCGTTGCCCCGCAGCGTCTATGATGTGCTTATAGACGCGGACGTGCCGATCCGGGACGTGATCCTGTCCCTGCGATCCCGCCTGGACATCTTGCCGGCGAGCATTGACCTGGCCGGCGCCGAGATGGAATTGATGGCCGAGATTGGCCGCGAGGCGATCCTGCGGGAACGTCTGGAACATGTCCGCCAGGAGTATGACTATATCCTCATTGATTGCCCCCCCAGCCTGGGTTTGTTGACCGTCAATGCCCTGACTGCGGCCGATGGTGTCATCATCCCCCTGCAAAGCGAATACCTGGCGATGCGGGGCATGCAACAGCTCCTCCAGACGATTGACAAAATCCGTAAGAAGGTCAACCCTGATCTGAAGATCATCGGTGTGCTGGGCACGATGTACGACGGTCGCACGGCCCACGCCCGCGAGGTGATGGATGAGGTGCGAACGGTATTCGGTGATCTGGTCTTTGCGCCGGTGATCAAAAAGAGCATTCGCTTTGCCGAGGCGCCGGTCGCCAATCTCAGCCTCATCGAATACGCCCCTGACCACGAAGGGGCCCAGGCGTATAGACAACTGGCAAAGGAGATCGCCCATGGCTAAACGAGCATCCCTGCGGGGCAAAGGTGCGGAGATCTTTTATCCCGTTGACGAGGGCACAGCCGAACCGGCCGCGACGGTAGCGGACCTGCCTCGGGCCAGGAAACCCAAGCCGTTGCCTGTTGTCACTCCCGAAACCCCACCGCCCCCTGCCGACATCCCCGTGCCTTCGGGCGAGGTGGTGGTCAAGACACCAGCCACGGTGCTGGCGGCTCCCACGCCGACGCCTTCCGCCACGCCGGCGCTGGAGCGTACCCCCCCGCCGGCCTCGGTCATCACCCCGC
>DAOTYG010000253.1:0-24653 GCA_034435155.1 Anaerolineae bacterium | reverse complement strand
GGGGTGAGGGGGCACTCCCCAGGGGTGCCGTGCGACGCTCGCACCGGGTCATGCGCCGCTCTCTGTGGGGATGACCTACTACTCCTGTTCAAAGCAAAGGTTATTATAGATGGTGGACCTGAGGGGATTCGAACCCCTGGCCTCTACAGTGCGATTGTAGCGCTCTCCCGGCTGAGCTACAGGCCCGTAATGCAGGCAGAAGTATAACGCAGATGCAGGGGGTTGTCAAGGCCGGTTCTTACCCTGTAAGGGATCAGGCCGGGGCGTAGCGGTGGTCAGAAAAGCGCGGATGGCAGCCGCCACCGCCAGGGGTTGTTCCATGGGCACCAGATGACCGGCCTCAGGGATGACCAGGAACCGGGCCTGAGGGAGCAAGCGGGCCATGAGAGCCTGGCTCTTTGGCCGCAAGATGCCCGAGTGGGCGCCGCTAATGACCAACGCGGGGACCGCCAGCCTGGGCACATCGCGCCAGATATCGGTGGGCGTGGTGGCAAAGATGTGCGCCTCCCATGCCGGTGGATAGACCAGTTCCACCTGCCCATCAGCACGAGGTCGGGTCCCGGCCTCCACGTAGGCCCACAGGCTGGCGTCCGGCCAGCGGGCGAATAAGGGCTTGTGCCGATAGTGCATATAGCAGGCCTGGCGGTTGGGCCAGACACACCGGCGGCGCAAGGCTCCCTGGACCAGGGGCTGCCGCTGGCCCAATCCGAGGGCGCGCATAAGCCGGGCCAGCCATAACCAGGCTGGGGGCAGGATCACCGGGTCAATGAGAACCACGGCGCGGAAGAGTTCCGGGCGCTGGATCGAGGCCCACATGGTCAGCACCCCACCCAGTGAGTGCCCCACGCCCACCAGGTCTCGCAGACCCAGGTGGTCCAGGGCCTGGATCAGATCATCGGCCAGGGACCGCCAGGAAGGGGCCTGCTCCGGCCGACTACCGGGCCACAACGGCCGGGCCGGCAGGCCGATGATATGGTAATCGTCGGCAAGTGCCTCGGCCAGCGGGCGGTATGTCCCCGGTGGAAACCCGTTGGCGTGAGCCAGGTGAATGAGCGGTCCCTGGCCGCCAAAATCATGAGGCCGGCCCCATGATCCGGTCTCCCCCGTGTTCGCCTGGATGGGCCGCGAAACGTCGGGAGCGTATGACCCTCGATAATGATCCGAACCAGACATTACAGCACCTCGCACATACTTATGGTAACTGCTCGCCCCCCCGCTGGTTTGGTGACCCGCTGGAGGGTAAGTATACACCAGGCGCGTTGTTCCTGACAATGGCGGTTGAAACCACACCTGGGGACGTAAACCGCCGGCCGACTGCCCGCTTCACTGGCAGCAAAAGCCTATTCTCAATAAGCCGATTCTGTGATAGAATTAGAGCTGGCGGTTGAAACCACGCCTGTGGAGCCTTCGGCTGGCTGTCCACCTGCGCGGAGGGGGGCGCCCACCCAGGTGGAGGCCCGGCTGAAAGCCTCCCAGGGGCGATTTCAATCGCTGACACGAGTAGCCTGTAGTCACCGAAAGTGTAGATAGTGCCATGCATAGCCAACGCAAACTCGAACATCTGCGGATCTGCCTGGAAGAGGACGTGCAGTCCCCGGTGCTCACCACCGGCCTGGAACGTTATCGCTTCGTCCATCAGGCGTTGCCAGAGCTGAATCTGTCCCAGGTGGATACGGCGACTTTGTTCCTGGGACATCCCTTGCAGGCTCCTATCCTGATCGCGCCCATGACTGGGGGCACGGCGGCGGCACAGGCCATCAACCGTCACCTGGCCATCGCTGCCCAGGAGCTGGGCCTGGGCCTGGGTCTGGGCAGCCAACGGGCCGCTATCGAGGACCCGGCCCTGGCTGATACCTATCGGGTGCGCGACGTGGCGCCGGACATCTTTCTGGCCGCCAACCTGGGAGCCATCCAGCTCAACCACGGCTACGCGCCGGCCGATTGTCAGCGGGCCGTGGACATGATCCAGGCCGATGCGCTGATCCTGCACCTGAACCCCCTGCAAGAGTCGCTCCAGGGCGACGGCAACACGGATTTCAGCGGGTTGCTGGCGCGCATCGAGGCGGTCTGCCGGGCCGTGTCGGTGCCGGTGCTGGTCAAGGAGGTGGGCTGGGGGTTGTCGGAGGAGGTCGCCCGGCGGCTGGCGGCGGTCGGCGTGGCCGGGCTGGACGTGGCCGGGGCCGGTGGCACCTCCTGGAGCGAGGTGGAAAAGCATCGTGCCGCCAGCGAGATGCTGCGCCGGGTGGCGGAGGCCTTTGCCGCCTGGGGCATCCCCACCGCCGAGAGCATCCAGATGGCCCGCCGGGGCGCGCCGGGCCTGGCCCTGGTGGGCAGCGGTGGCGTGCGGACCGGTGTGGATGTCGCCAAGGTTATCGCCCTGGGGGCCGATGTGGCTGGCCTGGCTGCTCCCCTCTTGCGCCCGGCCACCGTTTCTGCTGAGGCAGTGATCCTGCGGCTCCAGCAACTCATCATCGAATTGCGCATCGCCATGTTTTGCGTCGGCGCGCGCACTGTGGCGGACCTGCGCCGCGTCCCGCTGATCCCCGCCTGGAGGCCCAGCCATGAGTGATCAACCAGCCACTTTTGCTCCCTACCTGGAAGCCATCGAGGCTGGCCTGCGCCAGGTGCTCACCTGCCCGCACCCGGCCCTCGTGCCCTATTATGACATGATGCGCTACCACCTGGGTTGGGTAGACGAGGCTGGCGAGCCGGTGCAACGGCCCGCCGGCAAACGACTGCGGCCCCTCCTGTGTCTGCTGACCTGCCAGGCTGCTGGTGGCCGCGAGGCGTGGCAGCGTGCCATACCCGCGGCCGTGGCCGTGGAGTTACTGCACAACTTTTCCCTCATCCACGATGACATTGAAGACGGCGACGCGGAACGTCGCCATCGGCTCACCGTCTGGAAGGTGTGGGGCGTGCCCCACGCTATCAACGCCGGCGATGGCATGTTCGTCCTGGCTCATCAGGCCCTCCAATGGTTGGCAGATGACTGCCGGGTATCGGCTGGGGTCCTGGTGGCCTTGAATCACTGCCTTGATGCGGCCTGCCTTGATCTGTGTCACGGTCAGTTCCTGGATATGAGCTTTGAGACCCGGCTGGAGGTTACGGCCGGGGAGTACCTGTACATGATCCAGGGCAAGACGGCCAGCCTGTTCGCGGCGGCCCTGGAGATGGGAGCACTCCTGGGCGAGGCGGAACCACCCCGGGTCGCCCATTACCACGCCTTTGGGTGGAACCTGGGCCTGGCTTTCCAGGTCCAGGATGACGTGCTGGGCATCTGGGGTGACCCGGCCGTAACCGGTAAGCCGGCCGCCAGCGACTTGTGGCGGCGCAAGAAATCGTGGCCGGTGGTCTATGCCCTGGAACACGCCAGCGGCCCGACGCGAGAGACCCTGGAGACCTTCTATCGCCAGGCGCAACCGGCCGGGGCAGATGTGGCCCGGGTGCTGGACATCCTCAACGACCTGGGGGCCCGGTCGCAGGCCGAGGCCGTTGTCGCCGGGTATCACGAACAGGCTTTGCGGGCCTTGGACCAGGCGGCCGGCCACGAGCCGGCCCAGGGCTGGCTGCGCGAACTGGCCCAGACCCTGGTGGGCCGCGAGACGTAGCGCACCCCGTGGCCCCGAAAATACGCCGGTGTGCTGGCGCGGGTTGTGCCGCCCTGCCGCTCCGCGTGGGAACGCCAGGCCCCCCTCGTCCCCCTCGTTCCCACGCTCTGCGTGGGAACGCCAGCGGGACGCTCCGCGTCGTGGGGGCAGTGCGGCGCCCACGCAGAGCGTGGGCGCGAGCATGGAGGAGTTCCCCTCGTTCCCACGCTCTGCGTGGGAACACCAGCGGGACGCTCCGCGTCGTGGGGGCAGTGCCGCGCCCACGCAGAGCGTGGGCGCGAGCACGGACGGCGGCGCGTATCCCCTCGTTCCCACGCTCCGCGTGGGAATGCCAGCGGGGCGCTCCGCGTCGTGGGGGCAGTGCCGCGCCCACGCAGAGCGTGGGCGCGAGCACGGAAGGCTCGACTCCAGAAAAGTCCGGTTCCATAGCCGCCCGCTGGCTGGCGGCGCGTATGGAAACGCGCCCTACTACCCGGCGTGCTATTTTCGAAAGAGGAGGGTACGATGGACCTGTCCGCTTTTCCCCGCCCCCCGGCGGATAACGGCCGGGGCATCCACTGGTCGCCCGGCGTAGCCAATCAGGTGGGCGACAACGTCATCCGGGGCTACTGGCTGCCAGAGCTGAAAGCCCTGGGCATCAAATGGGTCAAGTTCATGAGCCTCGGCGGCGGGGGCCTGGCCGGGATACTGCTGGCCAATGGGATCATGCCCGTGGTCCGGCTGGGGGGCCGCAAATCCCTCCCCGGCCCCATCAACGATCCCCGCCACGGCAGCGCCTACGTGGAGGAGCTGCGCAAATACGTGGCCCAGGGCGTGCGCTACTTTGAGGTCTGCAACGAGCCGAACCTGCCCACGGAATGGGTCACCGGCGTCCTGCCGGCCACCGGCCTGGTCGAGACGGTGATGCGCGATTGGGTCCAGAGCGTGCAGGTGGTCCTGGACGCTGGCGGGCTGCCCGGCTTCCCGGCCCTGGCCCCCGGCGGCGTCTACGACGATCAGCGCTTCTTCCGGGAGGCCTGCCAGTGGCTGGTGGACCACAACTACAGCGATCTCATGCGCCAGGGGGTATGGATCGCCATCCACAACTATTCGTTGCACCGGCCCTGGGACTACCCGGAGGACGACGTGAACCAGTTCGGCACGCCGGTCACACCGGAGGAATACGGCCATCACCTGTGGTGGAACAACCAGACCTGGGACCAGGTGAATGAGCTGCGTGCCCGGAGCGTCAACCCCGGTCAGACCATCCTCGATGACTCCAATGGTTTCCGCAAGTTCGAGCACTATCACCGGGTCTGGGTGGAGCATTTCGGCTTTGAGGTGCCCATCCTGTCCACCGAAGGCGGCTACACCATCACCCAGCCCGGCGAGGGTTTCGGCGACCATCGTTACCCGAAGATTGACTTTGACCTGCACGCGCGTGGCACAGTGCGCCAATACGAGTACATGTTGCGCGAGGCCCCGCCCTACTATTTCTGCACCGCCGACTGGATCATCGCCAACGGGCTGCTGGGCAACCCAGACCCCCAGTGGGAATCCCAGGCCTGGTACACCAGCTTTTATGCCAGCCAGGGCGTGTGCGACCATCTGCCCACCGTGGATGCCGTGAAGGCCATGCCCAAAGGCCCGCGCGTCCTCGACTCAGCCGAGGCCAGCGTGATCAAGGGCGCCGTGGCGCACGCGGCGGGCATCCGGGTGACGTTGCGCGGCGGGCCAGTCCCCCAGGAGCAACAGGCTGACGAGGGGGGACGCTTCGAGTTCACCGGCCTGCCAGCCGGCACCTATAGCCTGGACGTGGACAGGCTGGGCACAGTGCACACGGGCCTGGCGGTGGACGGTCGCCAGCGGCTTCTCGTGCCCACGATCACCGGCCTCTCCTTGCCGGCCTGGATCGGCGTGATCGCCGAGAACACCTGTGGGTCTACCGTCACCGGCGGTATGAGCTCGAGCATCGCCGTGCGAATCCAGGGGCCAAAGCCGGTGGACGTTACCCTCAACTTCTTTGACTGGCACGTCACGGTACGGTCCGGCCCTAAACCACCCTGGGGCGATAATGCCGCCGAGTTCGCGCCGCTGCGTGGCGGGACCTATCATCTCTCCGTCCCGGATGTGGGCGTGGCGATGGACGTCTTTGTGGACGGCCAGGGCTGGGCCCTGGTGGAGCTGCGGCCCACGGGGCAGGAAAAGCCGAAACGAGGGCGCGTGCGGGGACGTATCCTGGGGGCCGTCGGCCAGGTGCTTGTCCTGTTGAGCGAGGGCCTGCGCCGCGAGATCACCCTGCCGGCTGACGGAGCCTATGACTTTGGGAATCTACCGGCCGGCGCGTACCGCCTGGAGTTGGGTGGCAAGACCATCGCTCAAGACCTCCGGACCGACGGCTTCACCACCGTTGATGTGCCACCTATCACCGTGAGCACGAGCACCTGGGTCGCTGAGGTGGTGGACAACACCTCCGGCAGCCAGCCCACCGGCGGCCATAGTTCTGCCATCCTCTGTGAGGTGGCGGGCAAAGATCAGTTGGAGGTGACCATCAGCGCCGGCGATTGGCGGGCCACCGCTCGCACCGGCGAGAAAGGCCCCTTCAAGTGCGAGTTCGGGGCGCTGGGCGGAGGCTGGTATCGCCTGGCCCCGTCCGGCCTGGGGGTGGCGATCAATGTGTTTGTGGATGGGCTGGGAGCCGCTCACGTCCGGTTCCGACCGGGGCCGGCGGTCACCCCGCCCAGCCCCCCGCCACCGGCCAAGACCATGCCGGTCTATCTGCTGCTGGGTCGGCCCCCGGCCGATACCCGGCTCTTCAAGGCCCTGGTAGCCTATCTCCAGCGTTTCCAGCCCGCCTGGGGCTTTGACCCGCCGGAGGCCAGTCAAGCCCAGCAGGTGATCATCCTGGGTGGCGAAGACGAGGTCAGCCCGGCCCAGGCGCAAAACCTGACTGCCGCCGGTTGCCAGGTTCACCGCCTGAGCGGGCCAGCCGCGACCCTGGCGGAGATCCTGGAACAGCACGTGAGCCAGGGGCGCCGCCTCGAGGAATCCTATGTATAGACGGGTGGCCTTGCTGCGGCGAGCCTTTGGCGACATCAGTGATGAGGCGGCGGAGCAGTTGGCGCAGGTGGCCCAGGAGCAAACGTTTGCGCCCGGCGACGTGCTCTTGCGGCAAGATGAGCCGGGCCGGGCTTTCTACGTCATCGTCTCCGGGCAGGTGGCTGTGACCCGGCATCTGGCCAGCCCCGACTCGCAGACCCTGGCCGTCCGTGGCCCGGGCGAGATCATCGGCGAGATGTCCCTGCTGGACGACGCGCCGCGCTTTGCCTCCGTGCATGCCCTGACCAGGGTTCAGGCCCTGGTCTTTGACGAGACAACGTTCCAGGCCCTCCTGGCCCATAATCTACCGGCAGCCTTGCAAGTATTGCGCCTTGTCATGGCCCGCCTGCGTGAATCCGATCAGCAGGTCATCGCCGATCTGCGGCGCAAGAACGAGGCCCTGGAACGGGCCTGCCGGGACTTGCAGGCGGCGCAAGCCGAGATCGTGGAGAAGAAACGGCTGGAGCGGGAGCTGGAGATCGCCGCTGAGGTGCAACGGAGCCTGTTGCCCACGACGTTCCCGGCTGTGCCGGGGCTGCGCTTCGCGGCGCGCAACGTCCCGGCCCGTTACGTGGGCGGGGACTTTTACGACGTGATGGCCCTGGATAGGGAGCACGTGGGCCTGGTGGCGGCCGATGTGTCCGACAAGGGCGTGCACGCGGCCATCTTTATGGCCGTCACCCGCAGCCTCCTGCGGGCCGTGGCGCAGGGCCGCCTCAGTCCCGCCGAGACGCTCCGGCGCGTACACGACCGGCTGTTGGCTATCTCCACCTCCGACATGTTCGTGACCGTGTTCTACGGCGTGCTACACCTCCCCACGCGCCGGTTGCGCTATGCCCGGGCCGGCCACGACCGCCCTCTCCTGCACCGGGGAGCGAGTGCCCAACTGTTAGAGGGGCAGGGCCGCTTTCTGGGCATGATCCAGCCCCTGACCCTGGAGGACCGCCAGGTTCAACTGGCGGCCGGGGACGTGCTCCTGTGCTACAGCGATGGCATCACCGATGCCCAGAACGAGGCCGGCGCACGTTTCGGCCTGGAGCCGATCCGGTCGCTCCTGGTCACTCATGCCGGGGCAGCCCCGGACGCCCTATGCGATGCCATCCTCACCGCCGTAGCCGATTTCCAGGGAACAGCCCCCCAGTTCGATGATCAGACGTTGCTGGTGATGCGCGTGGACAAGTAGGGGCAAGCTAACAGCTTGCCCCACTTGCCCTACGAGCCGCCGGGTCAGGGTTCCAGCATCTCTTCTATGGGAGCCGGGATGCCGCCGCGCGTGAATCGCCAGCTCACATAGCTGATCGCCAGCACGCCGCTGGCTCCGAGCATGGCGACTTTGTTCACCCCGATCAGGTCCGCCAGGGGCGGCAACACCGCCAGGGGCAGGGTGGAAAAGATGCGCGCCAGCTTGAGCTGCGTGGCAAAGGCCCGCCCTCGATACTCGATGGGGATGATCTCTTGCAGGATCGTCTGCGAGGGGATAAGAAGCAACGTGAATCCCCAGCCGGCAAAGGGAGCGATCCCCATGACCAGCGGCAGGATATTGACCATCGGGGGGCGCACGGCCGGCTCATACTGCCCGGTCGTCAGGATGATATAGAGACGCGGGATCGTACCCAGGAGCACCAGGCAGAAACCGACCAGGAACAGGCCAAACGTGACCAGGTGTTCTTTCTTCCATCGTTGCGCCAGGTAGGGCATGATCAGGGTCCCCCCGATGAGACCGATCCCGGCTGGAGCCAGCACGTAAGGCACATCGGCGGTGTGGATGCCCAGTACGCCCACCACGTAACGGGGGATCAACGCCACGATAAGCAACGTCAGGGCCTCCGAAAGCACCAGGGTCGCGGTAAAAAAGGTGATGAAACGATTGGTAAAGACCAGTCGCCAGCCATCCACCAGCTCTTCCCATATACTGCGGAGGCTCAACCTGCTCTGGACGTGCCCCACGGCCTTGAGCTTGTCGCCGGGCAATAGCAAACCCCAGAACGTGGCGATGGCGAACATCACGGCTAAAAAGATAAAGACCGCCGTGAGGCCGCTATGTTCAAACCCAAAGATCCTGACCAATGTCGGCGCCACCAACACGAAACCGATGACCTGGGAGCCAAAGAAGGTAAAGTTGAAGAAGGCGTTGGCGGTGAGGAGGTTGCGTCGTTTGACCAGCATGGGGATGGCCGCCGCTTCAGCCGGCCCAAAGAACTGCCAGACGCAAGAGATGATGAAGGTGAGCACATAGATCAGCGCCAGGTTGGGCAAAATTACGATATAGACCAACGCGAGCAATGCCCGCAGGCCATTGGTCACCCACATCACGGTCTTTTTGTTCCAGCGGTCAATAAAGACGCCGGTCACAAACCCCAGTACGATGGTGGGGATATTATAGGACAGCACGGCCAGGCTCATCTGGCCGGCCGAGTGGGTGCGTTCCTCCACGATCAGCATGATCCCAAAATTGAGGGCCTGCTCCGAGATCTGGCAAAACAACTGCGACATCCACAGATATAGAAAACTGCGGTTGTGCAATAGCTCCAGGACCCGTTCCCGGCTCTGCCTGGTTGCAGTGGCGTTATTAGCGTTCTCCGTCATACCTGGCTATCCATCATCGGGAAGCCTCGTTTCACAAAACCAGCGCAACGTCTTTCCAATGTGCGCCGGGGCAACAAGATGTACCGGCCGCAGGTCAGGCAAGAGAGGCCAATGTCTGCCCCCAGCCGGATCACGCGCCACTCCCGGCCGCCACAGGGATGCGGCTTGCGCAGTCGGACCACGTCTCCCAACCTGAACTCCTGTACCATCAACCTCTGCTCCGGGAGAACACCCCAGCGATGCATGTTTCTAGCTCTACCACACTGAACGGCGTGACCATAGTTCCAACCCTGATGACGACTATCCAGCCAGGCCGACCAGGACCCAACCGGCCAGAAAAGTGGTCGCGCAGCAGACCAGCACCAAGCCGGTCAGGACTACCAGGCCGATGAGCACCACATAGAACCGCCGCATCGCCGTGGTGTCTGCGGCCTCACATTCAGCCTTGCGGTCTGCCAGTTGCGCCAGGAGGTTGATGCGCGCCGCCTCTAACGCATCTATGTCCGCATAGGCGTCACGCAGGACTGGTACATCTGGCCGGACCCGATCCACCGCTGGTCCCATCGCGGCGCTGACCTGCCGGAGTTGATCACCCAGGGCCTTCTTCTGGGCCTGCAACTCTTTCAACGCCAGGCGCAGGTCAGCCAGGCGCACCTCATGGGCACCCACCGCCGCACCTTTTTGGGCCCGTGTTTGGGTCAACAGGTCATCCAGTTCTGCCAGCCGGGCCTGCAAAGGCGGCTGAGCAGCAGCGTTCTCCTCCACGGCGCGGTGCAGGTCTGGCAACTGAGCTTCCAGTCCAGCGATAGCCTGTTCCAGGCCGGCCAGGCGGCTGAGCAGGCGCGAGCGGCGTTGTTCCAGATCGGGGGCTGTCAGGAGGTCCAATTCGGCCAGCCGGGCCTGTACCGTCTGCCGCTCTTTGTATGTCCGGGCCAGTTCTCGCTCGGCGGTCCGCAGTCGTTCTGCTTCGGAGCGGCTGGCGGCCTCCCGGCGAGCCAGTTCCTCGGCTACCGTGGCCCGTTCTGCTATTATAACTTCCAGTCGGGCCTTCCATTCCGCCTCCGTCGCGTTTCGTGCGGTGGTCTCGGCCGCGAGCTGTTGCTCCAAGGCCGCGATCTGCTGGCTTACTGCCTCCTGTTGGGCAGCCAGGTCCTGGAGCCGGGCATAATCCTCAGCATACGCCGGGTCCACCACGCGATGTTCCCAGGCTAACTGGCCCAGCCGGGCCACAACAGCCGCGATCTCTTTGTCCTTCTGCTCCACCTCACGGTTCAACTGAAGCATCTGGATCCGGCGTCGGGTCTGCTCCATCCCAACGTTAACGGTCTCTTTGACGACGGACATGACCATCTCCTCCCTGCCTCTCCTGAAGGCGCCGCCTTGTTCCACGTCAGGTCCATTATATGCGAACGTATGGCGACCCGTCAAGGGTAGGATTTTTGACATCCGTGCGTAATCCATAAGGGCCCTGCCTCACTCCCCCTTCGCGGCCCTTCGGGGAGGGGAAAGAAGTCTGGTAGGGTTTTTTTGCGGCGGCTTCGCCGCTGCAAAAAAACCCAGAAAGGCTTTCTCTTCCCCTTGTCCCCTCCCTAACAGAAGTTATGCACGGATGTCAGTAGGATTCTGACCTCCGTGCGTAATTAAACGCATGAGAGCACTGCCCCGCTTCCCACTTCGCATCCCTTCGCCGCTGCGCTGTGCGGAGAGGGGAAAGACTGCCTTATAGGGGGTTTTTGCGGCGGCTTCGCCGCCGCAAAAACCCCCAGAAAGGCTTTCTCTCCTCTTGTTTCAAGCACCCTCCGTTGGGGGTAGGGGGAGAGGGAAGGGGAGAGCCGGGTTATCAGCCAGGATACCACAAACTCAAAGGCCACGCCGATCTGGCACCCTCTCAACAAGCCGGGTGCTCACCGGCGTGGCCCTTTTAAAGTCTGCGCCCTTGACCCTGGCCCCGCCCCCAGGTTATAAAGCAGCGAGCCAGCCGATCCAGCCGGTCATGGTCAAGTGCGTCGCCCATCCTTGCCTGAGCGGATACCCCTGTTCACCGTTATAAGGCTAACCCTGGCTCCCGGCAAGGCTCTGGCACTTGTACCTCTGCCTCTGCGTCTGTGCTTTACCTCCTGGCTACCGCCGCTGGACCCAACCCTGGTTGACGATAAAGTCCGTGATCACCGGGATCTCAAAGTACTGCCCCTGGTAGGCCAGGTAGGCATAGTAGAGCGTGATGAACCAGAGCAGGATGGGGCAGAATCCACAGAATCCGGAGCATACACCCAGACCAGCGGTAACGGCTGTGATTGCCCCTGAGGCCACCATTAGCACACATACGAGCAAAATAATGATGATCCACAGGGCGATGTTGAGGGCCAAAGATTGCACCGCATGATATTTCTGGAACGGGCGCTCCTTGCCCTCCGTGAGCAGGGGGATGAGGGCCACGATCCAGATGGGGTAACAAAGCGCCGCGATGAGTTTGTCGTTGTCGGTGATGTCGTTCATTCTTTTCCTCCTCTATTTGTGATGTGGTGAACTGGATACCGACGAAGTATTCTAATCAGATTCCGTGGGGTGTGTTCCCCCTCGTGCTCACGCTCTGCGTGGGTGCAAACCAGGCGTATTTCCCCCTCGTGCCCACGCTCCGCGTGAGCGCGCAGCAGCCTTCTCACAGGGAGTTCCCCCTCGTGCTCACGCTCCGCGTGAGCGCGCAGCAGCCTTCTCACAGGGAGTTCCCCCTCGTGCTCACGCTCTGCGTAGGTGCGGGCCAGGCGTATTCTATGTGGGAGGGTCGGCATGGGCGGAGGGGGCAGGACGTGACCGGGTTTGCCACCCGCCGTATCCCCCCTGGATGGCGAATAGCACCGCCAACCCCGACCAGGCGAGTTGTTCCCACCATTCCTGGCCGGCCAGGGCGAACCCGGCGCAAACCAATGCCAACCCCAGATCAAAGGCCACCTTGAACGTTGGCTGTCCCATGGTCCGGCGCAGGCCCCTGGGGGCCCGGCGCAGGCTGGCCACCCATGAGGCATAACTGAAGGCCGCCAGCACTATTCCCAACCCCAACACCCACAAGGCCCCGGCACCCACAGCACGGAAATCCATCTTCTCCCCTACGCCAGACCCGGTATCTGGGCCATTACCAATTTGGCCTATTATAACACAATACCACCTCGCACGCAATATCCACCCCAGGGTTATTTCAAAGTGCGCCAGGTAAACCAAATAACAACATTTTATTCACTACTGCTGACCCTGACTCGTGGCCTCGAACAGCCGATCCCAGGTATAGGCTATGTGGTCCTGGCCCCGGCCGCGCGGCGCGGGAGGAGAAAAGCTTCGAGGGGGTTTTGCGGCGGCGAAGCCGCCGCAAAACCCCCAAAGAGGTCTTCCCAAGGGGGGGCCGGAAGAGGGAGAAGATGCCCGGCTGACACAGTAAATAAAATAATTGTTGCACATACCGTATGGTTTGCAACTTGAAAGAACCTTGATCTACCCTGCTTAATACTTGACAAAATGAGTTAACTATGATACACTATCTGTAATAGCGACGGCTGCCGCTGTCAAGAGGAGTGATGGTAACTGCCTACCCTGAACCCTCCCGCAGGTTAGAAAGGGGCTGGCAACCGATGCAGCCGGACCTGGGCGCGCCTACCGGCGTCTGGTCTAGTCATTGCGCTCAAACCTGCGGGAGGGTAGGTAGTTACCATCTGAACCATCAGAGACTATTTCTCGGTCTTGATGACTTCTACGCCCCGGTAAGTCCCGCAATGAGGACAGACCCGATGCGGGGGACGCAGTTCATGGCACTGGGGACACTCTACCAGGCCCACCGGGGACAGGCCCTGGTGACTGCGGCGGTTACCGCGTCGGCGGCGAGATAGTTTACGCTTGGGTACAGCTCCCATAATATCTTTCTCCTTGTTGAATAATTTGTAAAGGGTGAGTAACTGCTCACCCTCCCGCAGGTTCGGGCATTTTCGCGGCCGACAATCGCCCTGATAGACGGAGCGCAAACCCGAATCACAGTTCCCATCAACCTGCGGTAGGGTCGGCTGAGCAAGGGCAACCTGCCAGGGGCCTCGGCCTCTCACGGGCCAGCTACGTTCACGGCGGCTACCCGATCAATAATTGGGCCAGGGTGGCCCAGCGTTCGTCCAAGGGGGGCGGCGGGCAGGCACACGGCCCGCTGTTCAGATCATGGCCACAATGGACACACAGCCCGGCGCAATCTGGCCGGCAGAGGGGTTGCATAGGCAACGCCAGAAAGATATATTGGCGCACGGCCTCACTGAGGTCCAGGATATTATGCTCGTCAATAAGAAAGGCATCACTATCCGTCGGGATGGCTATCGGCACACCCGTGCGCGGGTTGAAACTACAGAGGAACTCTTCTTCCAGGGCCATCTCCAGGTTGACCAGCACGTCCCCCATACAACGCGCGCACGGTACACGAACCTGAGTGAACAGAGTGCCTTGAACCAGGACTCCGCTGGCTGTACGCAGGAAATGCACCGTCCCGGTCAAAGGTTGGGTTGGATCCAGGTCCGGGTCCAGCCCACTAAGGTCATTGTTCAGCTCATATTGTCGCGTGGTGCCGACAGGCCCAACCAGCAGTTGCCCGACATGGAATTGCATAAGTCCTCGCTCCCGGTCGGGGAAACCGGGCCTCGTTTCCTGATCAGGAGGGTTCAACTCGACCGCCGTAAGGCCTCGATGCCCCGGCGCACCGTAGTCATCTGCGTTTCCAATTGCGATTCCAGCCGCTGCAATACCTCCAGGGAGTACTCGTCTGCCCCTTGACGGATCTCGGTGGCCTGTTTCTGGGCTTCTGCGATGATCCCACGGGCGCGCTGCTCGGCCTGCTTGAGCAACTCATTATCTTGTAGCAAAAAGGCGGCCTGCTCCTGGGCCTCGGTGATGATCCGTTCGGCATCTGCCCGGGCCTGGGCGATGATCTGATCGTGCTCCTGGGAGATGCGCCGGGCCTGTTTGATCTCCTCCGGCACGGCGATGCGCATCTGGTCAATGAGGTCCAGGAAATCGCGTTCATGGATCAGGACGCGGGCACTCAGGGGCAGATGCCAGCCATCATTGAGCAGGTTTTCCAGGCGATCCACAAGATACAGGATATCGATCTCAACCGCCCCCTTTCCCTGAAGTCGGCCGGGGGAAACGTTCGCGCAAGGCCTGCGCGACATGCGGTGGCACCAGGTCGTCCACCCGTCCGCCCAGCCGGGCCACTTCCTTGACGGTGCTGGAATGGAGGAACGAATAGGCTGGATTGGCCATGAAGCAGATGGTGTCAATGTTCGGGGCGATCTGGCGGTTGGTCAGGGCCAACTGGTACTCGGCCGCCAGGTCCTCGTTAGTGCGCAGGCCCCGCACCATCACGATAGCTCCCTTGTCCGCCGCAAACTCGACCGTCAGGGAGTGATACCCTTCCACCTCCACGTTGGGCAGATGGGCCAGGGCCTGGCGGGCCAGGGCCACCCGTTCGGCTACGGAGAAGGCGATGTCTTTAGCCGGAGTAGCGTACACCGCGACGATGAGTTTGTCAAAGAGCCGGGCCGCCCGTTGCGCGATATCCACATGGCCATTGGTGATCGGGTCGAAAGAGCCAGGATAGATAGCGATGGTCATGCACACCCCAAAGGGCAATTCTGAGCCGGCCAATCGCCGGGTCCAAATCGTATTATAGCATACCTGGGCGATCTTTGAAACCCACTCGCCTGACATCCGTGCGTAAATTAAACGCATGAGGGCCCTGCCCCACTCCCCACTTCGTCGCCGCTACGCGATGCGGGGATGCCTGGTAGGGGGTTTTTGCGGCGGCGAAGCCGCCGCAAAAACCCCCAGCAAGGCTTTCTCCCTCCTTGTTCCCTACCCGACAGAAGTTATGCACGGATGTCAGACTCGCCGGGTGAGTTATGCATCAGGCCGGAAGCCTGCGGCGGCCATCATGCGTGCCGGGGCCTTCAGGCGGGCATTAGGGGTAACCCGGTTCACGTGGTGCTGCGCTCCACATTGGCCCCGGCCGGGATCTCCAGGCGGACCCGCGTGCCTTGACCGAGCTGGCTCTGCCACTCGATCTTGCCCCCCAGCATCTCCACCCGCTCCATCATCATCGCCATCCCCAGGCTACGTCGCTCACGAGCTTTGGCCAACGCCTCGTCCACGTTGAACCCGATCCCGTCATCCTCGACCATAACCATGATGGTGTCCCCCTCCAGATCCAGGTTCACCTTGACCCTGGTGGCGTGGCCACTGTTATTGGCATTCGTCAGGGCCTCCTGGATGATACGAAAGAGGGCCACTTCCACGTGGGGGCGCAGGCGGCGCTCCCGCCCGGCAACCTGGAGGTCCACCTGGATGCCAGAGGCATCCTGAAAAGCCTGGATATAGCGGCGCACTGTAGGCAGCAACCCCAGGTCGTCCAGGATCATGGGACGCAGGTCAAAGATAAAGCCCTTGGTCTGCTGAAAGACCATGTTCACCATTTTCTTGAGGTTGCTCAGCTCCGCGCGGGCCTGGGTCGGGTCCCGGTCGAACAGCCGTTCGCAGATCTCCGCTTGCAGTACCAGGTTGGTGAGGGCCTGGGCCGGGCCATCGTGCATCTGGCGGCTGATGCGCAGGCGTTCATCTTCCTGGGCCTGGATGATCTTGATGATCGCCTGCTGCGGGGCTGTGTCCTGCAACAACGCCACGTCCCTGCCGTTCCCGGCACTGTCGATCTGCTGGGGCAGATGGCCGATCACACCCAACAGGCGCACCAGATGTTGGGCGTATCGTTCCAGGTTGGCCCGTTTGGCCTTTAACTGCTCCACCTGCTCCCGCATCATGAACAGGCGCATCTGCGATTCCTGGGCCGTGGCATAGATGCTGCGGATGTCCGCCCGGGAGTAGGTATCTATGCTCATCTCCATCTCGCGCAATTTTTGCATCACCTGATTGTTGCGCTGGGCCATCTTTTCCGATTCGGCGATGGTCTGGCGCAGCAAGACAGTCAGCTCGCTCAGTTCACGTTGTAGTTTCTCATATTCAGCCTGGCTTTCCGTGGCGATGTCCCGGAGCTGAACCAGGATGCTCGAGTCTTCCGCCATGCGACCTCCGTACCGTCATACGTGATACTTGTGGCGTGCTCCCCTGCCTCGTCGCGCCTCTGGATCCTACCTTTTACGCTCCTCTACCGGCGCCCCGATCTCGATGTCCCTCATCTTCACCCAGCCCTGCCGCAAGGCATACAGGGCCGCCTGGGTCCGGTCGTTCACGTTCAGCTTGCGCAAGATGGAAGAGATGTGGTTTTTGACCGTCTGATCGCTGATGTTCAACGTGCGAGCGATCTCTTTGTTGCTGTCGCCGTGGGCGATGCGGGTGAGGACTTCCATCTCTCTGGGAGACAGGGGCGCGAAAAGCGGCTTGATGCTGTGATCCATGGTGCTCAGATCGCTGAACTCTTTGAGCACCCGGGAGGCCAGCAGGGGTTTGGATAACAGGGCGTTGTCAATGATGTATTCGCCTTGGGCCACACGTCGGATGGCCCGGGCCAGCTCGCCTGGCTCGATCCCTTTGGAATAGTAAGCCGCCGCGCCGGAGCGGATCGCCTGGAAAAGCTGTTCCTCGTCGTCATACGCGGTGAGGATGATCACCCCGATGCGGGGCTGGTTGAGTTTCAGGCTCCGCGTGGCTTCCAGGCCATCTATGTCTGGAATGTTCACATCCATCAGGATCACGTCGGGGTTTAGCTCGTCCGCCAGGTGCAAGACCTCCCGCCCGTCCGCAGCTTCTCCCACGACTTCAATGTCATCTTCCAGCTCCAAGGCCCAACGCACGCCCTCGCGGAACAACCGATGGTCATCCACGACCATCACCCGGATCTTTTCCTTGCGGGATTGCTCGCTGCCTGCCATGTTCCAGCCCTCCCAACCAATGCGCTCTTGTTCACTTACAGTATACCACAAGATGGCAATGCTGTACAAGGGCACTTATCTGACATCCGTGCATAACTCCTGTTAGGGAGAGAACAAGGGGAGAGAAAGCCTTTCTGGGGTTTTGCGGCGGCTTCGCCGCCGCAAAACCCCTATGAGGCATTCTTTTCCCTCCCCCGAAGGGACACGAAGCGGGAAGTGGATGTGTCCTCATGCGTTTAAATTACGCACGGATGTCAGCACTTATCTTTTACCGATCATCGCCGCTCCACATCCACCGATACCCACCAGGCTGATCAGGGTGATGATGGCACCGGCTATCTCACCTGGCCCCTCCCGGTAGCTCAAGAGCAGGTCATAGTCTGAACCGGCCGGCAGCAAAAGGCTCATCAGCCCCAGGGTATCAGCCATGACGGGCAGTGACTGGCCCTGCGCCGTGGCCTGCCATAGCGGATAGGCTGTGATCTTCACCCCCAGCCGCGCCCCGGCCGTCGCCCGGTCCACGTGGATCGTCAGGCCCGTGGCGTCGCGGGCCACCAGCCGGGCGGATGCGGCGGCCGGATCGTAGTCGAGCACCGCCGGGCTATAGTCTCGCACGCGGTACAGGAAGAACTTGCCGTTGTTCCAGTAGCTCTGGAAGCGCGCTGACCGATCCAGGAACGCCCGCGCGTTCCGGTCATCGTCGGCGCACAGGACGGTCGTCACGTCCAGGCGACGGCACATCTCGTACAACCCGGCGTCGTCCATCTGGCTCCACGCCTGCCCGAAGAGGCGCTGATCGTCCAGCAAGTGGGTTAACTCACGCATGACGGCCGGGCGTTCCGCGCCGTACCAGTACGTCACGGCCACCGGCGTCCAGTGGTGAAACGTGCCGCCGATGGTCTCCCGGCCGGTGAAGACCGGGATCGTCGTCATCAGATAAGAGGGCCAATCCTCGATGGCGTCGCGGAAGTGCACCTGGGACGACGTGACCAGCACCCGGCCGGCCGGCTCGCGCGCCAGTTCGGCCCACAGTTCCGACAGCCGGTACTCCTCATTCGCCTGGCTTAGAAACCGGGGCTGAGACCCTTCTCGAAACCGGGCCATTCCTCCCCAGCATGAGATTGCCAGCGTCAGGATCAGCACCAAGAGCGTAAAACGTGAAACGTGAAACGTGATGCGTGAAACGTGTCGCGTGCGACCTGCGACCTGCGACCTGCGACCTGCATCCTGCATCATGCATCCTATTCCCATCGCCGTCAGGAGCAGGACCGGGAAATACACCTCGTCAATGAACCGGATGGGGTCCAGGGTATAGAAGCCGAAACGGTCAATGAGCACGACGTAGCTGAAGAGGATGAACGCGACCAGCACCAGCGGCAGGACAATGAGCGAGATGACCAGGGCGCGCGCCTGGCCGGGCCGGCGCAGGACCAGGAGCGACGTGAGGGCCAGGACGGCATAGAGCGGGAACTGCCCGGCCTGGAGCCAGTACAGAAAGCCGTCGAGGTTGGCTCGCAGGGCCGGCGCGGCGAAGCTCCCGTGCGCCGCCAGCGGCGCGAACCACCAGGCAGTGAGGCCCAGCGTGACCAGGACCGGCAGCCCCAGGCCCACGAACGCCCGGCGCAGCCATGCCTCTTTTTGCTCCGTCGGGGTCTGCCAGACCCGGGCCTGATTGGGTGACCCCGATGCCCACCGGGTAAACGGCGGTCGCAGACCGCCTGGGAGCCTCGTTATACCCTCTGCCAGCCAGTAGAACGCCACCGCCAGCCACGGGGCCACCACGTGGAACGGGTGCAGCAGGAAGATCGCGCTGAGCACGACCCCGCAGGCCAAACCGAGTGCGAGCCGCCGCCGTTCTGCGCCAGCATCCAGCGCCGCCACGCCGCACAGCACCGCCACCGGGAACAGGGCAAATGCCAGCCTATCTCCCAGCATCCCCACCAGCACGCCCTCCACGCCGCCCCAGAGCTCCGGGAAGGTGAGGGCGATGGCGCCGGCCAGCGTGGCCCCGGCCCGGCCGAACCCGGCCCAGCGCACGAAGGCATACGCCGTGATCGCCGGCAGCAGGTAGGCGGCGACCATGGTGAGCTGGTACGCGGCGACGGTGGGCAGCAGCCCCAGGCTGAGGGCCTTGATCAGCAGGCCCAGCAGCACCGCGCCGGGCGGGTAGAACTGTAGCTCCGGCGAGCCGGCGTACCAGAACGGCACCCAGCCGATGAGCCGGCCCTGGGTGGGCAGGGTATAGTCTGCGGCAAACCAGAGCCGGGCGAACTGGCCGGGGTTATCCGCATACAGGTACAGGTCGTTCCGTAGGAGAAACCCGACTGCCGCCAGGCCCCCGGCCAGCAGCACCGCCAGCAAGAGCGCGTCTGGCCCCCACCGGCGCACCTTTGCCCCTCTGCTCCTCTGCACCTCTGCCCCCTGCTCCTATAGCTCCCGCTCCACGATGTAGTGGGCCAGATCCGCCACCCGGCACGAGTAGCCCCACTCGTTGTCGTACCAGCTCATCACCTTCGCCAGGCTGCCTCGGCCGTTCCCCGGCGCGTCCATGATCGCCGTGCTGGGCGCGTCAATGATAGACGAGTGCGCGCTGCCCCGGAAGTCCGAGCTGACCAGGAGATCGTCGGAGACGGCCAGGATGCCGCGCAAATCCGTTTTGGCCGCCTGCCGGAAGGCCGCATTGATGGCCTCGGCGGTGGTCACCTGCTCCAGTTCCACCACCAGGTCCACGATGGAGACGGTGGGTGTGGGGACGCGCAGGGAGACGCCGTCGAACTTGCCGGCCAGTTCCGGCAGCACCAGGGCCACGGCCCGCGCCGCGCCGGTGGTGGTGGGGATGATGTTCTGGGCGGCGGCCCTGGCCCGGCGCGGGTCCTTATGCGCCAGGTCCAGGATGCGCTGGTCGTTGGTGTAGGCGTGGACCGTGGTCATCAGCCCGCGCACGATGCCGAATTCGCGCAGGAGCACCTTCGCAAAGGGGGCCAGGCAGTTCGTGGTGCACGAGGCGTTGGAGATGATGTGGTGTTTCTCCGGGTCGTACCGCTCGTGGTTCACGCCCATGACGATGGTGATGTCCTCGCCCTTGGACGGGGCGGTGATGATGACCTTCTTGGCGCCGTTGGTGAGGTGTACCGCCGCCTGCGATGCCTTGGCGAAGACGCCGGTGGACTCGATGACGATGCGCACGCCCAGGTCGCCCCAGGGCAGTTTGGCCGGGTCACGCTCGGCGAAGCAGCGGATCGGCACGTCGTCCACGATCATCGTGTCGCCATCCACCGCGATGGTGCCCTGGTAGTTGCCATAGTTGGTGTCGTACTTGAGCATCCGGGCATTGGTCTCCGTGTCAAAGAGATCGTTGATGGCGACCACCTCCAGGCTGTGAGGGTAGCGGGCCTTGATGGCCCGGAACGTCTGCCGGCCGATGCGGCCGAACCCGTTGATGCCGACTCGAACAGCCATGTCTCCCTCCTATGCGTCAAACAGGCGGTAGTGAAAGTCGGAGAACGACTCATAGTCGGCCTTGAGGGCCTGGTAGAGTCGGGCGTTCTCCAGGGCGATGCCCCCCAGGTTGGCGATGGCCTGCAGGAACTCGATCTCGTCCTCAGTGAAGGCGCGCGGCTCGGCCGTATAGATCCGCATCGCGCCGATGATCTTCTCGCGGGCGGTGAGCGGCACCACCAGCATGGAGGCGATGCCCTCGGCGCGGACCTTGTCCGGGTACTGGAGCCGTTTGTCTGTCTGGGCATCGGCCACGATGACCGGCTGGCCCTGCAACACCTGCTGGTCAATGGTACTCTTGGCCACATAGATGGGGCCTTTGCGCAAATAGTCCTCGCTCAGGCCGTAGGTGGCGCTCATGAACAGGCGCGAGCCGTCCGCACTGAGCAGGCGGATGGCGCAACCTTTGGCGTTCATGGCCTGCGCCGTCTGCTCCACGATGGCATTTAACACCTCCTCGGTATCCAGGCTGGAATTGATGATCCTGGCGATACGGTACAACGTGCGGTAGTGCTGGCGTTCTTTGGACATGGTGATTTTTACCTCTCTCTCTTGCGTGTTGCGCATTCCGTATGTTCCGTTACTCCTTTGCCTCCCCTGCTCCCCCGCTCAGTGCCGATTGGGGTTTTCGGCGAACAAATGCTGGGCGATGGCGGCCGCCACCAGGTCGTCGTCGGCAGAGACGAAGGTGAGGGGTGGCAGGCCGGCAGCGGTCAGAAGGTCGTTGGCAGCCAGGGCGCAGGCTAACTGCACAGCATCGTAGCCGCGCAGGGCGTGCTGTTGCGCCAGGTCTACGGCGCGATCAATGATCGGTCGCTCTATGGGGATCAGATGGTAGTCTTGCGTGCAGTCGTGAATGAAGAGATCCAGGTAGCTCCGCCGCTCCTCGTCAGTGATTTCGCCGCGCTGGCCGCGTCGGGCGAACGCGCTGCTCACCTCAACCAGGGTCAACTCCGCGAGGAATATGGTATTATGGGCGTTCTGGCAAAGGGCGCGGACCCAATCGCTACCGGCCTCGGCGACGTAGCGTTTGACCACGGCGCTGCTGTCCAGGTAATAGGTCGTCATGGGTTACGCCCCACGATCCTGGACGATCTGCTGGCTGAGGGGTGGCTCGAAGCAGCGGCCGGCCAACGCCTGGCGTGCGGTTTCCCGCTCCGCTGCGCTCAGATGGACGTACCGGCTTACCAGTTCCGGGCTGACCGGCCGCAACAAGCCGGCCTCCTGCAATACCTGCACCGCCCGATCCGGCTCTGCCGGGGCTGCCGCCGCCAATGCCTCCAGGCGCGCCAGGTCGTCCACGCTGATCAGGACAGCTTTGGGCCGGCCCCGCCGGGCGATCACAAACCGGCGCTGTAGCAACTCTACCTGGGCCAACAGGTTGGAGAAATCACTGCGCGCCTGGGCCACGGTGATCACCTGAGTGGTCATCGGTACCTTCTCCTGTTCGGGCATTGTGTCTTTAAGACATCATGTATTATACTATCAACACGCCCGGATATCAAGTGGCCGTGTTCGGGCGTAATTTTAAACGCATGAGGATAATGATCCACTCCCCACTTCGTGTCCCTTCGCCGCTACGCTGTGCAGGGAGGGAAAGGCCTTCCCCCCCTTGTTCCCTTCCTAACAGGAGTTATGCACGGATGTCAGGCCGTGTTGCTTGATTCGTGCTACGTGGCACGAATCAAGCAACACGTTCCGCGTTTCACTCCCACTCGATGGTGGCCGGCGGCTTGGACGAGATGTCATAGACCACGCGGTTGACGCCGGGCACCTCGCCCACGATGCGCGATGAGATGCGGGCCAGCAAGTCGTGGGGCAGGCGCGCCCAGTCGGCGGTCATAAAGTCCTCCGACGTGACCACCCGGACGGCCACCACGTGGGCATAGGTGCGCTCGTCGCCCATGACGCCCACGCTGCGCACCGGCAGCAGAACGGCAAAAGCCTGGGCCGTGCGCCGGTACCAGCCGGCCGCCCGCAACTCCTCCAGCACGATGGCGTCGGCGGCCTGCAATGTGGCGACGCGCTCCGGCGTGATTTCGCCCAGGATACGCACTGCCAGGCCCGGTCCAGGGAACGGGTGCCGCCAGACCAACTCTTCCGGCAATCCCAACTCCAGCCCCACAGCCCGCACCTCGTCTTTGAACAGGTAGCGCAGCGGCTCGATGAGCTGAAAGTCCATGTCGGCCGGGAGGCCCCCCACGTTATGATGGGTCTTGATCCGGTCGGCGGCGCGGGTATCGGCGGCACTGCTCTCGATGACGTCCGGGTAGAGCGTGCCCTGGGCCAGGAACGTCAGGCGAGCGTCACGGGTGCGCAGCCGGCGCGCCTCCTCCTCGAACACGCGCACGAACGTCTCGCCGATGATGCGCCGCTTGGTCTCCGGGTCCTCCACGCCGGCCAGAGCCGCCAGGAATCGCTCCCGCGCGTCCACCGCGATGACCTCGGCCGGCAGGTGGCGGTTCAGCGTCTCCACCACCTGCCGGGCCTCGTCTTTGCGCAGCAGCCCATGGTCCACGAAAACGCAGACCAGCCGCTCGCCGATGGCCTGGGCCAGCAACGTGGCCGTCACGGTAGAGTCCACGCCGCCGGAGACGGCGCAGAGCACGTGGTCGTCGCCCACCTGGGCGCGGATGCGCGCCACGGCCTCCTGGACGAACGAGCCGGGCGTCCACGTGCCGCGCAGCCCGCAGACACGAGTCAGAAAGTTCGCCAGGATGAGCGGCCCCTGGGGGGTGTGTGTGACCTCCGGGTGGAACTGCAGGCCATACAGCCCGCGCGATACGTCGGTCATGGCGGCCACCGGGGAATCGGCGGTGCGGGCCACGATCACGAAACCGGGTGGCGGCGTCTCCACCCGGTCCCCGTGGCTCATCCAGACGTCCAGCGTGTGCGGCAGACCAGCAAAAAGGGGACAGTCTGAGTCCAGCACCTTCACCCGGGCCGGGCCGTACTCGCGGCCGGGGGCCGGGGCCACGCGCCCGCCCAGGGCCTGGGCCAGCAGTTGCATCCCGTAGCAGAGGCCCAGGACCGGCAGGCCGCTCTCCAGCACGTAGGCCGGGAGCGTGGGCGCGCCGGGGGCATAGACGCTGGCCGGGCCGCCGGACAGGATGAACCCGCGCGGGGCCAGGGCCAGCACGCGCTCCGGCGGCGCGTCCCAGCGGAACAACTCACAGTAGACGTGGGCCTCGCGGACGCGCCGGGCGATGAGCTGGGCATACTGCGAGCCAAAGTCCAGGATCGCCACGGCCTCGCGGGCCTGGTCGGTCATGCGCTCTCCTCGTCAGCGAAGACGAAGCGGCCGCCGTCCATCGCAACGATGGTGACGACGGCCTCCACCGGCACGCCCAGGGCCTCCAACTCCTGCCGGCCGCCCTCGAAGGCCTTCTCGATGACGGCGCCGATCCCCACCAGGGTGGCGCGAGAGATAGAGACCAGGTTCGCCAGGGCGGAGATGGTGCTGCCGGAGGCGAGAAAGTCGTCAATGATGAGCACCCTGTCTCCTGGCCCCAGGAACTCGGGCGAGACCATCAGGTCCACCAGGCCGCCCTTGGTGTGCGAGGGGGCCTGGGCCACAAAGACGGCCGGGGGCATGGTGACGGGTCGGGTCTTGCGGGCATAGACCACCGGCACGTTCAGGGCCAGGGCGGTGGTGAGGGCCGGCGCGATGCCGGAGATCTCAGCCGTGAGCACTTTGGTCACGTCCTGACGGCGGAACCGGCGGGCCAGCTCCTGCCCCACGCGCACTATGAGGTCCGGGTCCACCTGGTGGTTGATAAAGCTATCCACCTTGAGGATACCCCGGCCCAGGTCTTTGCCTTCACGACGGATGCGGTCTTTGAGTTCGTCCATAAATTTCTCCTGGCTGTGTAACTGCCTACCCTCCCGCAGGTTTGGACGCAATCTCCGCATTGGAGTGCGCCGCAATGAGCTGCTTACCCTCTTGCCTGCCACTTTCTAACCTGCGGGAGGGTAGGGGTAG
>DAOTYG010000252.1:0-7546 GCA_034435155.1 Anaerolineae bacterium | reverse complement strand
CCCTCCCCTCGTTCGTCCGGCCCACGGAGACGCGCCACACCCCCGGCCCGTCACCCACGCCCATCAGCACCCGGGGGCCGCTGCCCACGCCCACTTTCGGGCCGGATGCTAAGGGTCGCGCCATCGTCATTGACCAGGACCGGCAGACCCTCACCGTCTATGAAGGCGGTCGCCCGCTGCGCGTCATCCCCTGTAGCACCGGCCAGCCGGGTCGGTATCCCACTCCCCCCTGGACCGGCGTGGTGGGCTATTATCGCCCCTGGTTCGAGTCCTTCGGCACCCGGGCCGATGATGCCTGGTGGCTCTTCCGCGATTGGGACGGCAATTATTACATTCACAGCCTGCCCTACACCGTGGAGAACGGCCAGAAGGTCTATCAGGACCGCGAGTTCCTGGGCCAACGCCCGGTCTCTCATGGTTGCATCCGCATCAGCCCGGAGGACGCCGAGTGGTTGACGTGGTGGAACCCTCTGGGCGTGCCCATAACCATCACACCGATGACCCGGACGGATTGGGAGTGAGGGATTGCGGATTGCGGCGACCGTATGGGAGGGCAGATTGCGGAATGGGAGTTTAAAGCGGTGGACCTGGCATTCTGGCTGATTCTGGCGGCCGGGTTATTGGCTTTGCTGGCCGTGCTTCTCTGGCGTGGGGCCGGGGCGCAGCGGCGACGGGTCGGGTTGCCCCAGGGTCGCGTCATCTACCGGGACACGGGGGGCGAGCCGGCCCGGGCCCTGTTCTCTAACCGCCATCGCCTGGCCGGTCGGCCGGACTACCTGGTGCGAGAACGCGGCCAGGTAGCCCCGGTGGAGGTGAAACCCGGGCGCGTTGCTCCCCAGCCCTATCCCGGCGACGTGCTGCAACTGGGGGCCTACTGTCTGTTGGTGGAAGAGACGGAACAACGTCGGCCGGTTCACGGCTACCTGCGTTACGCCGATCGCACCTTTGACATCCCCTACAGCGAGGAACTGCGCCGCGCCGTGCTGGATGCGCTGGATGCCATCCGCCGGGACTTGCACGCCTCTGACGTGCCCCCCAACCACGCTGACCCGGCTCGCTGCCGGGCCTGCGGCTTCCGCGACGACTGCACCAGATCGTTGGCCTGACCATTGGACTTTGGACCACACCACAAGGAGTAGAGGCTTTAGCCGGTCGTGCCCACAGGACCTGAAGGCTCGGCTCCAGAATTGGCCTGGCAGACCGCCGAGGAGCACAAATTTCCATCTACTGATGCTCGACATTTGACGCCTGACGTTTCACATACTCCCTCGCCTGCGCTTCTCCTTGTCTGCCAGCACAGCCTTGTAGCCTTCCTCCCCGGCCTGCAAACCCCGCAGCTCGATGATCTGGTCCCGCAACACGGCGGCGCGCTCGAACTCTAACGCCTGGGCCGCCTCCTTCATCTGCTTCTCCAAATCTTTGATGAGTCGGGCCAGCTCGTCTTTGGGGATGGCCGGGCCACCCGCCTGGTATTCGGCCCGGGGTTCGGCCACGGCCCGCACCCGTGCGGTGAGGTCTCGCACTTCTTTGACGATGCTCTGGGGCGTGATGCCGTGGGCCTGGTTGTAGGCGATCTGCTTCTCACGCCGCCGGTTGGTCTCCTCAATCGCCCGCCGCATGGAATCGGTGATGGTGTCGGCATACATGATGACATGGCCGGCCTCGTGGCGGGCAGCCCGGCCCATCGTCTGGATGAGAGACCACTCACTGCGCAAAAAGCCCTCCTTGTCCGCGTCCAGGATCGCCACCAGCGAGACCTCCGGCAGGTCCAGCCCTTCGCGCAACAGGTTGATCCCCACCACCACGTCATAGACGCCCAGGCGCAGGTCCCGCAGGATGTCCACCCGCTCCAGGGTCTCGATCTCGGAGTGGAGGTAATGGACCTTCACCCCCATCTCGCGCAGGTAGTCGGCCAGGTCTTCGGCCATGCGCTTGGTGAGGGTGGTGACGAGCACCCGCTCGCCGTGTTTCACCCGGGCGTTGATCTGCTTCAGCAGGTCGTCAATCTGGCCTTTGGTGGGCTTAACCTCCACCGATGGGTCCACCAGGCCGGTGGGACGGATGACCTGCTCCACGATCTGGGCGCTGCGCTCCCGCTCATAGGGACCGGGCGTCGCTGAGGTGTAGATGACCTGGTTCAGGTGCTGCTCGAACTCGGCAAAGTTGAGGGGCCGGTTGTCCAACGCCGAGGGCAGGCGGAACCCATATTCCACCAATGTCTCCTTGCGCGAGCGTTCACCGTGGTACATGCCGCGCACCTGGGGGATGGTCATATGGCTCTCATCCACGATGAGCAACCAGTCGGCCGGGAAATAATCAAGCAGGGTCCAGGGGGTGGAGCCGGGCGCACGGCGGGCCAGGTGGCGGGCATAGTTCTCGATCCCGGCACAATAACCCGTCTCGCGGAGCATCTCCAGGTCGAACCGGGTGCGCTGCTCCAGCCGGGCTGCTTCCAACACCTTGCCCTGGGCGTGTAGCTCTGCCAGTCGTTCTTCCAGTTCCGCCTCGATGTCGGCGATGGCGAGTTCCAGGCGTTCCTGACCGGTGACAAAGTGCCTGGCCGGGTAAATATCCACCCTCAGGCGCTCGGCCAGGACCTCACCAGTAAGGGGGTCTACCTCGGTGAGGCGCTCGATCTCGTCACCAAAGAACTCCACCCGGATGGCGATCTCATCATAGGAGGGAAAGATGTCCAGGGTATCGCCGCGCACCCGGAAGCGGCCCCGGCCAAAATCCGTATCGTTGCGGGTATATTGGATGTCCACCAGGTGACGAAGGAGTTTGAAGAGCTTGTGCCGTTCACCGCGCCGCAGGCGCACCACCAACTGGCCGTATTCCTCTGGCGAACCCAGGCTAAAGATACATGACACCGAAGCTACGATGATCACATCGCGCCGCTCAAAGAGGCTGCGAGTGGCCGCCAGGCGCAGCCGATCGATCTCGTCGTTGATGGTGGCCTCTTTTTCGATGTAGGTGTCGGTGCGGGGGATATAGGCTTCCGGCTGGTAATAATCATAGTAGGAGACAAAGTATTCCACCGCGTTGTGGGGAAAAAAGTCCAGGAACTCGCTATAGAGTTGGGCCGCCAGGGTTTTATTGTGGGACATGACCAGGGTGGGGCGCTGGACCTGCTGGATGACGTTGGCGATGGTGAAAGTATTGTGAACGAACATCCCACCTGTACCGGCGAGAAAGGTCTCCACGCCCGGCACACAGAAGTCGTACACGTATGGGTGTTGGTACTCGACGGGTCCTACGGAGGTGATCGGTGTCCAGCGTACCTGGCAGAGATTCCAAAGCTTTGTCCAGACCGACCACCATTCAGATGGTAGGGCCTCTCGACATGCCGCCTCTTCGCGGAGGACGGTGAGCAGCCGACGCAAGTTCGCACGCTGCGGTGAATGTTTGTCGGTTTCCATCAATTGGATGGCTGTCTGAGATAGTTCGCCGCGTTTGCCAAGGACCTGCGCGGTCAGTCCCAATTGGGTCCTTAGCCAGCGCAGTTGTGGGCCTGACAGCGGGACGAGATCTACATTGGAGTGCACTGTGTGCTGTAACTGCGTTGTGAGGGCTTGCTGCTTGTGAGGAAGCGAAAAGCCGATGGCCTGCTGGAATCGCCGCAAGTTATCCTGGCCAGAGAGAGTGACGTAGTAGTACCAATCTCCCGGATGCTGAGAATTCGTGGCTCGCTTCCAGCGACGGGAGATGCGCGCCCAAATTCCGAACCGCAAAAGCGCGTACGTCAGATCGGAAGCCAGTTGGGCGCTGGCCGTCGTGGCTTCAATTGTGCTGGCGCGTACGGTTCCATCACCGTCGAAATACGCGCTCAGGAGGTGAGCGAGAGCGGCTTTGGGCAGTTGGGGCCAGAACTCTGGCAGATGCTTGTCTCGCGCTCTATCGCCACACAGTTCACTCAACAGGTTAGCGAGTGCCGTTGAGGAGATCTGATAATCGGACGAGGCACGCACACTAAAGGGAATGCCGAGTTGCGAGAGGGCCGTTTCAATATCGCGGCGAACGCCCTCGCTGCGGTTGGCCAGGATCACATAGCCTCGCTGATGATTGCCCTCAGCGATATAATAGCCTAACAAGCGCAGGAATTCAGGAGTGAGATCCAGGAGGGCCGGCAGACGGTTCGCAGGTGCTTTGCCGCCCACGTATGCTGTGGCGGCATTCCAATGACCACCCAGGCCATTCGTGCGCTGTAGCAAGTGCTGGAATGCATTGATCTGTATGCCTTTGCCTCGGCGATTGTGGCGTATGGCTGAGAGTTTGGCATACGAGGCAACCCCGGCTTCGCTGAGCGCCTGCGCAGCCAGGCCAGGGCCGTGACTGCTTGTGTAGGCGAGCATGGCGTCCCCCGCGTACACGAACAAACGTTTGTCGGCCAGGGTGGTCAGGATGTCCAGTGTATCGCGCTCGTCATCCGCCAGGAGTTGTTCGGGAACAGGGATATGATCGGTCAGACGCGCCTCGGACGTTTTGATGAGTTGTAGTTGCCCGTCTCTCAGCACCCACAGGTTATGGTCCCCGGTCAGTGTGACGCTTCTGCCACATGCGGTTTCGAGACGATACATGGTCGTTGGGGCGGCGTGTCGGACGAAGGACTGAATCGGTTGCAGTCCCACAGTACAGGTGGTGGGATCGATAGCCTGGGCATAGTAGGTGACGGGGCCGGAATCAACGTCCAGGATCTGTGTATCTTGCTCCTGACGCACATTGGCTTCCGCTTGCTCCATCAGCCCATCGATCAGACGGCCGATGGTCACAAGGTGTGCCATGCTGTGTTCGTCACACCGCTCGACTATAAAGACCGGGTCACCATAGCCCAGGCTTTTGCCACTGCCGGTCACGCCCAGGAGGGTCTGGTGCCGGTAACCCCGGCGCAGGCCGTCTACCAGTTTCTCAATGGCCTCGGGTTGGTCGCCGGTGGGTTTGAAATCGGAGATGAGTTGAAAGTCGGGCATGGGAAATCACACGTTTCAAGTTCCGCTGTCCAGCAGGCTTTTCCTCACCGTTGGGCTGGCCGCACCTGCACGCTCACGTCCTGCACGCCGGCGAGCGCCCGGCGCAGCCGCCGTCCCACCTGCTGGGCTATCTCGTCTGCCTCGGCCACCGACAGGGCCGGCGACACCACCACCTGCACCTCCACGAAGGCGTGAGCGGGATGGCCCCGGCTGCGGATGCGCCCGCAGCCCAGCACCCCATCTACTCCCAGCACGATGGCGGCCACGTTGGCCGGCTCCACCACCGCCGCGTCCGTGAGCACCGGCCAGTGGTCTCGCACCAGGTCCCGGCCCATGTCCGCGATGAGCAGGGCGATCCCCAGGGCCAGGATCGTGTCTGCCACCGGGAAGCCCAGGTTGGTGACCACCAGGCCCCCCAGCACGCCCAGGGAGACGAACACGTCCACGCGGGTGTGCAGGGCGTCAGCCACCAGGATGTCGCTTTTCAGCCGCCGGCCCCAGCGGTACTCGTAGGCTGCCAGCACCCCGTGAACCACGATGCTGAAGGTCACGGCCAGGAAGCCCCACTCGTTGATGTTCAAGGGCTGGGGGTGGAGCAGCCGCTCGACCGCGCTACGGATGACCTCCAGGCTGGTGACGAACAACAGGCCGGCCACCCCCAGGGCCAGGATGGTCTCGAACTTGCGATGGCCGTAGGGGTGCTGCGCATCGGCCCGCTGCGAGGCCACGAAGAGGCTCACCAGCCCCACCACGTTGATCGCCGCGTCAAAGACCGAGTCCAGGCCGTCGGCGGTGAGGCTCAGGGACCCGGACAGCAGACCGGTGATCAGCTTGGCCCCGGCCACCGCCAGGTTCAGGATCAGCGTGATCAGCAGGATCAACGCGACCAGGATGACGTAGCGGATGGCGCGATAGGTGCGCATGGCCGTCAGCCTACCCTCCCGCAGGTTGAGGGAGTTTGGCCGCGCGAGGCTGCTTTCCGTCACAGAACATCGCTTCCAGGCCGTAAAATGGCCCAACCTGCGGGAGGATGAAAAAATAGGTGCGCATGGCCGCGTCACGGGGTGGCCGGCGTGGGGGTCACGCTCGCGCCAGCGGTGCTCGTGACCGTCGCGGTGGGCGAGACGACCGTTGGCCGGGCAAAGCCCTTGGGGTCCAGGATGAACGGCGTATCGCCAGGCAGCAGGATCACCTGCACGTTGGGAGCCAGCTTCTCCACATAGCGATAGACCACCAGGTCCGGGTTGGCTTTCAGCACTGCGCTGATGAGCCGCAACGCTTCCGCCTCGCCTTCGGCCCGGATGATGGCGGCCTCTTTGTCGCCCTGGGCCGCCGCCTTCTTGCGCTCGGTCTCTTTCTGTTCCTTTTCCAGCAGATATTGCATCCGGGTCGCCTCTTGTTTGGCGATCTGGGTGCTCTCCAGGGAGGCCGCGTAGTCGGCCGGCAGGGTGACGTTGCGGATGCTGAAGCTGTGCAGGATCAACCCCTCGCTCTCCAGGGTGGCCCGGATATCGGCTTCTATATCCGATTGGATCTTTTGGCGCTCTGGACCATAGACCTGGGTACGGGTATATCGGGCAATGTGGTTGCTCACGGCGGCGCGGACGGTGGGGTAGACGAGGATCTGGGGGTAGGCATCACGAAAGTTCTGATGGACCTGGACCGCTTGGGTCGGGTCAATGGCGTAGCGCACTGAGCAGTCAATCCCCACGGCCAGGCCGTCTGACGTGACCACGTTCAGGGCGCCCTCGCCGGTCTCGCCCGCGATTATATCACCGGTACTGCTGAAGGTATAAGTGCGCTGTTGGATGGAGTAGCGGTAGATCGTCTCGGCGTAAGGCACGATCACGTGCAACCCTGGCGACAGCGAGACCGGGCGTGTGCCGCCGACCGCGCTAAAGATCACCCCCACCTCATTGGACCCGATGACCACCAGGGCTGCGGAGAGCGCGTGCAGGCCCACGACGAGGGTCAGGAAGGCCATGAACCCGGCGACCACCCCCCAGACGCGCTGGCCGAGCCGCGCGCGCTGCACCAGAAGGCCCAGGAAGAATAGTATCCCCACCAGAAAGACCACGGCCAGCAGCACGGCCGACAGGTCTATGGCTGGCAGGGCCAGCAGCGCCGATGTGCCCCGCGTGGGGCCGGTGGGCGCCGGCTCTGGGGTAGCCGGCACAGCCAGGCCGCTCAACACCACCCCCAGCAGGCTGAACCCCACGGCCCCGGCCAGTAACGCGCCCAGCCAGCGTACTGAGAGGGTCGCTGCCTGCCCTTTGCCAAAGCGTCTGTACAGGTAATACCCACCGTAGAGCAGTGCTATACCCCAGAAGATCGCCGCCAGCACGCTGACTATGTTGGCTCCGCTCATGATCGCACCTCCTTGTGTTGCGTGTTAGGGCCCCGTCTCGCGGTAGCTCTCCGGAATGGGCGGCTGCCCTGGTGGCCGGCCGTTTTCTAACCTGTTGCGTAACTGCCTACCCTCCTGCGAGTAGGGAGACTGGCTGATGGGCGAAGAGGTTGCGCAGCGTCACAAAGACATTGCGCTCCTGCTTGCGACAGGTGGAGATCACCGCCTGCAA
>DAOTYG010000251.1:0-5913 GCA_034435155.1 Anaerolineae bacterium | reverse complement strand
CCCTCCCGCAGGTTCGGGCGCAATCTCCGCACTGAAGTGCGCCGCAATGAGCTGCTCGCTCTCTTGCCAGCCGCTTTCTAACCTGCGGGAGGGTGGCGGGTAGGTATTTACAAATATCTGCGAAAATCCGCGTGAATCTGCGTCCAACATTTTGCTATGTGCTCGCGCGGGGTCTGCGACCCCGCGCCCGGCGGCGGGTGACCCAGTCCGGCCTGGGCCGGGCACACCCGCCGCGAGCGTGACACATTTTGCCTCGTTTTATGTGCTCGCGTGGGGTCTGCGACCCCGCGCCCGGCGGCGAGTGGCACTACCGGTGGTCACAGCCGCGAGCCAGGTCATCTCATATCTCGCTGTAAGGAGCGCATCATGTCCTGGTCCAACGAACCTCACCTTCCCCGCCGCGTCGTCGCCATCGTGGCCCACCCGGACGACGAGGAGTTCACCATCGCCGGAACACTGGCTAAGTGGGTCCGGGCCGGAGCCGAGGTATACACCGTCGTCTGTACCGACGGCAGCCGGGGCAGCAACGACCCGCACTGCCGCCCGGCCGACCTGGCCGCCCTGCGTCGCCGCGAGCAGGAGGCCGCCAGCGCCATCCTGGGCGTGCGCCAGGTGGTCTTCCTGGACTACGAGGACGGCACGCTGCAACCCACTCTGGCCCTGCGCCGGGACCTCACCCGTCAGATCCGCCGCTATCGGCCCGATACCGTGGTCTGCGGCGACCCCACCGTGCGCTTCTACGGCCCCGGCTACATCAACCACCCGGACCACCGTGCCGCCGCCGACGCCGCCCTGGACGCCGTGTTCCCCTCGGCCGGGACGCGCTGGATCTTCCCTGAACTGTTGGAAGAGGGCCTGGAACCCCACGACGTGAGCGTGGTTTACATCTGGGGCGCGCTGGAGCCGGACGTTTGGATAGACATTTCGGACACGATTGACATGAAGATACGGGCGCTGAGCGAGCACCGCAGCCAGGTGGGCGACGACCTGGCGGCTCTGAGCCAGCGCGTCCGGGACCGGGCCGCGCAGATCGCCGGCGGCCATGACATGCAATACGCCGAAGCCTTCCGGCGCATGATCCTGCGCCGGCCCACCACCGGCACTGAGGCGTAGCCGGGCACACCTCGCGGACTCGCTCGCGCCCACGCTCTGCGTGGGCACGCCGGGGGTGTCACCACATGGCTCGCGCCCACGCTCTGCGTGGGCACGCCGGGGGTGTCACCACACCGCACGCAGTGTGGCGGCAAGTAGCAGAGAGCAGGCGATTTACGCAAGAGGTGCACGATGGGCAAGAAAATGCAGACCGCCGAATCCCCCACCCGCTCCGAGGAACTGCTGCGCGCCCTCAACGCCGCCGCCGCGGCCGTGCTGCGTGAGCGCGGGGTGCGTTCCCCGGAAGCGGTGTTCGAGGCCGTGGGCCGGGAACTGGACCGGTTGGGGATCCGCACCACCATCTCCCTGCTGGATGAGACCCGCCAACACCTGATCGTGCGCCATGTCACCCTCCATCCGACGGCGCAGGCTATGATCAGGAAGATGATGGGCGGAGAGCTGGTCGGCTATACCTTCCCGGTGGAGCGGATCGCGGCGTGCCAGCAGGTGGTAGAGACCGGCCAGACGATCTTTGACGAGAACCCGGCCCAGAGCATCATGCAAGCCTTGCCGGGACCCTGGCGCATGCTGGCCGCGCCCATGGTCCCGGCCATGCGTCAGGTCCGCAGCATCATGGCCCCGTTGACCATCACCGGCGAGCGGATCGGCACCCTGTCCGTGGCCTCGGCGAACCTGACCCCGGCCGACGTGCCGGCCATCACCGCCTTTGCCGATCTGGTCTCGGCGATGTTGGAGACTGCCCGGTCCTACGAGGAACTGGCGCGCCATGAGCAGGAAACCGTCGTCGTCAACGCCATCGTCCAGGCCCTCAACGCCAGTCGGGATGTCAAGGGCGTGTTTGGCGCGGTGGCCCGCGAGCTGGGGAAGCTGGTGCCCTTTGACCGGGCCAGCATTGCCCTGCCCAGCGCGGACCGGCAGAGCTTTACCATGTACGCCTTGATTGACCAGCCGGGCGCCCCACTGGGCGAGGGGGTGACGATGCCGGTGGCGGCCACGGCGGCTGGTTCAGACGTGCTCGCTGGCCGACCGCACCTGACCCCGGACCTGGGCACAGAGACTGACTACCCGGGCGAACGTCTGCTCTATCAGGCCGGCCTGCGCTCCCGGGTCAACGTGCCCCTGTGCGTCGGCGACCAGGTTCTCGGTTCACTCAACCTGGCGAGCACCCGGCCGGCGGCCTTCACCACCCATCACCTGGACCTGCTCCAGCAGGTGGCCGGGGCCATCGCCGCCGCCCTCCAGAACGCCCAACTCTACGAGCAGGTCCAGGAATCCGAGGCCCGCTACCGGCACCTGGTGGAGAACGTCCACGACCTGATCTATGAGGTGGACGCCGAAGGTGTGATCACCTATTGCAGCCCCTCCCTCGAGTTCCTCAGCGGCTATACCGTGGCCGAGGTGTTGGGGCGTTCCTTCTTCGAGCTCGTTCACCCAGATGACCTGCCGGCCGTGATAGAGCACGTGCAACACCGGTTGAGCGGCATCCTGGAGCCGGCCGAGTTCCGCCTGCGGGACCGTGATGGCCGCTACCGGTGGGCGCGCAGCCTCAGCCGACCCGTGGTGCGCGACGGCCAGGTGGTGGGGTTGACCGGCGTGGCCACCGACATCACCGAGCGCAAAGAGGCGGAGCTGGCCCTCTATCGCCGCGACGACATCCTCAGCGCCATCTCCTTTGCCGCCACCCGCCTGCTGGAACCCGGCGACTTTGCGGCCGGCGTCAACGCGGCGTTGGCCAGCCTGGGCGTGGCCGCCGATGTCAGCCGGGTCTATATGTTCCAGAATCATATGGCCTCGGACGGCGCGCTGCTCGCCAGCCAACGCTACGAGTGGGCGGCGCCCGGCATCACTCCGCAGATGGATAACCCGGACCTCCAGGGCTTCCCATATCTCGCCGGCGGTTTTGCGCGCTGGGTGGAGACGTTAGGCCGCGATGAGGTGATCTACGGCCCGGTGCGCGATTTCCCGGCCCCGGAGCGGGCGGTCCTGGAGCCGCAAGACATCCGCTCCATCCTCATCGTGCCCATCTTCGCGGCCGGCGACTGGTGGGGGTTCATCGGCTTTGACGATTGCGTGAACGAGCGTGACTGGTCAGCGGTCGAGATCGGGGCCTTGCGCACGGCGGCGGGCATCCTGGGGGCCGCCCTCCAACGCCAGGACATGGAAGTTGAGCTGAGGCGGCGCAACGAGCAGTTGAATGCCCTGCTCGCCAGCGCCCGCCACATCACCTCCACCCTGGACCTGGACGTGGTACTGCAGCGGATCATCGAGTCCGCCATCGCCGCCATCGAGCCGGCCCAGAAGGGCACGCTGCACCTCTTTGACGAGGAACGCGGGGCACTGGTAGTGCGGGCCGGCGTCGGTTTCAGCCCGGAGGTTCTAGCGGCGGCCACTTTTCAGCCCGGCGAGGGCTACACCGGCTGGGTCTTTGCCCACCGCCAGCCCCTCATCATCGGCGACGTGAAGGCCGATCCCCGCACCAGGCCGATAGACCTGCCGGAGGTGCACGAGGAGAAATCGGCCCTGTGTGTGCCCCTCCTGGTCCGAGACCAGGCCATTGGCACCATCACGTTGGATAACATCAGCCAATACGACGCCTTCACCGTTGAGCACCGGGACCTGTTGACCATCTTTGCCAGCCAGGCGGCCGGGGCCATCGAGAATGCCCGGCTGTTCGCCTCGCTGGCCCAGGAGAAGGTGCGCCTGGAAACATTGTATCACCTGAGCCATCACCTGGCGGAAAGCCTGGACCTGCACCAGGTGGCCCAGCGGGCGCTGGACGAGACCTGCGCCGCCGTCGGCGCAACGCGCGGCGTGGTCCTGGTCCTGGAACCAGACGGCGAACACGTGCGCCTGGCGGCAGTGACCGGCTACCAGGCAGAATCGGTGCAGGCCCTGAATGAGCGGTTGCATCTACACCTGGGCAATGGACTGGCCGGCTGGGTGATGACTCAACGCCAGACGGCCCTGGTGGACGACGTGACGCAAGACGCGCGCTGGCTGCTGGTGTCGGGCCTGGACGACTGGGTCCGTTCGGCCCTGAGCGTACCCTTTCTGAGCGGGGACAAGCTGGTGGGCGCGCTCAGCCTCTATAGCGATCAGGTCGCCTTCTTTCAGCCGGAGCACCGCCAACTGGCCGAGTCGGTGGCCGCCGTCGTGGCCATGGCGGTGGAGAACGCCCGGCTGTTCCAGGAGACGCATCGCCGCGCCGTCGAGTTGGGCACTCTCTACGACGTGTTCGCCGCCGCCGCAACCTCGGTGCATCTGGAGGAGGTTCTCCACCGCAGCGTGGCCGCCCTGCGCCAGGCCCTGCAGCCCGACAGTGTCACCCTCCTGCTGGTGGAGCCAGAGACCGGGAACCTGATCATCCGGGCCGGGGTCAACGCGGCTGGCGAAGTGTTCCTGGCCCATCAGCCGGTGCCCCGCAGCGCCACGGCCCTGGTCACCTGGGTGGCAGATACCGGCCAGCCGGTGCTTCTGCCCGACGTGCGTGAGGATAACCGCTATTACCCCTGCGACCCGGCCTCCCGGTCCGAGTTATGCGTGCCTCTCTGCGTGCGCTCCCGCACCATCGGCGTGCTGAACCTGGAGAGCCACCGCCCCGGGGCCTTTACCGACGCCGACCTGAGCCTGGTCTCCACCCTGGCCGGCCACCTGGCCACCGTCATTGATAACGCCCGCCTGGTCCAGAACCTGCGGGAATCCGAGACCCGCTACCGTGCCCTCTTTGAGCAGGCCAACGATGCCGTGTTCCTGGAGACGTTAGAGGGTCGCATCCTGGATGCGAATAAGAAGGCGTGCGAGATGCTGGGCTACAGTCACGATGAACTCTTGGCTCTCTCGGTAAAGGACCTGGTCCCCCCAGAGGTGCGCGCCCAACTCCCACAGGTCATCGAACGAGAGTTACGGAACGGGGGCGTGCGCATCGAGGCGGAGAACCTTCGCCGGGACGGCTCCCGGTTCCCGGTGGAGGTCAGCACCTCGCTGCTGAAGATCAACGGCCATAACCTGGTGCTGGCCCTGGTCCGCGACATCAGCGAGCGCAAGCGGCTGGAGGAGCAACTGCGCCAGGCCCAGAAGATGGAGGCCATCGGCACGCTGGCTGGCGGCATCGCTCACGATTTCAACAACCTGCTGGGGGCCATCCTGGGCTTTGCCTCCCTCATGGAACGCGATCTGCCGGCCGACAGTTCCCTGCGCACGCCGGTGCAGACCATCATCACTGCCGCCCGGCGCGGGGCCGACCTGACCAACCAGCTCCTGGCCTTTGCCCGGGGCGGCCGCTACGAGGTGCGCCCCATCAGCCTGAACGAGGTGGCCCAGGAAGTGGTGCGCCTGCTCTCCCGCACGGTGGACAAGACCATCACCATCGAGCCGCGCCTGGTCGATGACCTGGCGGCCGTGGAGGGCGACGCAGGTCAGCTTAACCAAATGCTCCTCAACCTCTGTCTCAACGCGGTGGATGCCATGCCGGGCGGGGGGCAGCTCATCATCGAGACGGCGAACGTGACCTTGAGCCAGGAGCAGGCCGAGCCGGAGCTGCAACCCGGCCCCCATGTCCGGCTGCGGGTCATAGACACCGGCATCGGCATGGACGCCGAGACTCGCCAGCGTATCTTTGAGCCGTTCTTCACCACCAAAAAGGGTCAGCCCGGCCGGCCGCACTCCGGGTTGGGGCTGGCCATGGTCTACGGCATCGTGCGCAGCCACGGCGGGGCCATCCGGGTCTATAGCGAGGTGGGCCGGGGCAGCACCTTTGAGGTCTATCTGCCGGCCCTCGCCCGGCCGGCCCCGCCACCCCCC
>DAOTYG010000250.1:0-21607 GCA_034435155.1 Anaerolineae bacterium | reverse complement strand
GACCACCGGCGAGGGGGTGGGTGATGGTGCAGGAACGGTGGACACCGGCGAGGGGGTGGCCGTCGCCGGGAGAGTGGCTGACGTGGGGCTGGGCGGCAGCGTGGGCGCGGGGTGTACCGGCGCAGACGTGGGGGCCCCGCCCACCGGTGTGAAGGTCGGGACCGGGGTGGGTGTGGCAAAACCGCCCCGGGTCGGGATCGGGGCCGGCCCATCCACGCACGCACTCATCAACCAGGCCAGACTCACCAACAGCCCGCCGATCAGCAGCAGCCGATTGCGTGGCATCATCGTCCCCCATGGGGGACGGCCTCCAGTCCAGAAGCTATATCCCAGCCGGTTGATCCAGGTTGTCATCAGATAAGCGCTGCCAGTTCCTGGGCCGCGCGTTGCATACTGTGCAGCACCAGGCCCACCATCGCCCCATCGCGGGCCAGCGTGGTAAGCACCGTCTCGTCGCCCACGGCCACCATGCAGATATAGCCTTTCTCGCCCCGAATATACGTCTGCAAGAGCCGGCCCCGGGCCAGTTCCTGGGCGATACGCTCGTCCAGGGCGATCATCGCCGCCGACATGGCGGCCACCCGGTCCTCCACCGCGCCCAACGGCAGCGTAGAGAACATGATCAGCCCGCTGCGGTGGGCGATCACCGCCCCCTCTACATCCGGCGTGCTCATGTGCAGACGCTGCAAACACGCCATGATCTGCTCACTGCGCGATTCGACCATCTCTCCCCTCAGGCAGTGCCAGCTATTCGGGGCCTATAATATCACATCTCGCGGGGCTTGACAAGTGACAAAGCTTGACATCGGTGCGTAAATTAAATGCACGAGGGCACCGCCCTCCCCGCCCCGCTTCGCGTCCCTTCGGGGAGGGAAAGACTGCCTCATAGGGGTTTTTGCGGCGGCGAAGTCGCCGCAAAAACCCCCAGAAAGGCTTTCTCCCTCCCTGTTCCCTCCCTGACAGAAGTTATGCCCGGATGTCAGTGGAGGCTGGTTGACGCTGGTGGGGGGATTTGTTATAATCATGACCGTACAGGAGCCGTTAGCTCAGTCGGCAGAGCACCTGCCTTTTAAGCAGGGTGTCATGGGTTCGAGTCCCATACGGCTCACCAGTTTTGTGACTTGCAGGCCCTCCCGGTTGATCACGGGAGGGCCTGGTTTGCTGGGCCAGGGTTTCACGATCCGCTCGCGGCCGGCAACCCGGCCGCCGGTCGTGCTGCCCGCACCGCGCGCAGGATGGCCTGGGCCAAGACCTCGGCCGCGAACGCGCCCACGATGTTCACATCGGCTTTCTTCTGCCCGGTCGCCAGGGCAAAGATGGTGTCGCCGTCCAGCATGGTGTGGGCCGGGCGAATCGTCCGCGCCAGGCCATCCTGGGCCATCTGCGCCACCTTGTTGGCCTGCTCCTTGGTCAGCCGTGCGTTGGTCGCCACCACGCCGATGACCGTATGCTCACGGGGCCGGGCGAAACCCATCGTCGTCCGGCCCACCAGGGTCCGCATCACCGCCATCGTGTCGGCAAAATAGCCGGGTGCCCCCACATGCACCGGCCCCACCTGCACCGCCCGCGCCCCGGCGATGATCGCGCCGCTGGCCGGGTCCACCACATCGCCCAAGGCGTTGACCGCCACAATGGCGCCCACCACCACCCCGGCGCCGATCTCCAGGCTGGCCGTGCCGAGGCCAGACTTCATGGCCTGGCCTGGCCCCAGGATCTTGCCCACGGTGGCCCCGGTTCCCGCACCCACATTCCCCTCGGTCGGCGGGTCGGCGCTGGCGTTCAGGCAGGCCTGGTAGCCCATTGCTGCATCCGGGCGCACGTCGGCACGGCCGATCCCCAGGTCGAACAGGATAGCCGCCGGGACAATGGGCACGCGAGCCACGCGCACATCAAAGCCCACCCCGCGCTCCTCCAGGTAGCGCACCGCGCCGGTGGCCGCGTCCAGCCCAAAGGCCGAACCGCCGGCCAGCACCACGGCGTGTACTCGCTCTACCAGGTGCATGGGGTGCAGGGCATCTGTCTCGCGGGTGCCCGGCGCGCCACCGCGCTGGTCCACGCCGCCTACGGCCCCGTCTTCGCACAGGACCACCGTGCAGCCGGTGAGAGCCTCCTCGTTTTGGGCGTGCCCCACGCGGATGCCGGGCACATCGGTGATGGCGTTGTGGAGTTTCATAGAAGCCTCCATACAGTGCTGTGTCATTCGCCATGCGTCAAACGTCAGGTGTCAAATGCCAAAGTATCGCACCTGACGTTTGACGCCTGACGTTTTACGGATGTAGCCAGACAATCACTCGCTCTATAACCCGTTCCGCCACCTCCACCTTGCTCAGCAGCGGCAGGGTCTCTATATTACCATCGGCGGCGAGCAGGGTGACGCGGTTGGTGTCCACAGCAAAGCCGGCGTCCGGCGCGCTCACGTCGTTGGCGACGATGAGGTCCAGCCCTTTGGCGCGCAGCTTGGCCTGGGCGTTCGCCAGCAGGTCCTGGGTCTCGGCGGCAAAGCCTATCACCAGGCGCGGCCGGCCGGTCTCCTGGCGCTGCCGGGCCACGGCAGCCAGGATGTCCGTCGTCGGCTCCAGGGATAGGGTTGGCACACCGCGCGCTTTCTTGAGCTTCTGATCGGCGGCCTGGGCCGGCCGAAAGTCGGCGACAGCGGCAGCCATCAGGAGCGCGTCGGCCTGGGAACACGCTTGCAACACAGCCCCGGCCATCTCGGCGGCGGTGCGCACGTCCACCCGCTGCGCGCCGATGGGCGTGGGCAGGGCCGTGGGCGCAGAGATGAGCACCACGTCAGCCCCGGCGTCCAACGCGGCCTGGGCCAGGGCGTAGCCCTGCTTGCCGGACGAGCGGTTGGAGATGAACCGCACCGGGTCCAGCGGCTCCTGCGTGCCGCCGGCCGTGACGACCACCGTGCGCCCGGCCAGCGGCCCGCCCCGGCTCAGGGTGTAGCGGATGTGCCCCAGGATATCCAGCGGCTCGGTCATCCGCCCCCGCTTGATCAGGCCCGAAGCCAGGTGGCCCTCCTCCGGCCCCACCACGATCACGCCGCGCTCTTTGAGCACGCCCAGGTTCTCCTGGGTGGCCGGATGAGCGAACATCCCCCCGTCCATCGCCGGCGCGATCAGGATCGGGCAGGAGGCGGCCAGGGCCACCAGCGTGAGCAGGTTATCGGCCAGGCCGTGGGCCAGCCTGGCGATGGTCTGGGCCGTGATGGGGGCGATGACCAGCAAATCCGCCTGGCGGGCCAGCCCCACGTGGAGCACGTGGGCCTGCGCGCCCCATAGATCGGCGTCGGTGTAGGCCGGCCGGCCGGTGACGGACTGGAAGGTGATCGGGGCAACGAAGCGGGCCGCCGCCTCGGTGAGCACTGTGTCTACCCGCGCTCCGGCCTGGGTCAACTTGCTCGCCAGATCCGCGGCCTTATAGGCGGCAATGCTGCCGGTAACGCCCAAGACGATATGTTTGTCTGACAATGGCGAGGGCATGGTTTCATCTACTCCTGGCCCGTCTGCCGGGCCTGACGGATAGCCGTGCGCAGCGTTTCCTGTTCGTTCCAGGGAGTCTCCACCGTGCCGTAGCACATGCTGCGCTCATGGCCCTTGCCACAGGTGATGACCAGGTCGCCGGGACGGGCTGTGCGCACGGCGTAGGCGATGGCGGCGGCCCGGTCGCCTATTTTCACATAGCCCTCGCCCTCGCGCCGGCCGGCCTGGCGACACCCGGCGGCGATCTCGTCCATGATGACCGCCGGGTCCTCCGTGCGCGGGTCTTCGGCGGTGATAATGGTCAGGTCAGCCAGGCGGCCGCTGATCGCGCCCATCCAGGGGCGTTTGGCGACGTCGCGCAGGCCGGCGCAGCCAAAGACGCAGATCACTCGCCCGCCGGCCCCCACCATGGCCCGGGCTTGCTGGAGGGCTTGCTCCAACGCGCCGGGCGTATGGGCAAAGTCCACGATGGCCGTAAAGTCCTGCCCCTCGTCAATGCGCTCCATGCGGCCCGGCACGCCGGCCACACTGGCCAGCCCGGCCGACATGGCCTCCGGTCTCATCCCCAGGGCGTAGGTGGTGGCGATGGCAGCCAGGGCATTGGAGACATTGAACCGACCGGGGATATGGACCATCACCGGAAACTCGCCGGCCGGCGTGATAGCCTGGAAGCATACCCCGTCGGGGTGCAGTTCGATGGTCCGGGCGGTTATGTCAGCCGGCCTATCCACCCCGTATATGATCTGGCGATCGGCCGGAATGGGTTGGAGGCAGGCGAATGAGGCATCATCGGCGTTGAGGACGGCGACTTTGTCTACGCCGGGCTTGCGAACTGAGGTGGACAGGGACTCAAAGAGCCGGGCTTTGGCAGCACGATAGGCTTCGTAGGTGCCGTGATAGTCCAGATGCTCGTGGGTGATGTTGGTGACCACGGCCACATCGAACTCACAGGCATCCAGGCGGTGTTGGGCCAGGCCGTGGGAGGTAGATTCCAACACGGCATACCGTGCGCCGGCGGTCACCATCTGGGCCAGATACGATTGCACGGCTGGGGCCTCTGGCGTGGTGGTGTGAAACCCGGTGTCTTGCTCGGCCTCGCCGATGCGCGCGCTCACGCTGGTGACCAGGCCCGTGCGGTGGCCGGCAGCTTCCAGGATGGCCTGGATGAAGGTACAGGTGGTGGTCTTGCCGTCGGTGCCGGTCACCCCGATGACGGTGAGCTGGCGCGCCGGGAATCCGTGGAATGCGGCGGATAGAGCCGCCAGGGCCGCCCGGCTCTTGGGCACGATCACGCGCGTGACCCCGGCGGGCACGGGCACGGTCGGGTCTTCTGCCACCACCGCCCCGGCCCCGGCCGCCACCGCCGCTGGGATATACTGGTGCCCATCGCTTCCCAGCCCCCGGATCGCCACAAAGACCATTCCTGGCCGCACGCTCCGCGAATCGTGGGTCACGCCCGTTACGGGCTGGTCCACGCTCCCTTCCACCATCTTCACTTCGACCGCCGTGAGCAATTCCCTTAACGACTGCCGGCTACCCATCCTTCGCCCTCCGTTTGCTGGCAGTATCAGTACATGGAAAAAGTTGCTCCAAGCGGGTCTGTGACCCGCGTCCCACGGCGGTCACAGACCGCCTGGGAGCACAAATTTCCATCTACTGAGTATGATTATATCTCATGCCAGAGCAATTTGCCAGCCCTGGCCGATTTGGACCAGACTTTACACCAGGCCGTAAATTGCCCCGTCTCGCCGTTCTGGGTGCCGATTGACGGCTGTACTTGCACACTGGTCTCCGGTGTGGTATAATCAAGCTGTGGGCAAGTAGCTCAGCTGGTCAGAGCGCAGCGTTGACATCGCTGAGGTCGTAGGTTCGAGTCCTATCTTGCCCACCAATCAATTAAGGCGGTAGTTATTCCACGGCCGAAGCCAGTAATTTGCGCATCAAGTCGTTGCAATAGAAAGCCTGATAGAGCGAGGATTGAATGCCAACTGTACGCGGTATTCCTGGGCCATACCGCTTGTTCTTCTATAGCTTTGACTGCAACGAGCCTAAGCATGTTCATGTTCGCCGCGAAAGAATGCTGTGTAAGTTCTGGCTGGAACCGGTGGTCTTGGCCGCCAATGATGGATTCACGCCGTCAGAACTCAATCGTATTCGCCGATTGATTCTGAAGCACCAGAGGCGTATCGTGGAGGCTTGGGATGAACATTGCGGTGAGTAGTGAACCGCGCATCACAGCGGTAAGGGTGACCAACGATAGCATCATCGCCCAACTGGCGGATGGGCGTACCATCAGTGTGCCCCTGGCCTGGTCATGGCGGCTATCGGAGGCCACACCACAGCAACGGAACCACTTCGAAATTATGGGCAACGGGCAGGGAGTGCACTGGCCGGATGTGGATGAGGATATTAGCGCGTGGGGAATGCTCTACGGTACACCGGCTCGTCGGCCCAAGCGCGTGATGCAACCGCAGTCTCGCCAGGCACCTGTTACGTTGGAGCCGGTGCCCGCCGTCGCTTGAGGTTGGGCGTCGCTCTTGTTCAAGTAGCGACAAGTTCAAGCCGTGACCGTGCTGGCGTATTGCTATTGCATCAGAAGGCAGTGTTTTCAAAGCGGGAAGCGGCATAACATCGTTGACATCGCTGAGGTCGCAGGTTCAAGTCCTATCTTGCTCACCATTTGATCGTTTTAGCGGGCCGGTGCATGGAGCACCGGCCCTTTTGCCTGGCCTTTACCAACCACGGGCGTATTTCTGAAGCTCCAGGTAGAGGGGTTTGGGGGTGAAATCCACGGTGACCAGGGTGTAATAGTCGTTAAAGTTGCGGGCGCGGACTGGCAACCGAAAGCACCACACGCAGAAGGCCCGGCACCACTCCCACTGCTCCACCAAGCGATAGGCCCCCAGGGTGTTCATCACGCGCCGGGCCGGGCTGACGGCCATGACCCAGCGGGGATGGTCGTTCCAGCCGCCCTCGGTGATGAAGCAGGGCTTGTGGCCGTCGCCGTTGCGGAGCATCACGTCGCGGATGAGCTGGGCGCGGGCAAAGTTGATCCGCTGTGGGTCGGCCGGCTCGTCCACGGCGGAGGTCCAGCCGTAGGCGTGGATCGCCAGGGCGTCGAAACAATCCCGTGCGCCGGCGTCATACATGGCCTGGAGGTAGACCAGCTCGTTGAGGCCCCAGTCGCTGCCATAGCCCTCCAAGGTGGGGGAGAGGCCGGCGGCCAGGATCACGCAGTCCGGGTCGGCCTCTTTGGCGCGGCGGTAGGCCCGGCGCAACAGTTCGGTGTAGCCGGCCGGGTCCGGCGGCCGGCCGCCCCACTCCAGGCTCAGGTTCGGCTCGTTCCAGATGATATAGTGCCGGAGCAAACCCCGGTAGCGGCGCACGAAGGCATAGACGAAGGCGGCGAAATCGTCGTAGTGGTCCGGCTCGATGGAGCGCCAGGTGGATTCCTCTGGCCGTGCCCAGCGCGGCACGCCGTCCAGGCGGGCGATGAGGGTGAGGCCCTGGGCCTTGGCGTGGGCCACCACCAGATCGGCGTGTTCCCAGTTGTAGACGCCTTTGGCCTCGCCTTCGATATAAGGCCAGGGGAAGTATTCCACGGCCCAGGTGGCTCCCATCTCGCGGGCCATCTCGAAGCTGTGCTTGATCTTCCAGGCGTCCACTTCGTCAGTGAGGCGCATGTGCACGCCCACTTTGCTGGTGATGGCCGCCACGCGCTGGGGCGGTCCCACCGGAACGCGCACGGCCTGGCCCGGCGGGATGCCCAGGGCGACCAGGACGGGGAGCAGGACCGCGCCGGCCAGGAGCCAACGCCAGCTCATCGCATAGCTCCCGAATCCCGACGCCGAAATATGACCGTGGCCTCGTCCTCATAGCAGCGCTCCCAGCAGGGCGAGGAGGCGACGGCCTCGATGAGGAGTGGTTGGCCGGTCCGATCCAGCAGCAGGGTATCAATCTCCCAGGCGGCCAGGCGGTCCTCCCAATCGTAGCGGGCATAGGTGATGGCGAGATAGTCTTGCCAGACGCGCTCCGGGTACAGCTCGATGCGGGCGTCGGCAAAGACCGGCACAGCCGGCCAGGCCCAGATGAGATAGCTGCCATAGTCCATGGCGTGGAACAGGCGGACGGGCTGTCCCCCGGCGCGCAGGAAAGCAGTGGCATGTACCGGTGTGCCGGGCGCGATCACCCCTTGCTTGGCGGCGATCAGTGGGAGATAGGGTTTGCACCAGGGCAGGGAGGCGATCACGCCCAGGAGGATGAGACCGGCCAGCAGGGCATTCAGCCGGGGTCGGGCCGGGGCTGGCCGGGCCAGTCCAGCGAGCCACCGTTTCAAGACGGATGGGGCCGTGGCCCACGCCGCCGGGCCATAGGCCACCGCCAGGGGTGCGGCCACCAGCCCCAGCCAGATCTGGTGGCGCACCGCCGAGAGGCCCAGCCACAGGAAGGCGGCATAGACCAGGAAATCGGTGGGGTCTGTCGGCCGGCCCCGCAGCAGGAAGAGCAGGGCCACCAGCCCGGCCAGGCTGAAGAACAGCAGTCCTTCCAGTGTGCGGATGTCTGTGGGCTGCCATTCCACGATCAGGCCCTGGACAGTGGGGTTGGTCCCCAGGCCCTGGACGTAGCGGTAGATGAGGGGGCCACGGGGGTTGAGCAGCATCGCCAGGGGGAGCGAGGCCGTGACGGCGGTCAACAGGCTGATGGCCCGCCAGGAAAGCGGCTCCGGCTGCCAGCGGGCCAGGCGTTTGACGGTCTCGCCGGCCAGCACCAGCGTCGTCAGGGCCAAACCCAGGACGAACGCGCCGTGCAGGTTGATCCAAATCATCATCAGGACCGGCAGCAGGCCGAGGCCGGCCCGTTCGCCCCGGCGGTAGCGGCTCAGGATGACCCAGAAGATGACGAACAACAGGATGGAAAAGGTCTGCGGGCGCACGTTCCAGTTGCCATAACCCACGGCCGCTGCCAGCAGGGTCACCAGGGCGGCCAGGCGCGCCTGGCGCGAGACGTGCCAGCAGTGGGCCAGGATCAGCCCGTAGGCCAGGGTGATGGTTACGGCCTGCATCAAGACCACCAGCTCCGGCCCACCCAGACGCTGGGTGACGTAGAGGATCAACCCGGCCAGCCAGCTCTGGTAGATGTAGGGTTGCCCGGCCACGGTGAAGGAGAACTGGTCTGTGGTGGGCACTGCGCCGGTCTCGGCCACGATCTGGCCCACCCGCAGGTGCCACCAGAAATCCTGCGGCTGGATAGGCTGCACGGAGACAAAGGCAAAGATGATGCCCAGGGCGGCCAGGACCCAGACCGGGTCCAGCGGCGAACAGGAATCGTTATTCATGCCCGGCCTCCACGCGCCGGTAGATGACGGTCACGTCGTCTTCATAGACGCGGGTCCAGCCGGGGGCGACCCCGGCTGCTGAGACCAGGCCGGCCATACGGTCCTTGTCCAGCATCAGGGTATCCACGTCGTAACGGGCCAATCGCTCTTGCCAATCATGGCGGCCATAGCTCAGGGCCAGATAGTCGCGCCAGACGGCCGGGGGATATAGCTCCAGCCGGGTGTCCACGAAGACCGGCATCTGAGGGTAGAATCGCCAGTCCAGGTAACTGCCATAGGCCTCGGTGTGAAAGATACGCGCGTTGGGGGCGTGCATCGCCAGGTAATCGGCGGCGGCCACCGGCGTATCCGGCGAGACGAGGGTCAGGTTGCCGCGCAGGGGCGCCGGCACCAGGGGCCGGATGTCCACCCAGGGGAGGGCTAACCCGGCTCCCAGAGCCAACACCCCCAGGAGCATCAGGTTGAGGGCGGCGGCCAGGCGCATGGGTTGCCGGGGCGCGGCCAGCCGGCGAAATCGCCCCAGCAGCCAGGTCAGGTCCCAGGCAGCCGAGCGCAGGGGGATCGCGGCCAGGTAGCGGGCCAGGATGGGGGCCATGACCAGGCCATACCAGACCGTGCCCCGGATCGCCCCGCTCCCCAGCCAGCCGAAGGCCAGCAGCAAGATCAGGTCGGTCAGGTCCCGCTGGCGAGTGCTATAGAGGAGCGCGGCCAGGGCTAGCAGGGCCGAGGCGAAGAACAAGAGGCCCAGGAATTCGCGCGGGGTGGTGGGTTGCCACTCGCGGCCCAGGGTCTGGGTGATCTCGTGGGCCTGGAACCCGGCCAGGTAGCGGGCGATGTCCAGGCCCCGGGGATTGATGAGGCAGGCCAGCAGGCTCACCACGCCGATAGCAGCCAGCCGGCCGATACGTGACCAGGGCACGACCTCTCCCCATCGGAGCAGGCGTTTGGTGGTTTCGCTGACCAGGGTAAGGGCGATGAGAGCCAGGCCCAACGTGAACGCGCCGTGGAGGTTAACCCACAGGGCCATGAGCGCGGGCACGAGCCAGACCCAGTGGGTCCCCTGCTGCCGGTCGCGCCATAGGAGAAGGCCAAAGAGGGCGAACAGGGGATAGGAGAACATCTGGGGGCGCACGCTCAAATGAGCCACGGCGATGCCCACCATCAGGGCGGTGGTGAGGGCTGCCAGCCGGACGTTGCGGCTGGTGGACCAGGCGTGGAGGCAGACCAGCAGCGTGGCCGTGGCGAATAGCAGGCCCTGGATCGCGGCGATGAGTTCCAGTCCCCCCAGGGTATACAACAGGTGAAAAGTGACCTCGGCCAGCCAGCTTTGATAGAGCCACGGTTGACCGTGGGCGGTGTACGAGAAGAGGTCCGTCGTGGGGACCTGGCCGGTAGCGTAGATGATCTCGCCCACCTTCAGGTGCCACCAGAAGTCATTGGGCCGGATGGCGGCGCGACAGCCCAGGGCCAGGGCGACCACCACCACCAACGCCACCCACAGCGTTTCGATGGAGAGTAGAATCCGCAGTCCCCGGTTGCCAGTCCGCAGTCCCCGGTCATCAGTCATCAGGCTTGCCCCTTTGACCGGGAACGGTGGACTGAGGGCTGGAGAATTGTAAATAGCGTATAAAGCCGCCGATCAACTGGGTCAACTCCCGGGCCTTTTGCCATCCCTGAACATCTTCAAAGCGTTCTAGTTTCATCTTTTTCTCCTCTCAGTCATCATCAGTCAGTCCTCAGTCCTCAGTCCTTAGTCCTCAGTCTTTGGTCTTTTGACTGGCGACTGGTGACTGGTGACTGGCGACTGGTGACTGGTGACTGAGGACTGGTTACTGGTGACTGGTGACTGGTGACTGAGGACTATAACGCCCGGCGCAGCAATTCCTCCATCTCCTCCTGAGTCGGCGGCCGGGGATTGGCCTTGAGGGAGCCGGAGGGTAGGCTCTCAGCGGCCAGGATAGGCAGATCAGCCTCGGTGACGCCGAATTCGTGCAGTCGCCGGTCCAGGCCCAACTCCCGGTTCAGCTTGAAAACATAGTCCGTGGCGCGCTCGCCGGCCTGGAGCGGCGAGAGACCGGTCACGTCTAGCCCCAATAGCTCGGCCACGTGGGCATATTTGCGTCGGGTCACTTCGACCAGGGGATAGTCACCGCGCAGGTTGTAGGCCATCTCGTAGGGCAGGAGCAGGGCGCAGACCAGACCGTGGGGCAGGCCAAAGCGCACACCCAGGGGGTGGGCCAGGCCATGGACCGCGCCCAGGCGGGCGTTGGTGAGGGCCATGCCGGCCAACAGACTGCCCAGGGCCACGTCGGTCCGGGCCGCCAGGTCCGTGCCGTGGTGGTAGGCGCGTTGGAGGCTGCGACCGATGAGCCGGATCGCCTGGGTCGCCAGGGCATCCGTGAGGGGGCTGGCATTCTTGCTCACATAGGACTCAATGGCCTGGGTGAGGGCGTCGCCGCCGGTGGAGGCGGTCACGTCCGGCGGCATGGAGACGGTGAGGGCCGGGTCCACCAGGGCCACGTCGGCCAGGAGATAGTCGCCGCGCAGGCTTTGCTTGAGGGCGCGAGCCGGGTCAGAGAGGACGGCGTTCTTGGTGACCTCGGCTCCGGTGCCGGCGGTGGTGGGCACGGCCACAAAGGGCAGCCCCTTGCCGGGCAGCACGCGGTCCGTATAGTAGTAATCGTCCACCGGGTACGGCCAGCGGGCGATGCCGGCCACGGCCTTCCCGGCGTCCACCGCGCTGCCGCCGCCCAGCCCCACGATCACGTCGCAACCCTGGCGTCGGGCCAGGTCCGCGGCCGCGTTCACCGTGGCAAAGGTGGGGTCCGGCTCCACGCCCTCGTAGAGGGTCACGGCCAGGCCGGCCGCGCGCAGGATACTCGTGGCCTGGTCCAAAGCCCCGCTGCGCCGCGCCGAGCCCTGGCCGGTCATCAGCAGGGCATGGCGGCCCAGCCGGGCGGTCTCCTCCCCCAGTCGCTTGAGGCTATCCAGGCCATAGACGATGCGGGTGGCGGTCATGAAATCCCAGTTCATGCGGGCCTCCTCAGAGCACCACGCCGTCCCTACTTCAGGATATAATACGTGGCCTTTTTATCCCCCACCTTGAGCAAGATATTGCGGTCCACCAGGTCAGCCAGGTCACTGCGGATCGTCTCGTTGCTCACCTCCGGGCAGAGTTCGCGGAACTCCCGGTTGGTGATGCGCGGGTGCCGGGTCAGATATTGCAGGGCTTTGGCCTGACGTTCGTTAAGCCCCATCTCCAGCCAACGGGTCAGGTCACCGAGGTCCACCGCCGGTGGGGTGACGCCGAGGGCACTGTATAGGGTGACCTGAAACCCCCCGGCTCGCTCTTCAAAGACTGGCGGCCGAGAGCCATATTCGGCCATGAGCTGGATCATGCGGTTGATGCCATAACCCAGACGTTCGATATAGCCCATATCAGCCAGCACCTGGACCAGGGCCTCGTTACGGCTAAAGCGTTCGTCCGCGATGTTCTGCACGGTGACGTGGCCGGGCAGCCGCCCCGGACTATAACACTCGATCCGGTCGCTGAACACGCTGACCCGGATCGCCTCCCCGCGAATAGCATAGTCCCGATGAGCCACGGCATTCACCACCGCTTCGCGCACGGCCTCCACCGGGTACTCGGTGGTCTCTTCCCGTTTCAGGCCGACCAGACGCATACTCTTGCGCATGTGACGGACCAGGAACAACTCGGCGGCATCAATCTGCTCATCCAGTGTGCCGCCGATGTCCTCGCGTATGAACTCGTCCCCCATCTCCGGGCCCTGGTATTGCACCACGACCACCTGGGCGTTCAAGAAGAATTGCTGGGGATTGCGCCCAAAGAGCAGGATACCGGCATGGGTGGGCCGATATGTATCCCCCTCGCGCACCAGACACCCCCGGCTGAGGAGCAACTCCTCCTGGGTGATGCTATCTCCCCAGCGGAACATCCTGGCATAGGCCGCGATCTTGGCCGGGTCCAGGTCCTCGTAGGTGGCGCGCGGGTCGGTCAACATCTCGAAGGAGATCTCGCCCCGCTCGATGAGGAGATGCCGCAAGGTGGTGGCCGGGATAGGCTTGTTGAGGGAACCAACACGGGCCAGATAGCGACCGTTGAGGCTATAGACGTTGGGCAGACCGGCCGGGACCACAACGACCAGGACCGTCTTTCGGTCAATCTGGACCAGCTCCGGCAGCGGCAGGATGAGCTGTGGCTCGCAGAGGAGGGCCGCCTCAATGGCCGTCTCCCGGGCCTGCCGGGGATTGCGCAGCCCCTCGATACGCCCGGTGCGACCGTCCACCCCGATCAGGACCGTGCCCCCCTGGGCATTCGCCATAGCCATCAGTGTCTCAGCCAGTTTGGAGGGCTTGACGTTCTCTGATTTGAACTCCAGGTTGGGGCCTTCGCCTTGTTCATAAAGGGCCAGAACCTCGTGGGCGTCCAAGGGGCACCCTCCTCTCAACCCTATAGACCCCGGCTGGGGTTCAGGGGGTCAGCCCGGTGCAACTGACGATCTGCCACCGCCATTGGTCTGTATTACCCGCCGCCGGGGCTGTGTAGTGCAACGACCAGGTGGTATGTTGTAATTGGCCATCTATCCGTAACTCTGCCTGCACCGTGGCCCAATTGCCCACCACGCTGAGGGGGCTTGTAAAGCGCAGCACCTCGACCTGGTTGGCCGACCCCATACAGCCAAATCCGCCGGGCCTGGTGAAAGACACCTCCACACCAGGGGCCAGATAACGCTGGCGGGCGCTCGCATTGGGGTATTGCAGGCAGAAGGCCACCACGACCTCATCCGGCTCAGTCGGATAGCGTTCCGGGAGCCGGCCGTTGCGAAAGGCGACGGTGCTGCGGTCGGGATCATCCCGGTATGCGCCACCCGGCTGCTGCTCGTAGACATCGCGTTGGCAGAGCGTGTTGCGAGGGAAAAGCTCCGTTCCCACCTTGATGGTCTGCTGGACGATGACGTTCGTTGCGCCTTCCAGGAGCACACCCCGGTCACCGACAAAGGAGTGCCCATGCACATAGCGCGTGCCATCCCAGTAGAACAGGTTCAGGCGGGTGCGCAGATCACCGGAGTAACCCCAGACCAGCAGGTCACGCGCGCTACCCCGGTTCTTGAGGACGTCCTGGACCTCGACGGTGCACTGTTTTTCGCCCAGGCAGACCTGGGTGCCGTTGGCGGTAACCAGTTGTTGCGGGATCAGGGTTTGGGGCGCAGTAGCCGGTACTGGTTCAGCGCGGTACAGGCAGCCATAGATGCAGCGGGTATCATCTTTGCGCCGATAGAGCACCAGCCATTCCGGGGTAGCCTGGTCGCCGGCCGGGACCTGGATACTGGTCACAAAGGTGCGATCGGGAGGTAGCAGGCGGCCCAGGTCCACCGAGGCCGCCTGGGGCGAGGCCCCCTCTAGCGACATCCATACCAGCCAGGCCAGGACGAGGAGCGAGAGCAAGGCGAGCAGGCCCAGGAAAAGCGTGCGCAAAAGGGACATGGTTCCCCCTTAGGGCGCGGCGGGGCCGGGCGTCGAGGCCGGGGCACTGGGATGATGACGCCGACGCCGGGCCGGTGGGTGCGTGGTGGGCGGCGGCGACTCCTCCAGCGGGGCGGCCAGGGCCACCGGCAAGACCTCGTCCATACTGTTCACATAGACGAACTGCAGATCGCGCAGGGCCTTGCGGGGGATCTCCTCCATGTCCTTGCGATTCTTGGTCGGCAGGATGAACACCTTGATCCCGGCCCGGTGCGCTGCCAGGACCTTCTCCTTGAGACCCCCCACCGGCAAGACCCGGCCCCGCAAGGTGATCTCGCCGGTCATGGCTACTTCCGGCCGCACCGGTCGCCTGGTCAGGGCCGAGATGAGGGCAGTCGAGATGGTGATGCCAGCCGAAGGCCCGTCCTTGGGGATGGCCCCAGAGGGCACGTGGATGTGAATATCCGTGGTCTCAAAGACCTTGGGGGAGACACCCAACTCACGAGCGCGAGAGCGGGCATAAGATAGAGCGGCCTGCGCTGATTCTTGCATCACCTCACCCAACTGGCCGGTCAGGTTCAGATGGCCTTTGCCCTCCATCAGCGAGACCTCGATGGACAACAGGTCGCCGCCGGCCTCGGTCCACGAGACGCCGGTGGCGATGCCGACCTGGGGTTGCACCTCGGCATCCTGGTCCAGGAACCGGGGTGCGCCCAGGTAATGATGCAGTGACTGGCGTGTGATGAACCGGGGCGGGCGATGGCCTTCTGCCACGCAGCGGGCGACCTTGCGGCAGATATTGCCGATCTCGCGTTCCAGGTTACGCACGCCGGCTTCCAGGGTGTATTGGCGAATGATCCCGCGCAACGCGCCGTCGGTGAAACGTAACCCGGCGTCCCGCAGACCATTCTCCTCGATCTGACGGGGCACCAAAAAGCCCCGGGCGATGGCCAGCTTTTCCTCCTCGATGTAGCCTGGCAACTCGATCACCTCCATGCGATCCAGGAGTGCTGGCGGGATGGGGTCCAGGTAGTTGGCGGTGGTGATGAACATCACCTTCGAGAGGTCATAGGGCACGTCCAGGTAGTGATCGGAGAAGGCATAGTTCTGTTCCGGGTCCAACACTTCCAGCAAGGCTGCCGCCGGGTCGCCCCGGAAGTCATAGCCCAACTTGTCAATCTCGTCGAGCATGAACACCGGGTTGATCACGCCGGCCCGGCGCATGGTCTGGATAATACGGCCGGGCAGGGAACCGATGTAGGTGCGGCGATGGCCCCGGATCTCGGCCTCATCGCGGATACCGCCCAGGGAGAGACGCACGAACTTGCGACCCAGGGCCTGGGCAATGCTTTGCCCCAACGAGGTCTTGCCCACCCCCGGCGGCCCCACGAAACACAGGATCGGGGTCCGCATCCGGTCGGCGGCCAGCTTGCGCACGGCGATGTGCTCCAGCACCCGCTCCTTGACCTTCTTCAGGCCATAGTGGTTCTCTTCCAGCACCCGGGCCGCAACGCGGATGTCGAGCCGATCCTCCGTGGTCGCTGTCCACGGCAATTCGATGAGCCAGTCCAGATAGGTGCGGATCATGGCTGTTTCCGGGGCCAGGGGCGGCATGGCCGCCAGCCGGTCCAGTTCCTTATGCGCCTTGGCCGCCACCTCCTCCGGCATCCCGGCGGCCTCGATCCTGGCCCGCAATTCATTGATCTCTTGCAACTCCGGGTCGGTCTCCCCCAGCTCGCGCTGGATCACCCGGATCTGCTCCCGCAAAAAGTATTCCCGTTGGGAGCGGTCCATCTCTTCCTGGACCTGGGTGTGGATCTCGTTCTGCAACTCCAGGAGTCGCAACTCCTGGGCCAGGAGAATATTGACCTTTTGCAGCCGGGTGGTGATGTCTATGGTTTCCAGGATCTCTTGCTGCTGGGCCAGTTTGAGGTTAAGGTTGGCCGCCACGAAATCGGCCAGCCAGCCGGGGTCATCAATGTTCATGGCGGCCACATATGCGTCTTCCGGCATGTTGGGGTTGAGCTGGGTGTACTTTTCGAACATGACCAGCACGGCCCGACTCAAGGCTTCCACCGGCAAACCACTGGCCGCCGGCTCGACGACGGGCACGACCTGGACCAGCGGAAATGGCCGCCAGTGCTCATAGTCCAGGACACGCACTCGCCGTTGACCCTGCACCAGTAGTTGACTGGCGCCGTTGGGCAGCCGCAACACCTGCCCGATCATGGTCTCCGTGCCCAGGGTATACAGATCGTCAGGTCCCGGGTCTTCCACCTCGGCCTCTTGCTGGGCTACCACCACGATGATATGGTCTCCTTGCATGGCCTCATCTACGGCCCGCAAGGAAGCATGACGGCCCACCAGCAACGTGGTCAGCATGTATGGAAACACTACCGTATCACGCACCGGCAACAGGGGCCGGGTGATCGCCAGGGAGGACAGGAGAGGGTCACCCTCTACCCCACGTTTTCTACTCGGGTAACGACGTCTCTTGCTCATCTTGCACCCTCGTTTGAGTTCTAATTTAGCCCCGGCACGTCTCCACCACGAACAGATCCAGAGCCAGAACCGGGTCCATCTGCCCGGTCTTGCTCGCCACATCCATTTCTATCAGGCGATGATAGATCCCCACCAGTTGGGGCAGCGAAAAGTTGCGGGCCTGCCGCAAACCCTTATCCACCACAAAGGGGGGCAGGCTGAGGGTAGAGCGGATGACTTCTGGCGAGGTCCGCTGTTGTTCCAGGTCTTTGATGGAGAGCAGGATGCGGAACTGGCGCGTGATCATGACCAACAGGTAGAGCGCGGCCTGCCCCTCGTCCAGCAGTTGGTGCAACAGCCGCAATGCTGTCCGGCGGTCACGGCGCCCCAGGGCATCCACCAGGTTAAAGACGTTGGCCTCCGGCGCATAGGAACACAGGGTCTCCACATCGGTCACGGTGATGGCGCGGCTCCCGCTCACATAAGCCAGCAGCTTGTCGCTCTCCTGCCCCAGGAGACGCAGGTCGGTGCCAACCAGATTGACCAGTGACCTGGCGGCCGGGGCTTCGATCCGTCCGCCGGCACCACGCACCCGTTCCTGAACCCAGCGCATCAGCCCCTCGCTGTCCAGGAGCTTGAACTCGCGGATTGTGGCCTGGCCCTGATCCTGCAACGTTTCCACCAGCCGCCAGAAAGCACTGCGAATGTCCACCTCTTTTTCCACCAGCACCAGCCAGGTCGTGTCTGGCAATCGCTCCAGATATGGGCCAAGCGACGCGGCTAGATCGGTGGCAGGGGTGGAAGGCTGCCCATTGGCCGGCCGGGTCCGCCCCAGACCCACCAGGCCCTCCACGACCACCAGGCGGTGGGGCGTCAGGAAAGGCTGGGCATCGGCTGCCATGATCACCTGGGCCACCGTAGCCTGGCGGCCGTCCAATAGCGTCGTGTTCAGGGTCGCCAGCTGCGGGTCACCTAACTGGCCCTGGAGGCTGGCGATAGCCTGCTGGATTGAGTATTCGTCGGGACCGTAGAACAGGTAAAGCATATCAGGCCACGGGTGAATCGGCGAATTGACGCGCCGGCTGATCGGCGATGATAACCTTGTGGACGCCCGGCCCGATGCGGCGCACGGAGGCGACCCAGGCACCGTCCAGCCGGGGCGAGGTGGTGATGTGCCGTTGGGCCAGCCGACCCATCGGCTGGGCAGCGAGGAGGGCCAGGGTCGTGCCCAACAGCAAGAAGGGCAACCGATCCAGCCGGGGACGCCGGCCCAGGGTCACCAGGGCCACCAGGGCGGTGAGCAGGCCCCCTACCACCAGGTTGGTGCCGCAGTTGGGATGCACGGCCAGCCTCGTCTCACCCCGTTGGAGCCGGCCCACGGCCTCTTCTGCCACCTGGCGCAGGGTTTGCGTGTTCACATCGCCATAGATGGTAAACCCGACCGGCGAGCTGTGAGCGATGAGCCGCACGCCCGGCACCCGCTGGCTCAACAAGGTGATGGTAGCGTGCTCGGCGGCATGATTACGTCGCACCGTGCGCACGATGGGCGCGTTGAGAAGGTTCAGGATGTTCACGAGACACTCCTTCCCTATATCCTTTCGAAGGGTGATCTATCTCCACCGCAACAGCTCGCAGAGGTCCACCGGGCTGGGCAAAATCTGATCTGCTCCGGCTCGCCGCAAATCCGCCTCGCGGCCAAAACCACACAATACCCCCACCGCCCAGGCCCCGGCCGCTTTGGCCGATAACACATCTGCTGTGGTATCGCCCACCATGAGGCAGGCCGCCGGGGATACCCCCAACTCAGCCGCCGCGCGCTGGACTGGCTCCGGGTGGGGTTTGATGCGCCGGGTATCATCCCGCGCCACGATGGCCCTAAAGTGAGGGGTCAACGCGGCCCCATCTAGCAAGAGCTGCGCGCCCCGGTGCGAGCGGGTGGTAACCACGGCCAGCGGGTAACGCATCGCCAAGTCGGCCAGCATCCCGGGCACGCCGGCCACCAGGCGCTGAACCCCGGCTGATCGGAGTCGTCGGGCGAGCAACCGGGCGGCCAGCCGGTCCACATCATCGTCCAGGTCCACGCCATCCAGCAGGGCCAGCAATCGGCTGGCTATGCCCTCGCCCCAGGTCAGGGCGGCTCTGGCCGGCCGACTCCATACCGGGGCCCGCGACCAGCCCCCCAACCGGCTTAACAGGCCGTCCAGCCACACGTCGTCCGTGTCGAACAGTGTGCCATCCAGGTCAAACAGCACCGCCTCGATCTTCATCCCTGTTCCAACAGCCAGCGAGCCACGTAGCGGGCCACCAGACGCAAGACGGCTATGGTCGGGGTCGCCAGCAGCATCCCCAGGACGCCGGCAATACTGGCCCCGGCCAATAGCCCGAACAGCACGATCACCGGGTGCAGGTTCACGCTATCGCCCAGCACCTTGGGCACGATGAGGTTGTTCTCCAGTTGCTGGATGATGATGTACAGGCCGATGACCACCAGGGCCACGCCCCAGGAGGGCAGCGGCAGCCAGGTGGAGCCTTGCAACAGGGCCACGATGACGGCCGGCACCGTGGCGATGACCGGCCCCAGGTTCGGCACCGCCTCCAACAGCCCGGCGATGATCCCCAACAACAGGGCATTGCGGATGCCCAACGCCCATAACGAGACCGTGGTCATGGTGCCGATGATCAGGCAGAGCAAGAGCTGGCCCCGGATATAGGCGTTCATGGTGGTTTTCAGCTCCCGCTCAAACTGCCACAGGTCCGCCCGGTAGGCAGCCGGCACCAGGTCGGCCAGGTAACGCCCGATCTGGTCGGCGTCCTTGAGCAGGTAGAACACCACCACCAGGATCACCAGCAACCAGCCGAAGACGGAGGCCAACCCAAAGATGAACCCGGCCGTCCGCGAGGCCAGATACGAAGCCCCGGCCGTCAGGGCCTCGTGCGCGTTTACCTCAAACTGGCGATACAGTCCCAGCAGGTCTAACGGCGTCCCGAATACATTGATGACATAGCGCTCGGTGTCCGCCACCCAACGAGCTATATTGCCCATAAGTTCTTGCAGGTCCAGGTTAGCTTGCCGAACCTCATTGGCGAGGGCCGGGATCAGCAAGGCCAGGAACAAAGCCGCCACGGCCAGAAAACCCAGGTAGATCAACAGGACGGCCACCAATCGGGGCAGGCGCGCATGGCGCAAGATCAGCTCCACCAGCGGGTTCAGCAGGTAAGCCAGCAGCACGGCCAGGATGAAAGGTGGCAGCAAGTTGCGCACCAGGTACAGACCCACCACCAGCCCGATGGTGATAAGGCTGAGGAGCCAGAGTTTGATCAGGGGGCTGAGCCGTCGCGACAAGGTAGTTTCCTCCACTGCAACTATAATCGGCGTGGCGCATTTTGTCAAGCCAGTTCGCAGCCGGCCATTTCGCGGGTTGCCAAACATCGGCCTTTGTAGTACAATCGTCACTACTCGCAACTCAACTCGAAACTCGAACCCGGAGGCAATGACGATGTACGATTTCACCCTGACCCAAGAGCTGGTTATCCCAGGCGCGGCCAAGATGGTCCTGCTCATCATGGATGGTCTGGGGGGGCTGCCCCAGGAGCCGGGCGGGGGCACAGAGCTGGAGACGGCCCATACGCCGCACCTGGATGCCCTGGCCAGTCGCTCCACCTGTGGCCTCATGCAATCCATCAGCGCTGGTATCACGCCGGGCAGCGGCCCGGCCCATGTCTCCCTCTTTGGCTACGATCCGGTGCGCTACCAGATCGGCCGGGGCGTGTTGGAAGCCCTGGGCATTGGTTTCCCCCTCGGCCCGCAAGACCTGGCCGCCCGGGGCAACTTTGCTACCATAGACGACGCCGGCCGGATCACTGACCGGCGGGCCGGGCGCATCTCCACGGCGACCTGTATGGCCCTCTGCGAACGCCTGCGAACCATCCACCTGGCGGATGTGGCGGTTTTCGTGGAACCGGTCAAGGAACATCGCTTTGTGCTGGTATTGCGCGGTCCCGGCCTGGCCGAAGAGATCAGCGAGACCGACCCACAGAAGCTGGGGCTACCACCCCTGCCAGCCCAGGCCCTGAATCCCCGGGCCGAACGCGCCGCCGCCCTGGTCAACGAGTTCGTAACCCAGGCCCAGACCCTATTGCGGGACCAACACCCGGCTAACGCCGTCCTGTTGCGGGGATTCGCCATGCACCCGGCCATGCCCACCCTGCGGGAGATCTATGGCCTCCGGGCCGCGGCCATCGCCACCTATCCGATGTACCGGGGTCTGGCTCGCCTGGTGGGTATGGACCTGCTGGAGACCGGCGAGACCATCGAAGACGAGTTCGCCTGCCTGGAACGCTACTGGACCGAGTATGACTTTTTCTTCATCCACATCAAACACACCGACAGCCGGGGCGAGGACGGTGATTTTGCGGCCAAGGTGGCCGTCATCGAGCGAGTGGACCAGCAGATCCCCCGGCTCCTGCACCTGGAGCCGGACGTGCTGGTGGTCACCGGCGACCATTCCACGCCGGCCGTGCTGGCCGCCCATAGCTGGCATCCCCTGCCGTTCCTGCTCTACTCGCGCTACTGTCGGCCAGATCGCCTGGAAGCCTTTGGCGAGTTCCAGTGTGGACGCTATGGGTCCCTGGGGTTGTTCCCGGCTGTGGATATAATGCCCCTCATGATGGCCCATGCCTTGCGCCTGACCAAGTTCGGCGCATAACTGTAACTACCTACCTTTCTGCGAGTAGGGAGACCGGCTGATGGGCGAAGAGATGGCGCAAAGTCACAAAGACATGGCGCTCCTGCTTGCGGCAGGTGGAAATCACTGCCTGCAAG
>DAOTYG010000249.1:0-5683 GCA_034435155.1 Anaerolineae bacterium | reverse complement strand
CCCTCCCGCAGGTTCGGGCGCAATCTCCGCACTGAAGTGCGCCGCAATGAGCTGCTCGCTCTCTTGCCAGCCGCTTTCTAACCTGCGGGAGGGTGGCGGGTAGGTATTTACAAATGGGCAAATGGGCAAATGGGCAAATGGGCAAATGGATTCCGTGATTTGTAGATTTGCATATTTGTAGATTTGCATATTTGCAAGGAGAGGCGGTGGAACTACGTAGATTCGTGGCGGTGCTGTTCAAGCGGCTGTGGCTCATCGTCCTGGCGACGGCGTTGGTGGGGGGGATGACGTTTGCGCTCAGCGTCACCTCCACGCCCATCTATAGCGCGTCTACCACGCTCCAGGTGGACCAGGGGGCGGCGCCCCAGAGCGACGTCTACTCCTCGCTGCGGGCCAGCCAGGCCTCGGCCCCCACCTACGTGGAGATGATCCGCTCGCCGGTGCTGCTGCGCCAGGTCATTGCCGAGCTACAATTGCCCTTTAGCACCGGCGAGTTGGCCGGGGCCGTCAGCGCGGAGCAGATCCGCGACACCCAGCTCATCCGCATCGGCGTGGAAGACAGCGACCCGGCCCGCGCCCAGGCCACGGCCAACAAGATCGCCGAGGTGTTTATCCGCGAGAACCAGGCCAGGCAGCAGGCCCGGTTCGAGGGCGGCCGCCTGGAGATCGCCCAGCGGATCGCCGATCTGGAAAAGCGCATCGAGCAGACGCAGGTCGCCATCGTCTCCCTGGGCGACCCCACAGACCCCAAGAACGTCAACCTGCCCGAGTTTGTCCGCATCGAGCAGGCCCGCCTGCAAAGCCAGCTATCGCGCTACCAGACCGAGTATACGCTGCTCATCCGCAGCCAGGAGGACTTTCGGCTGGCGGCGGCGCGCTACACGGATAACGTGGTGGTGTTTGCCCCGGCCGAATTGCCCCGGACACCGGTGAAGCCCAATATCACGCTGAACACGATCCTGGGTCTCATCAGCGGCGCGGTGCTGGGCGTCTCCACTGCCTTCCTGCTAGAATATCTGGACGACACAGTCAAGACCACCGAGGACCTGGAACAGGGGTTGGGCCTGACGGCGTTGGGCCACATCACGCGCATCGCCCCCGTGAAAGAGCTTCGGGATGCCCTGGTGACGACCATGAGCAGCAAGTCGCACGTGGTGGAGGCCTACCGCATCCTGCGGGCCAACGTGGAGTTCGCCGGGATCAACAACCCAGGCGGGGCGATCCTGGTGACGAGCGCGGGTCCCAAGGAGGGCAAGACCACCACGCTGGCGAACCTGGGGGTGGTGGCGGCGCAGGCCGGCAAGCGGGTGATCCTGGTGGATAGCGACCTGCGCCGGCCCACCTTGCACAAGTTCTTTGGCCTGGAACGCGAGCGGGGTCTGACTACCCTGCTGCTGGAGGCGGAGCCGGACCTGAACACGGCCCTGCAACCCACGGAGGTGGCGGGCCTGCGGGTGCTGGTGAGCGGGCCGCTGCCGCCCAACCCGGCAGATTTGCTGGGCTCGCCGCAGATGGCGCGGCTCATCAAGATGCTCAAGGAACGCGCCGACCTGGTGCTCTTTGATTCGCCGCCAGCGCTGGCCGTGGCCGACGCCAGCCTGCTGGCGGCCCGGACCAGCGGCGTCATCCTGGTGGTGGACACCGGCGAGACGCGGCGCGACGCCGTGCGCCGGGCCAAAGAGGCCCTGGAAAAGGCCGAGGCCAGGATGCTGGGGGCGGTGCTGAACCGCGAGCGGCGCGGCGGCCGGGGCTATGGGTACTATTACTACTATTACTACTCGGACGAGGGCGACCGCAAGAAGCGGCGGCGGAACAGGACACGGAAGGACACGGATGAACACGGATGAACACGGATTTCTTGGATGTTTTCGTGTGTGCGTTCGCGTTTGCACCTATGTCAGCCGTAGTCGAGTTCGGGAATCAGTAGCAGACTGATCTATGACCACTGACGACCAGGTCTGGTACACCCTCTACACCAAGCCCTTGAAAGAGCAGCAGGTCGAGTCGCTCCTGCGCGCACAGGGGTTCGAGACCTATCTGCCCCTCATCCGCGTCCGTCCCACCAATCCCCGGGCGCGGAAGGTCAAGGCATTTTTCCCCCGTTATCTCTTTGCCCGGGTGAACCCGGCCCAGACCGGCCCCTCTGACCTGAACTGGACGCCGGGCCTGGTGCACGTGGTGTGCTTTGGCGGCGCGCCGGCCGTCCTAACCGATGGGGCCATTGCGCGCATCCGGGCGCGACTGGCGGAGCTGGAGGAAGAGAGCCGGCTCTACCCGGACGGCTTCCGCCCCGGCGACCGGGTGCGCGTGGTGGATGGTCCCTTCGCCGATTTGGAGGCCGTCTTTGACCGGCGGCTCTCGCCTGCGGGCCGCTGCCGGGTGCTGCTCTCGTTCCTGGGGCGGCAGGTGGCGTGCGAGGTGGAGGCGGGGCAGATTGAGCGCGTCAAACGTCAGGCGTCAAACGTCGGGCGTCAAACGTCAGGCGTGAAACGTCAAACGTGACCCGTAGGGGTGTGGCTGGTTGCTGAGGGCTGGTTTATAGAGGTGCGAACTCGCGTGGCAAGGGCCATGTCGAGATGGCGGAGCATGCCCAAAAGTTGGAGGTTATAGGTTTGAAGGTTGAGAGACACCTGCAACCTGTGGCACTGCCCGTTCCAGTCTTTCGATCTGGAGGCGATCGCCAAGCTGCCCAAGTTCAGGATCTCCGGTAACCAGGATCGCGCCCAGGTCCGTGGCAATGGCGACAGCAAAAGCATCCGCATACGAGATCGCATAGCGCGCTTTGAAACCGGCGGCAGCCAATACGGCCTCCTCGGTGGCCGGAACCACCGTCAGGGACAGGCGGCGGATCTCGACCAGCGTGGCCTGGGCCTCCCTCTCACCCTTGACCTTGCCGATGCGGTAGTACACCTCGCCCAGGTTGATGATAGAGATGAACAGTTCGACGTTGCCCTGTTCCGCTTCCTCCAGCAACTGTTTGACGCGAGAGGCGGCCGGCTCTTCCCTTTGCAAGAGGGCCAGGAGCGTCCAGGCATCAAGCACGAACCGTGATTTCATCACTCACTTCCTGCTGATGCTCGGCCTCCAGATCGGTCAGGAAATCAGCGTCCTGAAAGCGGCCGTACAGGGCGGCAATCGGCGAGGTTGCCACCGGTTCCAGGATGATCTTGCCATCGTCGGGCCGGACACGGAACTGGGTGCCGACCCGCAACCCCAACGCCTGCCGCACGGCTTTGGGGATGACCAACTGGCCTTTCGATGATAATCGCGCCAACATGATCGCACCTCCAGGCTATCTTTCTTACTTTTTGACTTATATTGTAAGACAGAGCATGAGGTTTGTCAAGCAAAGTCTGGAGCCAAACCCATAGCGCGGCCCGCGTAGCGTGCCGCAACCAAGCGGGTGTCATGGCGAGGCGCGGTTTTTGCGCCGAAGCAATCTCTTTCGATGGCGTTGCAGGTTGACGTGAAACCCGGAACTCGTTTCTATCGGGTGGCTCACCTCATCATTCTTAAGGAGGAACGACGACATGGCAAGCAGAATCAAGGCGATCAATGCGTACTGCCCGCGGATCAAGCTGGGTAAGCAGGCCGGGACGGACGACCTGGTGGAGTTCATCGCCCGCAGCACGGGCCTGAACGAGAGTGGCGTGCGCCAGGTACTGCTGGAGCTGCGCGACGCGGTGCTCTTTTTCGCACAGCGCGGCCAGCCGGTCAAACTGGAGGGGTTGGGCATCTATACCCCCACCATTGACCTGGATGGGACCATCGGCGTGGGGCACCGGGCGGACCCGGCGATCAAGCGCGGCCTCAAGGACCTGAGCGCGTTCAAGGGCGACGTGGAGAACCGGGAACACGTGGGCAAGACCGGGGACGAGCTGGTGGCGATGTGGAACCAGGCGCATCCCGATGACCCGGTGAGCTGAGCCGGGGGAGCGGGAGAGCGGAGGGGCAGGGGAGCAGAGGAGCCCTTTCAGGGGTAGGTTTTTCGTCTGTCGGGCCGGGAGGCCGGGGGCTGCGCCGCGCCAACCCCTCCCCCGACCCCTCCCCGAAGCGGAGAGGGGAGTCTTCCGACCGAAACTCCCCCTTCCCTGCGAGGGAAGGGGGCCGGGGGGTTAGGTCAGGCCCGTCACTCCCGAAAAACCTACCCTTGTGAGGCAGAGGAGCCGGGGATGGCCCTCATCCGGGTCAGCGAATCGGTGCACTCGCCCTGGCGAGGGCGGCGTTGGCCTTCGCCAGGGGCACCTCTCCCCGGCTGCGCCGGACTATAGCCCCGGCCCCTCGCCGGCGAGGGGCGGGGCGGTTGTGGACCAGACTCGTCCCTTATCCTGGCAGGGATCAGGCCCCAGGGTGGTCTCGCCGGATTTCCTTATAGGGGAAAAAAGTTTCCTTATAGGAACCTGGTACGTTGCTTATAGGAAACCTGGCGGTTCCTTATAGGAAATTCTGGGCGTTACCCAACTGGATGGCGACAATGGGCAAGCGATGAGCGACCGGCTCAAGGTGCTCGCGGTGTTTGGGACGCGGCCGGAGGCGATCAAGATGGCCCCGGTGGTGAAGGAGCTGGAACGGCGCGCGGACCGGTTCGTCTCCCGGGTGTGCGTGACCGCGCAGCACCGACAGATGCTCGACCAGGTCTTGGCGCTCTTTGGGATCGCGCCGGACTATGACCTGAACGTGATGCAGGACGGCCAGTCGCCCACCCAGGTGGCGGCGGCCGTGCTGTCCCGGCTGGAGCCCGTGCTGCAGGCAGAATGCCCGGACTGGGTGCTGGTGCAGGGAGACACAACGACCGTGGCGGCGGCGGCGTGGGCCGCTTTCTACGCCGGGGTGAAAGTGGGCCACGTGGAGGCCGGGCTGCGCACCTTTGACAAGCGCCAGCCTTTCCCCGAAGAAGTCAACCGGCGGATCGCCAGCGTGGTGGCTGATCTGCACTTTGCGCCTACGGAAGCGGCCCGGCAGAACCTGCTACGAGAGGGCGTGCCGGCGGCCAGCGTCCACGTGACTGGCAACACGGTGATTGACGCGCTGTTATGGGCGGCGGCGCAGCCGTGTCCCCCCGAGATTGAGGCGCTGTGGGGGCGGATTGCAGGATGCAGGTCACAGGTCGCAGGTTACAGGTCGCAGGATGCAGGATGCGGGTCGCCGGTCGCAGGTCAACAGTTTGGCCTTACCGGTGATGTGGGCCAGGAGACCTGGCGATTGGTGCTGGTGACGGCGCACCGGCGCGAGAACTTTGGCCGGCCGCTGGAGCAGATTTGTCTGGCCTTGCGGGAGATCGCGTTGGCCTATCCGGGCGATGTCCAGATCATCTATCCGGTCCACCTCAATCCCCACGTGCAGGAGCCGGCCCGCCGCATCCTGGGCGATGCGCCGGGGGTGACGCTGACCGATCCGCTGGATTACCTGCCCTTTGTGCACCTGATGAAACGGAGTTATATGGTGCTGACGGATTCCGGCGGCATCCAGGAGGAAGCGCCGGGGCTGGGCAAGCCGGTATTGGTGCTGCGGGAGGTGACGGAGCGGCCGGAGGCGGTGGCGGCGGGCACGGTGCGGGTGGTGGGGACGCAGCGGGAGAGGATCGTGGGGGAAGCCAGGCGGCTGCTGGAGGACCGGCAGGAATACGAGCGGATGGCCCACGCGGTGAACCCATATGGGGATGGCCGGGCGGCAGAACGGATTG
>DAOTYG010000248.1:0-4235 GCA_034435155.1 Anaerolineae bacterium | reverse complement strand
GTGCCCGGTGGTATGATCCTGTCCTGGGCCGGTTCATCAGCGCGGATACGGTGGTGCCGCAGCCGGGCAACCCCCAGAACTTGAATCGTTACTCCTATGTTCGAAACAACCCCCTCCGATACACCGACCCGAGTGGACACTCGATCCCTGTATACGAGGAGAATAGACGAGGACATGGGTCGGGAGACAATGTGTACTATCACCCTCAAACAGGAACGTACAGCTATGATGTCTCGCCACAGGTACGGTGGACCGGAGCTGGTACTATGCCGGCCGAGGTGGCCATCGTTGAAGGAGGTAGTAAAGGTGCTGGCATTAGCCCAAAGGATATCTGGACAGCAGTCAAGGCTGGCAGGACCGTTGTCAAAGGGACAGTGAGCTACGCAAGTAGTCAATTAGGGGAGCGATCTGTAGCTGGTGTTGTACGTAGCGCTGGTAGGGGGTCATTGTGGTGGGGATACATACCCGTAATTGCACTTGATGTATGGGAATACAGTGATTTTACAGTAGGACCAGTATCGATACAGGGACCAAAAGGGAGTACTGGTGTAGCCAGCACAGAGTTCGCTGCAGCAGTGACAGTGGATACGGCTTTTACTGCGGCAAGTGCTGTTGTTGGAGCAGGAGTCTCTGCGTTCGCCAGCCCCGTGGCCGGCGTTGGTGCTGGTTTTTTGTTTGGTCTTTGGTTGAGCGGTAGTTTCAGGGAAGGTGGGATAGAGCTTGTGGATAGCTTCTATGAGGCGCTCATAACGACGCCTAATCCCAGTCATTGGGGCACTAAAGACTTCACGCACAAGAGCTTCAGATAGCTTCAGGTTCCCGCCTGGTTTTGGGGTGTTGGGAGGTGGGTGTTCTATGAGCACAACTTGGTCCACTGGCAAAGGGGCAAGACTCGTCGGTATAGGTGTGCAGGTTCGCAATCGCCAAGAGATCCTATTGGTTGTCGTATTTGGTTTGATCATCGTTAACGGATTTCTATCGCTGATGTTAGTGGGCACATCAGTATTTCCACCCTGTGAATTCGCCTTCGTCGGCCTATATGGATTACTCGCAGCAGCATGGACAATGTATGTATCCTATGCGTTGCTGAGAAGGTACCCCTCGGGAGAAGTGGATCCCAAAGACATGCACTACAGACTGACCACACTTTATACTAGTACGCTAACGATCTGCAGTTTGGCAATGTCGTTACTTTTTCTATGGCTAGGCTTGAATGTCTTGAGCAAAGTCGGGCTTGGCGTGATCGCGTATTTGCTAGTCGGAGTGGCATATCTGATAGTCTTGGCGATACTATTTGTCTTGCGAGACCAGTTGTTGAGCTTTGAGATTGAAGGGCAGCCGAATATCTGGTTGCTCAGGCTGGTATTGGCTAGTTACAGCTCGAATACCCCTGAGTATCAGAGAATGCGTAGGCTAGGCATAGTGTGGTGTTTAATTGCTGCCGGACTGGGGGTGGTGTTGGGTCAGATACTTTCGTACGATATAGAGATTGTAACAGCCGGGATTGTATCCCTATTCCTAGCTTTCATACTAACTCCCAGATGGGTGCAAAGCCTTTTCATGTGGCTTTTGTTGTTTCGGCAACGCGGAGCACTAGCCACACAAAACAGGCCGTGTTCATCCACAGACCAGCGGTAGATTCTCTCATTCTTGTCGAGGTGCCCAACTCCCGGGTGCGCTACTACCCGTATGGCACCGACCGCCCCGGCAGCGGCACGCAGAGCGCGGCCACGGCCTACCGCTTCACCGGCCAGCGCCAGGAGGCCGCGCTGGGCCTCTACGACTACGGCGCCCGCTTCTATGACCCGGCCCTGGGCCGCTTCATCAGCGCGGATACGGTGGTGCCGGAACTGGGCAACCCCCAGGCCCTCAACCGCTACGCCTACGTGCTGAACAACCCCCTCAAGTACACCGATCCCACGGGACACAAGTACGATCCAGATGAGGGAGCAACGTGGCAGGACACGCTGCGCGACCACATTGTCCTTGTTCAGGGTGCCATTAGCGGTGGTCCAGATCCCACATTCTGGGACCCCTATCTCGAGGCAATGAAGGACCAGCTCCTGCCTCGCATTGGTGACTACAATAGCGACGGTCGGGTAGATGGCAAAGATTGGACAGCATGGACTACCGGTCGAGACCCAGACAACCCTGAGAGAACCTATGTTCAGCACGTGCACTACAAGGCATACGGCGATTTCGGCACCGTGGAACCGGGACGCGTTGATCTCGAAGGATACGTGTCACGCTTGAGTGCCGGTACCGGGGGAACCATCTATCTCTTCGGGCACAGCGCCAGAGGTGGTGCGGTTCTGGCCTACGTTCTGACTCGGTCCGGAGCCGCAGTAGGGCACGAGGTCCGAGCCGCCAGTCTGGATGGGGCTACGGATTGGGTGGATACGAGCAATGCCTCTGCTGCCTATCGGATCGCCAGAAAGCAAGGTGTTACGGCCACTACTGTCTCCAATCAGCTAGACGTTGGAAATCCGGGGTGCGCGCATGGGCAAATCGGCTCCATTCCCCATTTTGCATATAGCTGTCGGGGGGATTGTGGTGTTGACCCTCGGTGCATTCACGCTCTGGTTGTGCAGCACCCTAACGCGGGGGGAAACTGGGACCCACGAAACACGAACCTATGGATAACGCCGTTCCAGTGGACCATGCGGGAGTTGGGACTATGAGCGCACAGTCTGCATGGTCTCGCTGGGCACGATTCGTCTATAAGGTTGTTGGCTTGCTCCTCGCTTGTGCTGCGCTTGTGCTCTGTTGTGCGTATGTGATCGTCGCGGCATGGAATTCGCGTGGCGGTTCTCCCACCAACATCGCCGTGGCACCGGATGGGACTATATACGTTAGCGATCACGGTTATTACGCTACGACGTTCAACATCGCTGGCAAATGTGTCTGGGCTATTGACTCTCGAAACGACCGTGTGGCCGGGCTGATAAAAGTCAACCGGAGTGACGGGATCGGTGTAGCCCCCAATGGCAAGGTTTACGTCTTCCCTACCGGGCTCATCGACCACCCCCCGGTGAATGTAGAGAGCTTTGATCCCAGGACATCCCGCGTATCACAGATCACCTTGCCCAGTCGTGGCTTCTATTCGATCTCGTTTACTCCAGCCGGCCGGGCATTGCTGTCAGGATCAGGCGGATTGCATATCATTGACACGATAACAGATCAGTTTATCGGTACTGTATTACCGGCACCTGGTAGAGCCGTCGCTCTCTCAGAGAGCAAGTTCTATTTGGCTGGTGCTGGTGTCGGGATCATGAACAGCGGCACTTCGCTCATCAGATGGGTGCAAGGCATACCGCGTGACTATTCTTGCATTGATATCGCTATAGCTCCTGACGGGCAAGCCTATGCAGACTACTATCGAGGCTCCTACAAGGCGTACCAGTTTGGCGTGCTCGTGATCGATACCAGCACGGACACTATGATCCGAGACATACCACTGCCGGGCCAGGTTGTAGGTATGGCTCCTCTGCCTGACGGAAGGTTATATGCTCTGTGTAATGAATCCGACGGCGCATACTACGTCTCCGTGGTAGATCCCCACATGGGGAATATCCTCAAAACCATCACCCTGGGACAGGAACCTTATGGCTACGAACGTCAACTGAGCAGCGGACGAGTGCGCCGCCGAATGGTATTGGCTCCTAACGGCAAGGTGTACATAGTACGTGGGGAGGACTTTGTTTACCGTGGTAAGCCACCTGGAGAGGAGCAAGGTATCGGGGTATATGTCGTAGATCCCGCTACTGACACTGTGGTAAACTTTATCCCTCTGGAACTGCCGTTGTGGGTTCATTTGTTCCCGTGGTAACCCGCTTCGGCACAGATGGTTGAAGCTAGCCACCCGGCCAGCTTCCCCTTTGCCCCCGCCCACGGCAGCGAATGGGGGAAACCAACGAATTACCCTGGCCACCATTCGTTGCATTCTCCATTCGCTGTCGTGTTCCGCCAGCGCGTGGCCACCCGCAGGGGCCAGGGCGGAACCCTGTACTACCTGCTCACGGACCACCCTTCGGCTTCGCTCAGAGCTTGCCCTGAACGAAGTGAAGGGGCCGGCCTGGGCAGCACGGCCCTCGTCATCAAGAGCGATGGGAGCATCTACGGCCAGCAGCGCTACTACCCCTACGGCGCGGGCCGCCCCACCGACACCGCCCTGCCCACCGACTACCGCTTTACAGGCCAGCGCCGGGACGCTTACATTAACTTGTACCAGATGG
>DAOTYG010000247.1:0-6321 GCA_034435155.1 Anaerolineae bacterium | reverse complement strand
TGAACCCTCCCGCAGGTTAGAAAGGGGCTGGCAACCGATGCTGCCGGACCTGGGCGCGCCTACCGGCGTCTGGTCCAGTCATTGCGCCCAAACCTGCGGGAGGGTAGGTAGTTACGAACCATCCCTTATTCGCTGTTCGCTATTCGCTCCAGCAGTCGCGTGTAGAACCGCAGATTGTGGATGGTGGCCAGGCGGATCGCCAGGGGGTCGCTGATGTCGAACAGGTGGTGGAGGTAGGCCAGGGGAAAGTGCTGGCAGGTGGGGCAGTCACATCCCGGCGCGATGGGCTGGTCTTGCCGCTTGTGCCGGGCGTCGCGCACATAGAGGAAATGATAGAAATCCGGGGCCAGAACGTTCGGGGTGGCCGGGTCAGTGAAGACATAGAGCCGGCCGCGCCGGGCATCCCGGGTGGGTAACACGCAGTCAAAGATCTGCCAGCCGAGTTGCCAACCCCGCACGATGTTCTCCGGTCGGCCCACCCCCAGGGCGAAGCGGGGCAGATCGGCCGGGACGAGTTCGGCCGTGAGGCCCAGGATGTCTTCGGCCAGATCACCCTCTGGGCGCAACGGCCAGCCACCAAAACCATATCCGTCAAAACCCAGGGGCAACAGGCCCTCGGCGCAGCGGGCGCGCTCGGCCGGGTCATAGCCCCCCTGGATGACGGCGAACAGGCGGGGCCGGACCGGGAACTGATGGCCCCGCGTTGCCAGCAGCCGGTCGAACTCGGCCCGGCAGCGGCGCGCCCAGGCGATGGTGCGCTCCACGGAAGCCGCGTTCTCGGCCGGGGTAGCCTCCGGGCGGGGGCAGTCGTCCAGACAGATCATCAGGTCCGCCCCCAGGTCGAACTGGATGCGGATGCTCTTTTCTGGGGTGAACAGGGTGCGCTGGTGGTGCCGGTCCAGGTCCACCAGATGGATGCCGCGCGCGGAGACGCTCCCATAGCGCGGGTTGGCCCGGATCATGGACAGGAGCTGGAACCCACCGGAATCCGACGCGATGGGCCGGTCCCAGCCCATGAAGCGATGGAGGCCGCCGGCCGCCTTGATCAGGCCCGCGCCGGGGTTGCGGGACAGGTGCAGGGCGTTCACCATCAGGCCCGGCACGCCGCACGCGACCAGGTCCCGGCTATCCACGCCGCGCACCACGCCCCGGGTGGCGTCGGGGAGATAGGCCGGGAGGGGCAGGGAACCATGTCCAGTTGCGAGTTGCGAGTTGCGAGTTGCGGGCTTCATGATTCGTGAGTAATTGCTCAGCCTACCCTCCCGCAGGTTGCTGGGAACCGTATTTCCCGTCTGCGTGCCATCCACGGGCGTGATGGGCCGCCACGAAAACGCACGAACCTGCGGGAGGGTGAGCAGTTACATTCGTGATTCGTGCTTCCTACTCCTTACGGGCAACGAAGACCAGTTCCGTGGCAAAGACCAGCCGCTTGACCGGCCAACCCTCGGCGTCGGCCAAGGCCCGGAACCCCGCCTCGTAATGGGCCAACATGCCTTTCTCCCGCCCGCCCAGGCTCTTGACGGCAAAGCTGACCACGACGAACCGGGCGCGGAGGCTCGTCAGCACGCGCCGGGCGCCGTCCGGCTCCTGGCGGTCCAGGCAGGGGGCGGTCTTGAGGAGCAAAGCCACATCGGCCGGGATGTCCGGCGGCTGGCCCAGAACGTCTTGCCAGTGGGCCAACGGCTCCAGCCCGGCCAGCGTCAGGTAGCGGTTCAGGAAAGCCACCCGGTCAGCGTCTATGTCGTAGGCGTGGTAACATGCGCCGGGCGGCAGGTTCATCCAGGGGATGGTCAGGGGATTGAGGCCGCAGGCCAGGTCGAGCAAGACGGTGGGCCGGCCGGTGACGGCCCAGATGGGCGGGTAAAACTCATCGAGGATCGGCAATCGCTCGCGGGTGGAAGAGTGGCAGGCCAGCAGGTCCCGGCAGACGGCGCGAACGTGGGGCAGACTTTCTAACCCGTAGGGGCCCGCAACGCAGGCTGGAAAGCCTGCGCTACGCTCGCAGGCGGCAGCCAGCCGGGCATAGGCGGCATCATAGTCCAACGGCTCCTCGTAGGCGGCATAGACCTGGTGCAGCCGGCGTTTGGTTTCCTTGATGGCGATCCTGGCCTGGTTATGGCTGGTCAGCTCGCGCCGGGCCAGGCGGCGCACCGTATCTGGGCAGACGGCGCGATACTTGCGCGAGCCGACCACAGCGGAGACGATAGCTTCCAATACTGCTTCGTCTATCGGCATTTCACGACGCATCGCGCATAACTCTCTGCACAGCCATCAGGGTCGCTTCGATGTCGGCCCGGGTGATGCCATAATGGGTCACCAACCGCACGAGCCGCCCCCCAAAGTAGACGCCCAATACCCCCTCAGCGGCCAGACGCTCCAGGAAGCCCGGCGGGTTATCCACCTCAAAGATGACGATGTTGGTATGGACCCGGGTCAGGTCAATGGTCACGCCGGGGATATGGGCCAGTCCTTCGGCCAGAAGGCGGGCGTGCTCGTGGTCCTCGGCCAGACGGTCTACCATCTGGGTGAGGGCTACCAGGCCGGCGGCGGCCAGGACCCCGGCCTGGCGCATTCCGCCGCCCACCATCTTGCGGTATTTGCGCGCCCGGGTGATGAAAGCGGCGGGGCCAACCAACAGAGACCCGACCGGGGCCGCCAGGCCCTTGCTCAGGCAGAACATCACCGAATCGGCGGGGTCCACCAGCTCCCGCACGTCACAGCCCAGGGCGATGGCGGCATTAAAGATACGTGCGCCATCCAGGTGTACGGCGATGCCATGCCGGTGCGCCAGGTCACAGACGGCGCGGAAGGGGCCTGGCGCGATGGCTATGCCCCCGCAACGATTGTGGGTGTTCTCCAGGCACAACAGGCGCGTGGGAGGATCGTGGATGTCGTCTGGGCGGATGGCAGCGGCGATGTCCGCCAGGGCCGGCAGGCCCTGGCCGTTGGGGACGGTACGGACGTGCACGCCGCCCAGAGCCGCTGCACCGCCCACCTCATAGTGGAAGGTATGGCACTCATCACCCATGATGGCCTCGTCGCCGCGTCCGCAGTGGGTGAGGATCGCCACCAGGTTGCCCATGGTGCCGCTGGCCACGAACAGGGCGGCCTCCTGACCCATCATCTCGGCCGCCAGGGCCTCCAGGCGATTAACCGTGGGGTCCTCGCCAAAGACGTCATCCCCCACCTCAGCACGATACATGGCCTCGCGCATGGCCGGGGTGGGCAGGGTCACAGTATCGCTGCGCAGGTCAATGAGTTTGTCCATGGATAACACTCCTTGCACGTGATACCTGAACCCTCCCGCAGGTTAGAACGGTGGCGCCCAAACCCGCAGGAGGGTGGGGTCCCTCGCACGTAATTATGGGGGGCGACGGCTGCCCCCCATAGGAGACCGTAGATGGAAAAAGTTGCTCAAAGCGGCGACCGTAGGAAGTGCGACCCGCCGCTTCGCTCGGCGGTCACAGACCGCCGAGGAGACTCACACGCGCGGGGCGCACGCCGTAGAACGAAAATATGCTGCGCGACCATGCTCGCGCGGGGTGTGCCACCCCGCGCCGGCGGCGGGTCACCCAGTCAGGCCTGGGCCTGGCAGACCCGCCGCGAGCAGTGAAAGGGGCGACCGCCCCCGCTTCGCTCGGCGGTCACAGACCGCCGAGGAGCACAAAGGGGCGACCGCCCGCCGCTTCGGAGCGCAAGGCTCCATCCACGATGCTTTGCGTAGCGGCGCGATGGCATCCCCGCCCCCGGCGCGCCCACGCCGGGCGCGGGCGCGAGCAACCCCCCGCAGGTTAACAACCTGCGGGGGGCTTTTTCTAACGGATAAAGCTCACCGTCCAGGGGGCCAGGTCCGGCCATTTCTCAAAGGCCTGCCAGGCCTCGTCGGTGAGGCGGTCCTCCATGGGCCAGGTGAACTCGTACTGGCTGAACGTCGCGCCGATGCACACGGTCTGCTGGCCGTCCCGTTCCACCACCACGTAGATGGTGAAGGCATCGCCCACGCCCTCCTCCAGCACCTGGCTGGAGTTGGTATCGGTGTGCACGTCGGCCACAATGGCCATGCGTTCGTCCACCTCGCTGGTAACCTCGCCGGCCGCCTTGGACGTGAAGGTGGTGAGGCTCTCCAGCGTCCCGCCGATGTAGCGGATGGTGCTCACTTCTTCCTCGGTTAAGGATTGGCCGGTCAGCTCCTTCTCGGCGATGGTCTTGAGCGTGAGCAGTAGCTTCTCCAACTGCTCGAACTTGCCGGCCATCTCCGGGTCCAGCAAGCCCCGGTCGCCCAGGCCGGCCCGCATCTGCCTGGTCAACGCCGCCAGGCGGGCGTAACAGGCCACCTCTGGCTCCACGTACCCCACCACCTTCGCCGGCTGTGGCGGCAGCCCGGTGGCCCGGATGGTGGTGCTCTGCTTGGCGTAGAGGATGGTATCATGGCGCAGCTCGGTCCAGGAACCCAGGGCGGTGTAGAGTTGCCTGTCCACCCAGGCTGGGCCGCGCATGAAGGTCGGATAGCCCTCGCCCTTTGGTTCCAGCAGCGGCAGCAGGGCGTAGAGCCAGCCATAATAAAGGTTCTGCGTCCAGTCGGCCTCGCTCAGTTCCCCGAACTCGCCCCGCAACTTGCTCATCTGGGCCTCATAGCGGGCGAAGCGGTCCTCTTTGTATACCTCCTTGAGGATGGTGTAGGCCCGTTCGCTGCCCAGCACCGAGAGCACATCCAGCCCCCTGGGGAAGAGACGCGGCTGGCTTTGCGTCCCCACCTTGTCGTAGACGAGCTGCTGGAACATGTACGAATCGGGGATGAACCGCTGGCCCATGAAGCGAAAGCCTTTGGTCACCTCTTCCGGTCGTTGCGTGTCCAGCACGTAGGAGGAGACGATCTTGGGGGCCGGGAGCTGGTCGGTGGCGGCGATAAAGGCGTCAATCCGGGCATCGTCCGTCAGGCTGCCCAGGCTCACCTCCCCGCCCAGGGTCTGCTGGATGAGCGGCAGATATTCGTAAACGGTCAGGTCATCGGCCTTGCCGACGAAGAAGGCCGTCGGCTCGTAGATGCGGTCCCAGCGGGTCAGGGCCTCGGCATCGCTGCCCAGGGCCAGGGTGATGAGGAGGGCCTGCCGGGTCTCGCGCCGGCCGATGGCGATCTCCTCCGGGGTCCGGCCGGGCTTGAGCCGGAACTCGACCAGACCATACCAGCTCATGGTCTTGAAGAAGCGTTTGAGCGCGTCGGAGCGAGTATAGTGACCGCGCGGCACGAAGCGACTGTAGTCCAGCAGGTTCTCAAAGATGGGCGATTTTTCGTATCCCCGGTGCGCCTCCACCAGGGCCAGCTCGGCCTTGACTAGCTCCTCGACCTCGGCCGGGGTCGGGGCCTCCGGCTTCAGCAACCGTGTGGCGACGCTGAAGAAGGCCACGTTGCGTCGGGCGGCGTCTTTCACCGGCCCCTCGGCCTGGGCGTATTGTTCCTGGGCCGCTTTGAGCATGGCGACGTTCAGGGCCTCCAGGTCGGCGATGAAATAGCCGGCCTCGGCCAGACGCAGAGCATAGTCATACAGGATGTGGAAGGCGTGCAGCACGCTGTCCGTAGTGACATAGATGGGATCGCCACGCTCCTGGGCCCGCTTGTAGAGATCATAGATCTGCTGCGGCCCCTGGGGCACCACCACAAAGCCATTCTTCTCCAGCAGGGCGCGCTGCTCCGCCGATAGCCCGCCGATGAGTCCTGGGTTCGTCACCCGAGCCAGGGCGATCTGGGTGGCCGGGACGGCCGGCTTGACGCTCACCGGCACCGGCACATAGGCGGCAAAGCCGGGGGCTTTACCCGGTGTCTTGACCACGTAGACCACGCCGGGGCTGACCGTCCCCTGACCCGGCGTGGGCGAGGGGGCCGGCGTCGGGCCGGGCGGCAGACACCCCACCAGCAGGCCAGCGCTGATGAACAACGAAAGGGCAACCAAAAGTTTCTTGTTCATGCTACACCTCCATTTGCAGGATACAGGATGTAGGATGCAGGATGCAGTATACATGCATCGTGAATTATCATACCAAAAAATGGTCTGTTTGACCAGCCCCCGTAAACCCAATGCATCGCTGAGACGCAGATTCTCCGCGTCCTCTGCGCCTCTGCGGTGAGCATATTGGTAGATGGGAACTTCCTGCGTCAGGCGTCAAACGTCAAACGTAAAACGTCAAACGTAAAACGTCAAACGTCAAACGTAAGTAACTGCCTACCCTGAACCCTCCCGCAGGTTAGAAAGGGGCTGGCGAACGATGCAGCCGGTCATCTGGGCGCGCTCTGGTCTGGTCATTGCGCCCAAACCTGCGGGAGGG
>DAOTYG010000246.1:0-30185 GCA_034435155.1 Anaerolineae bacterium | reverse complement strand
CCCCCACCCCGATCCCCGGCATCGGCGCCCCGGCCACGATCCAGGGGATCCAGCTTCAGCTCACCGAGGCGCGCCTGCAGGACAGCTACACGCATGTCCAGACCTTTTCGGCCACCAAACCAGGTGACACCCTGCTGGTGGTCAAGGGGCGCGTGCTCGCCGGGGACCTGAAAGCCGTCCCCGACTGGGATGTCTACACCATTGACGAAAACGGGCGGCGAGACACATCGGGCGTCAAGATCAGCGGCACGATAGACGGCCAGCCCAATACGATCATCTGGCTCATTGCCGTGGCCAAGACCTCGCGGTCGTTCACCATGCACTTTCCGGGCGGGACCAAGATCAACCTGGCTCCACTCCTGGGCGGGGGCACCAGGGCTGCCGCAGCCACAAAAGTGCCCTCGCCCACAACGATGCCGGGCGGCGCCGGCCCGCTGCCTCCGGCGGCCCCCTTTGTCTGCCCGAATCCGCACACGGTGGATTTCTCCTCCGTGCTCCAGTTCGGGCGGTTCGACGACCAGTGGGCGCGCGCGAGCGTGAAAGGCGGCGAGTTCTATATCGCCATGAAGCAGGCTGACAGTTGGGCCTGGGCCACCGACAGCTTCCCGGTCACAGATGGCATCTTTGAGGTGGATGCCTGGCAGACGGCGGCCGGGCCGGGAGCCTACGGGCTGGCCTTTGCCGTGGACGACCCGGACAACGCGAAGCAGCTCTACGCCTTTGCCATCGAATCCGATGGCTATTACGTCCTGTCCAAATATACGGATGGCGGCGGCTGGGTGGACCTGAAAACGCGATCCCGGACACCGTTTCTCTACACCGATGGCAAACCAAACCGTCTGAAGGCGGTGCGCCAGGGGTCACTCATCGCGCTGTATGCCAACGACATCCCGCTGGCCACGGTCTATTACCCCACCATCGCCGATGGTCGCTACGCCGGGCTGATGGCCTGGAGCGGGCGAGAGGCCGCCGGGTTGGAGGCGCACTTTGACAACTATACCGTCTGCCCGCTGACCGGGCCGTACCCGATGCCGCTGGACCCCCTGGCCCGGAAAGCCCAACGCTGGCCCGCCGGTCAACCGGTGCTGCTCACCTGGGCCTGGCCGGCCGCCACGTCGTCCGCTGCGCAGGCCTTCGCAGACCTGGCTGATATCACCCTGATCGTGGACGGTGAGGAATACCACGGGTTGCGAGAATACTGGGGCACACCCATCCCATGCGTTCAGGGCTATGCCGTGCAGTGGAGTCTGCCGTTATCCGATCTCCCCACCGGCAGGCATCGCCTCGAGATCCGCGTCAGCCTGCCGCAGTCGGTCACCGATGGCCGGGACCAGAATAAGGACGGCCAGCCAGACACCTACGGTCCGGGTGAGGTGTTCCACAACTCGATGGAATTGTCGGTCGAGTAGCAAAGGCCAAAAGACAGAGCGGGGTCTCACGACCCCGCTCGTTATTTCGGTCAGCCTGGCAGTTAGATGGTGTATAGCTCACCTGGTTCCTGCTCTTCCCCGGCTGGGGCGCGCACGACCAGCACCGGCACAGTCGAGTGGGCCATCACCCGGTGGCTCACGCTGCCCAGCAGCAGGCTTTGCAGGCTGCCCTGACCCCGGCTGCCCATCACGATCAGGTCGCACTGGCGCGTCTCGGTCAGGCGCAGGATGACTTCGGCCGGCTGGCCTTCCAGCACCTCCACCGTGGTCTCCACACCGGCCGCGCGCAACCTGTCCGCTGCCTGGTTGACGATCCGTTCCCCCTCGGCGACGTGCTGGCTGATGTATTGACTCAGCACCGGCTCGCCCAGGTAGGACGGGACCGGCGGAAAAGCATAGACGACGATGACCTGAGCCGGGCCGCACACGGCCAGGTCTTGCGCGTACTTGAGGGCCTCATCGGCATGGCGAGAACCGTCTGTGGCGAACAGGATCCTTTTGAACATCGTTTCACCTCCTGATAGCGGTTGAAAAGGTTCGTTTGGCAGATCAAATCCCGACTTTTACCGCACCCTATCGGCGTTATCTATGTAAGTGTATCACATCCCGGCACATAGGGCAAGCGGCCCGGCCTGACATCCGGGCGTAAATTAAAATGCACGACGCCCCTCCCCCGCATCGCGTCCCTTCGGGGAGGGGAAAGACCTCATGGGGTTTTGGCGGCGGCTTCGCCGCCGCCAAAACCCCCAGAAAGGCCTTCTCCCCCTTTCCCTAACCTAACAGGAGTTATGCACGGATGCCAGGCCCGGCTTGACCTCCGTCGCGCCCGCGGTCGCCGGCTAAGCTGGAGACCTAAGCCTATCCACCAGGGCCACGGTGAGCATATCTGCCACCGGGTCGGTGGTGTCCAGCAGGCGTAACGTGGTGACGATAACCTGCCCACCACCATGCCGCACCAACCCCAGCCATGGGAAATGCTCGTTGAACCAGCCGGTGGTCATGCCCCCCCAGGGGTCCTCCAGTTCGGCCAGGACGGCCTCCGGCAACACCGCCCCGAAGGGAAAGCCCAGGAACTCGTTGCCGGGGAGCTTGAGGCCCAACGGCCGGGGGTCCAGCCAGTGCCAGGCGCTGATCCAATCACCGTCCAGTGGTGGTCCCTGGCGGGGGATGATCTCCAGCCCCAGAGCCTCGTCCTGGATGGCAGCGGGGCCGTCCAGGAATACCAGGGCCGTACCGCCACGCTTGACGTGCCGGACCACCGGCGGGTCCAGCACCGTGCTCACTACCGGCCAGAGGCCCGGCCAGCCTCGCACCTGGTAACCCAGGCTCGTCAACCGGTCTGCCAGGCCACGCTCCAGGGGGTCATAGACGCGAACCAGGCCCGCGCCTTGCGCTGGCGGCACCACCAGGGTGGTCCACGAGTTGGTTAGCCACTCCCGGCCGGCCTCGTCGTGCAGGCTGGCAGTCAGGGTGAGGATGCGGGGCGTGGCGATCTGCCGGACCTTAAACCGGGCCTGGCCCAGTTCCGTGACCGGACCGGCCGGCCCTCGCCTGGGCAGATCGAGTTGCCCGGACCGCCAGTTGGGTTGTAGCTTCCAGAGCAGCAACCGGACCGCCTCCGGCGCCGGCGGGCAATGCGCTAGCTGGAATTGAACGTGGACCTCGTCGCCGGCGCGCACCGCTGGCGGCAACCCGTCCAGGAGCAAGACCCCGGCGGCGTTATAGTTCGCCAGCTGGCCGGCCACGAGTTTGGGCGACCTCCACATGTCCAGCAGACCGTTGGCTTCCCAATTCTGGTCGGCCAGTTCGGTGAGCACATAGCCGGTGATGGCCTCCCGGCGACGCAGGCTTTCGATCTGGTGCTTGAGAGCTGCGGCCTGGTGGCGTTGTGTGGCGGCGATGGCCTCTTCCAGAGAGCGAAAGACGCGGGTGAGGGGGGAGCGGGCAAAGCGTTCAGCCAGGCCGGCCGGGATACAGCCCAACCAGCCGGTTCTCGCCCAGGGCTGTTCCTCCACGGGGGCGTCCGGCAGGCCCCATGTGCCGAACTCGGAGAGGACCAGAGGCTCGTCATTGCGTATCGTCGCGTCGCCATGGGGACTCCATAGCCAGTCGGCCCGGCCGGTGAACTCATCCAGCGTTTGCTCCCACTGGGGCAGGTGCTCCGGCATGGCCCGATAGCTGTGCCAGTCCAGCACATCGGTATCCAGGTGAAAGTTGCCAGCGCAGGCGGAATTGTCTACCCACAGGCGGGAGGGGTCCCATTCGCGGGCCTTGAACAGCAAGGTGCGCAATCGCCAGCGGTCCAGTTCGTCTTCGGCCAGGTTGGCCCCCCAGCCCTCGTTGAGGATGCTGCGGATGATCACCGAGGGGTGGTTGATGTCGCGGCGCACGATGGTCCGCAGGGTGTCGCGCAGCTCGGCCCAGCCGGGTTCGCTCAGCTCCACGGCATACGGCAACTCTTCCCAGACCAACAGGCCCAACTCGTCGCAGAGGTCCAGGTAGCGCGGGTCCGGGGGTTTGACGTGGATGCGCACCAGGTTAAAGCCCATTTCTTTGATCTGGCGGATCTGGGCAGCCCAGGCTTCCGGCGAGGGGGGGACATAACGGCCAGCCGGCCAATAATCCTGGTCCAGTACACCGCGCAAGTAGATGGGCTTATCGTTGAGGAGGAGCAGGCCGTTCGCGGTGGCGATGGTGCGCAGGCCAAAGCGGACCTCGCGTTCATCCACGGTATGGTCGCTGTGGGCCAGGGTCAGCCGGGCCGTGTAGAGCACCGGGTCGTCCGGGGACCAGGGACAGGGATCAGGCAAGGCCAGGTCGGTCTGCCACCGTTCATCGGTGATCTCCTGGGCCGTGCCGGCGACCAGCCGGCCCCGACCGGTGAGGACGGTGAGGGAGAGCATCATGTCCGGCGCGACGGGGGCGATCTCGGCGGTCAACTGGATGCCGGCCCTATCGGGCCAGGTGGTAACGGTCACGTGCTCGATGAGCTGCGCGCCCAGGCATTCCAGGTAGATGTCCTGCCAGGGGCCGCTGACGTCACCATACCAGTTTTGTTTGCCTTGCAGAATGTGGCGGCGGGGCAGACGGGGGTCGTTTTCAGGCGGGTCCAACACCCGCAGCAAAAGTTCGTTGCGTATCCCCGGCCGCAGGTGCTCGCCCACCTCAAAGTAGAAAGGACTAAAGCCGCCGCGATGCTCGCCCAGGCGCACTTCGTTCAACCACGCCTCGACATGATAATCCACGGCCCCCAGGTGGAGCCGGGCCTGCTGCCAGGTCCACTCGGCCGGGACGGTGAAAGCCCGGCGATACCAGGCCACGCCCTGGTAATCCCGGCGCTCCTGCAGGGCTGCCTGCCAGGCCCCGGGCACAGGGACCGGCACCTCGTGGCCCACCAGGCGGGACGGGACCAAGGTCCCCTCCGGATCGGCCAGAAAGTGCCAGATTCCGTTCAGGTCAATACGCCGCCGCATTATTCTCTCTCCGTAACTGCTTACCCTCCCGCAGGTTCGGGCGCAATCTCCGCACTGAAGTGCGCCGCAATGAGCTGCTCGCTCTCTTGCCAGCCGCTTTCTAACCTGCGGGAGGGTGGCGGGTAGGATAGCCCCTGCTGGAGGCGGGTCTGCCGCCGGCGCGGGGTGACACACCCCGCGCGAGCACAAGATGGCCGCCGGCGCCCCACTGCTCGCGGCGGGTCTGTGACCCGCCGCCAGCGCCCCACTGCTCGCGGCGGGTCTGTGACCCGCCGCTGGCGCCCCACTGCTCGCGGCGGGTCTGTGACCCGCCGCTGGCGCCCCACGCTCGCGGCGGGTCTGTGACCCGCCGCTGGCGCCCCACGCTCGCGGCGGATCTGTGACCCGCCGCTGGCGCCCCACGCTCGCGGCGGATCTGTGACCCGCCGCTGGCGCCCCACGCTCGCGGCGGGTCTGTGACCCGCCGCCAGCGCCCCACTGCTCGCGGCGGGTCTGTGACCCGCCGCTGGCGCGAATAGCCTGACCAGCCGCCGGCGCGGGGTGACACACCCCGCGCGAGCACAAGATAGCCGCCGGCGCGGGGTGACACACCCCGCGCGAGCACAAGCTAGCCGCCGGCGCGGGGTGACACACCCCGCGCGAGCACAAGCTAGCCGCCGGCGCGGGGCACACCCCGCGCGAGCACAAGATGGCCGCCGGCGCGGGGTGACACACACCCCGCGCGAGCACAAGGGGCCTCGTTGCTGCGTGCCCACGCGGAGCGTGGGCACGAGGTAAGACCAGCCCCGCCCTACAGTTCTTCGTGTTCCCGGCTGAGCGCCAGCCGCAATACCCGGGCCAGTTGGGCCTGATCAGGGGGTTTCTGGAGCCAGCCGGCGATCCCCTGGGCCAGGAGGTGCTGGTATTCTTCTCCCAGGGGATAGCCAGTCGTCACCACCAGGCGGATGTGGGGGTCCTGGGCTTGCAGAGCGCGGAATAACGCGCCACCGTCCATCACTGGCATGACCAGGTCGGCCAACACCAGGGCAATCTCGTGGCGATGTTGGCTATAGACCGCCAACGCCTCCTGGCCGTTGGTCGCCGTCAACACACGATAGCCGAGCTGCTCCAGCATGGCCCGGATCGCATCCAGGACCAGAGGTTCGTCTTCCACCAGCAAGATGGTCTCGCCCCGACCCGCCGGGATGGGCGAGGGCGATGTCTCTGGCCCGGTTTGCGCTCCCTCTGCGCTGGCCAGGGGCAGGTAGATATAGAAAGTGCTGCCCTGCCCCACCTGGCTCTCGGCGCGGATAAAGCCATCATGCTGCTTGACGATGCCATAAACCTGGGCCAGACCCAGGCCGGTGCCCCGGCCCACTTCTTTGGTGGTAAAGAACGGCTCAAAGAGGTGAGCCATGACCTCCGGTGGCATCCCGGTGCCGGTATCGCCGACGGACAGCACAGCCCACGCGCCGGGTGGCATATCTGACACCGGGGCAGCCATATCGGGCAACAAGGTCAGGCGCGACAGGCTCAGCCGCAATTCTCCGCCGGCGGGCATGGCATCGTGGGCGTTTATGGCCAGGTTGGTGAGCACTTGCTGAAGTTGCGTCGGGTCGGCGAGGACGGGATATGCGCCGGGGAGTATGTCCAGGACGATACTGGTGCGCTCTGGGATGGTGCGCCGCAGGAACCGGCCGGCCTCCTCCAGAAATGCAGCCAGGTCTAACGGCTGAGGCATACGAATGGACTTGCGGCCAAAGTCCAGGATCTGGCGGATCAGATGGGCGGCGCGGCGGCCCTCTTGCACGATGCGCCCCAGGTCCGCTTTGGCCGATTCGGGCACATCCGGGCGCATCTGCAACAGTTGGGCAAAGCCGATCATGCCAGTGAGGATGTTGTTAAAGTCGTGGGCGATGCCAGCCGCCAGTTGGCCCACGGCCGCCAGACGTTCTTGCTGACGCAACTGCTTTTCTGCCCGTTTGCGCTCGGTGATGTCTATGGCCAGATCGAACCGCACATCGCGGCCATCAGGCCATTTGATGATCCGGTCTGTGATGGCGTAATCCCGGTCCAGGCGAGGATTGTGATGTTCCCACCGGTAGGGCTGGTATCTTTGCCGCAGGATGATCTCATTGGTGCAGAAGGGGCAGGGCGAGTCAAAACCTTGAAACTCCCGGTAGCAGATGCCGCCGACGAGGTCCCGATGAAAGGCCCGCCGGAGCGTCTGGTTCGCGTAGACGATCTCATATGTATAAGGGTCGGTCACATAAATTATCTCTTCTATACTATCAAATATAGAAAGTAATTGCTCTCTCTCGAATTGTAGGGCCTTTTCCGCCTGTTTGCGCTCGGCCAGTTCCTGGCGTACAAGCTCATATAAGCGGGCGTTCTCCAGGGCCACGGCGGCCTGGTTGGCGAAGGTGGTCAGCAGGTCCAATTGCCCGTGGAAGGCGCGAGGCTGGCGGCTGTGGACGAACAACACGCCGAGCACCTGTTCTTTGGCCCGGATGGGCACGGCGGCGAAGGAGCGAATGCCGGCCGCCACGATGTCCGGGTTGGCCGGGACCGAGTGGGGCGGGTGGATGGTCCCGTCTGGGGTGACCTCATCGGCGAGGAACGGCTGGCCGGTCGCCAGCACGTGCCGGGTGATGCCGCCGGGCCGGATGCGGCGCATGATGGGCAGCACGCCGCGCAGGTCTTCGGCCCCCAGAACCGGCTCCCCCGTCTCGTCCAACAACACCACGCTGGTATAGTCCGAGTTCACGACGGAACCGGCCAGGCTGATGATCTGGTGCAGGATCTCACCTGCCTCCAGCGAGGAAGCCAGGGCCTGCGACGCGCGGTTAAGCTCCGTCAGGCTGTGGAGCTGTTGTTGCGCTTGCTGGTAGAGGCGGGCGTTTTCCACAGCCACGGCCGCCTGATCCGCAAAGGCCAGCAGCAGGCCCCGGTCCGCCTCGGTAAAGGCTGCCGGGCGGCTGGCGTTGTCCAGGGAGATGACGCCGATGATCTGGTCGCGGTAACGTAACGGGGCCACGACCGCCGACTGGACACTCCACACCTCGGCGATCTCGCCGTAACGGAAGCCGGTGGCCTGAACGTCGGGGATGAGTAGAGGTTGCCCTTCGCGCACGGCCTGGAAAGCATAGCCGGTCCCGGCCGGGAAGCGGATGGTGCGCACGCGCGGGTCCTGATAGCCAGCGGTGGCCCGGACGCACAGCTCGCCGGTCTGCTCGTCTAATAGCAGAATGCTCCCCTTCTCGGCGGCCGGGATCACCTGGCAGGCGGCGGTCAGCACGTTCTCCAACAGTGGTTCCAGGTCCAACGTGCTGGTGAGGGCGGCGGTGGCCTGGGCCAGGGCCTCGGCCCGGCGGCGCGCCTGTTCCTCGGCCGCCAGGATGCGCGCGTTGCGGATGGCGATGGCGGCCTGGACCGCGAACAGGCTCAGCAGATCGGCGTCGGCCGGGGTGAAGGTGCGCGGTGGCTCGGCCAGGACGTCCAACACGCCCAGGAACTCGTCGCCCCAGCGGACCGGCACGCCCACCACAGCCGTCCAACGTCGTTCCGCGTAGACGGCCGCGCGCCCCTCCCAGGTCCGATAATCATCCACGATCAGCGGCTGGCCGGTCAGCCAGACCTTGCCGGAAAGCCCCTCCCCCCGGTGCAACACGGTCCCCAGCGGGGGCAGGTCACAGCCCACGATGGTGGCCCATTCCAGCACGTCTCGCTCCGGCCGGTACAGATACAGCCCCCCTGCCGTGCCATCCAGCAACTCTATCGCCCGGGCAACGATGGAATGGAGCAGGGTCTCCAGGTCCAACTGGGCCGCCAGCTCCAGGCCCACCGTGCGCAGGGTTTCCAGGCGCGCCGTATAACGTTTGACCTCTTCCTCGGCCCGCACCCGGTCGGTGATGTCCGTGGCGATGTGGATGACCCTTTCCAGGCGGCCGGCATCATCCAGGACTGGCGTGCAGGAGACCAGGAAGGTTCCGCCCAGGGCCTCCATCTTCATCTCAACGGTCTCCAGGCGGCCGGCGGTAAGCAGCTCCTCGAGGGGGCAGCCCAGGGGTGGTTCGCCGGTAGTGGGACTATGAAAGATCTGATAGCACTTCAGGCCCAGCAGGTCTTGTTCCGGCCGGCCAGTGGCTTTTACCAGGGCCTGGTTGGCTTTCAGCACGCGGCGTTGGGGATCGAGGATCACCGTGGGGTGGCTGATAGCCTGAAAGATGTTCTCCCACTCGCGGCTGGCCTGGCGCAGCGTCTCTTCGGTCCGCTGGCGTTGCGCCTGGTCCCGGCGGAGCCGCGCCACCACCAGGACGCCGACGGCCGCAACCAATATGGTCTCCAGGAACGCCTCGCCCCAGTTGAAGGGGGTAGGCGGCATCCCCAACAACAGGCGAGGGAGGTCCAGAAGCTCAGTAAACCAGACGAAGCCGACCAGCAGGACGAACAGGCCGGCCACCGGCAGCCATATCTCCTCTCCTGGCGGATGGTCAGGCTTCCCGGCCCGACTTTTATCAGCGACCATCTGACACCTCTCGAATCCAATTCTAAGGATAGTATATCGGATAGCGCGCAGAAGGTCAATAGCAGATCGGCTGACATCCGTGCATAACTTCTGTCAGTGAGACAAGAGGGGGAGAAAGCCTTTCTGGGGGTTTTTGCGGCGGCGAAGCCGCCGCAAAAACCCCTACCAGGCATTCTTTCCCCTCCCTGAAGGGACGCAAAGTGGGGAGCCGGGCAGTGCCCTCATGCGTGATGTCAGCAGATCGGCGGCGGGCCTTTACAAGCCCGGCGGAATCTGGTATGATCATCGTGAGCACAGGGTTATTCGAGCTTTCAGCACGCGCAGCATAGGGCAAGACACTGTGAAAGACAACCTGCCGTCATTCCCAAACATCGAGGGCGCTGATGAATGCTCGACCGGGCCGCGCCTGCGGCCGGTGATCGTTCCCCGGCGCGGGACCACACCGGCTGAAGCAGAACCGACACCGCCGCGCCCCGTGATCCGCAGCGCCGAGGGCCTGCGGCGGGTGTTTCGCGTGGACACGCCCCGGCCGGAGCGGCCTGAAGCGCCCAAGGCGGGATCGCCGGCGCCGGGGTCATCTCAGGCCCGCAAGCCGCCGCCAGGCCAGCCCACGCCCCAGCCCCCGTTGGCAGCTTCCGCTACCCCTACCACTTTGGGTGGCGTGCGCACCGCCGCCCTGGAGCCGCAAGGGGTCCAGCTTCAGCCCCGGGCCACTGCCCGACGCACAGCGCAATGGCTGGCCAGCAAGATGCTCACCATCATCGAGGTGATCACGGTGGCGGCCCTGGTAGTGGTGGTGGTCCTGGCCATGAGCAATCTGGCGGCGTTGAACGAGGAGGCTGCCGCCGAACAGCGTCGCCTGCTCACCCCCAGCCCGACCAGCCTGGGCGAGGGGCTGCGCCAGCGGGCCGTATTGCCCGGCAGCAGCCAGCCGCCGCCGGGTGAGGAGGAGATCCCGCCGCAGTTCCGACCCTATCTCCTGCCCTCCACGCCGCTCCCCCTGCCCACGCCCGGCCCCCGCCAGGCCACGCGCCTCGTCATCAAAAAGATCGGGGTGGATGCGCCGGTCCTGGAGGGCGACGATTGGCAGACCCTCAAGAAGGGTGTGGGGCACACGCCGGGCACAGCCAACCCCGGCGAGCCGGGCAACTGCGTCCTCTCCGGCCATGATGATGTCTATGGCGAGGTCTTTCGCTACCTCAGCGAACTCAAGCCGGGCGACGAAGTGCTGGTCTATACCAGCGATGGTCACAGCTTCAAATACGTGGTCAAGACCAGCTTCCTGGTTTTGCCGGACGCGGTGGAGGTACTGGACCCCACGCCGGAGCCGATCCTGACCCTCATCACCTGCTACCCTTACCTCATTGACAGCCACCGGCTCATCGTGGTCTGCACCCTGGAAGGGGAAGCACCGCCCGGGTAGCAGAGGAACGGGGGATAGAGCATCTATCACGCCTGACGTTTGACGCCTGACGGAGGTATCCAATGCGCATCGCTCTGGACGCGATGGGTGGCGACCGCGCCCCGGCCGTGCCGGTGGCCGGCGCGGTCCAGGCTGCCCGATTGTATGGTATTGAGGTCCCGCTGGTAGGCCGACCAGAGGTCATCCAGGCCGAGCTGGCCAAACACGACACGCGCGGGCTGGCCCTCCCCATCGTCCCGGCCAGCCAGGTGGTGGAGATGACCGACCACGTGGATGCGGTGCGGGCCAAAAAGGACGCCTCGATGAACGTGGGGGCGCGGCTGGTGCGCCGGGGTGAGGCCGATGGCTTTGTCTCGGCCGGGCATTCCGGGGCGGTGATGGCCGCCGCGCTGTTCAACATCGGGCGTATCCCCGGCATCAAGCGCCCGGCCCTGGGCACGGTCTACCCCACGATCCCCGGCCATTGCTTCGTCCTGGACGTGGGGGCGAACACGGAATGCACCCCGCTCTACCTGCTCCAGTTCGCCCTCATGGGCAGCATCTTCATGGAAAAGATCTATGGCCTCCCCCGGCCCACGGTGGCCCTCCTCTCCAACGGCGAGGAGGAGGACAAAGGCAACCTGCTTGTCCGCCAGGCCACACCCCTGCTCAAGGCCAGCGGCCTGAACTTTATCGGCAACGCCGAGGGCAAGGACGTGCCCAAGGGTTTTGCCGACGTGATCGTGACCGATGGGTTCAGCGGCAACGTGCTCATCAAGCTCAGCGAGGGGCTGGTGGTGGCCCTGGGCCTCATCATCGTCAACGAGCTAAAGGCCGGGGTAGTGGGCAAACTGGCGTTGTTGCTGGCTGTGCCCGGCGCGATCCTGGCCTTGCCGACGTTGCTCCTCTCCCTCCCGGCCCTGCGCCGCATCGTCAGGCGGTTCTATTACGCCGAGTTTGGCGGGGCGCACCTGCTGGGGGTGAACGGCCCGGTGGTGGTGGCCCACGGCCGCAGCAACGTCAAGGCCATCCAGAACGCCATCCGCGTCTGCAAAGAGTCCGTGGAGCGCGACGTGGTGGGGACTATTCGGGAGGGCGTAAAGGACCTGCCCGGCGGCGAGTGGCCCCAACGCGCTTCGTAATACGTGGACCATATCCAGACCGCAATCCACGATCCGCAATCCGCAATCTCATGCCCGGCGGCGGGTGTTTCACCCGCCGCCGGGCGCGGGGTCGCAGACCCCGCGCGAGCACATATTATACGAGGAGGTGTCTCATGGCCGTGAAACAGGCAGCAGTGATGAAACGGCAACCGCACCGGGTACGGCAAGCGACACATCGGCCGGAGGTGCCCGGTGTCTTGCCGCCCCCCCTGCAAAACGGCGACCGGCTGACCCGCCCCGAGTTCGAGCGGCGCTACGCCGCCATGCCTCACGTCAAAAAAGCCGAGTTGATCGAAGGAGTGGTCCATATGCCAACGCCTGTACATGTGAGTCATGGTAAGTCACACAGTTGGGTGATCGGCTGGCTGGTAGCGTACCGGGCCGTTACCCCCGGCGTAGAAGTTGGTGATAATGCCACCGTCCGCCTGGACCTGGACAACGAGCCGCAGCCGGATGCCCTGTTGCGCCTGGACGAGGCCCATGGCGGTCGCTCCCGCGTTAGCGCGGACGATTACATCGAGGGCGCGCCGGAACTCATCGCCGAGATCACCGCCACCAGCGCCTCCTATGACCTGCACGACAAGCTGAACGCCTACCGCCGCAATGGGGTGCAGGAATACCTGGTGTGGCGCGTCTACGACCAGGAGCTGGACTGGTTCAGCCTGCAAGAGGGCCAATACGTGCCGTTGGAACCCGATGAGGAAGGGGTGATCCGCAGCCAGTTCTTTCCCGGCCTGTGGCTGCACGTGCCGGCCATGCTGGAAGGCGACCTGGCGCGGGTGCTGGCCGGGTTGCAAAAGGGGTTGGCGTCGGACGAGCACGCCGCCTTTGTCGCGCAGTTGTCTGGAAAGGAGTAACCATGGTCAACGTCCGAATCGCGCTGTTGACCGGCCTGGTCGTCACTGCTCACGGCGGCGACCGTAGGGAGTGTGACCGCCGCCAGCGCGGGGTGGCACACCCCGCGCGAGCACACGACCCGCCGCCAGCGCGGGGTGGCACACCCCGCGCGAGCACACGACCCGCCGCCAGCGCGGGGTGGCACACCCCGCGCGAGCACGGAAACAGTGCCCTGAACCCTCCCGCAGGTTAGAACGTGCGCCCAAACCTGCGGGAGGGTAGGCAGTTACCCAAGCTCACCCAGAGGTGAAAAGTGATTCAGGTTAGGATTGTACTATTGGCCGGGCTGGTCATTGCGGCCCTGGTGGTGACCGGGCTGGTACTGTGGTGGGTGTTCAGCCTCGACGGCACCTTGGGGCTGTATCAATGGGGGCCGAGCTACCGGCCTATCTTTTACCTGGTGGGGCTATTGGGCCTGCTGCCCCTGCTGGCGGCGTTGGCGGCGGCCCTGGTACGTCGCTTCTCCCGTACCGCCGGGCGCATCGCGGCCGTGCTCGCCGCGATCCTGGCCCTGGTGGGCCTGATCGTTCCGCCGGGTATCGCCGGCTATATCCTCCAGGTCTCACGGGAGATGGCGGCCATCACCCCGCCGATATTACTCATTGAGGACGGCGTGGGGGCGCATGGCGTGCCCAATCTGGCCCTCGTCTTTCGCACCGACCCGGCCAGCCAGCACACGCTCCGCTACGGCATCGGCGACCTGAGCCAACAAGTCACCGAGCCGCAGCCGGTCCGCGAGCACGTGCTGGCCCTCCGCGACCTGCAACCGGCCGCGCGCTACCAATGGCAGCTCAACAATGGCCCGGTGTACTCGTTCCAGACGCCGGCGATAGCCCCGGCCGATGGCCCGCTCTATCGCTTCGGGGCCGGCGGCGATTCCCATTTCGGCGCGGATACGGCCCGCCAACCCCAGACCATGCAGGGCATCCTGGGCTATGTGACCCGGCCGGAGCATGGATTCCACGCCTTCTTCCTCATGGGCGACATCACCGAGATGGGCATGAACAACGAGGAATGGCTCCTGGCCCTGGATACGCTGGCCCCCTTTAGCTATGCCGTGCCAGTGCGACCATTCCTGGGCAACCATGACGGCCTGATCAACGGCGTGGAGCACTATTTCGCCTATTTCTACCCGCCGGGCCTGGCGACGCCCCAGGGAACCCAACGCTACTACCGGCTTGACGCCGGGCCGGTGCACGTGATCGTGCTGGAGATGATGTGGGGGATTGACACCTTCACGCCGGCGCAACGCGAGTGGTTCAACCGACAACTGGCCGCCCTCCCCTCCACCGACTGGGTGATCGTGATGATGCACTCGATGGTCTATTCGTCGGGCACGGTGTCGGACGGGCTGCCCTGGTACGACCCGCCGGATATGATCCGCGAAGTGGCGCCGCTGTTGGAAAAATACCACGTAGACCTGGTCCTCTCCGGGCATAACCATCACCTGGAGTTCCTGCAACAGAACGGCGTCAGCTATGCCGTGGTCGGCGGGCTGGGTGGCCTGCTGGACCCGGAGGCCGTCTATCGTTCGCCGGCGTCGCAGTGGTATAGAGCCGGCACGCACGGCTTTGCCGACGTCACGGTCTACCCGGACCGGCTGGTTCTCTGTTTCCGTGACGCCAGGGGCCAGGAACTTCAGACCTTCACCATCCGCAACAACCAGTAAGCGTAATTGCCTCGTGCCCACGCTCCGCTTGGGCGCGCAGCACCGTTGCCTTGTGCCCGCGCGTGCCTCGTGCCCACGCTCCGCGTGGGGGCGAGCAAGGGTGGTTTGCCTTGTGCCCGCACGTGCCTCGTGCCCACGCTCCGCGTGGGCATGCAGCACCGTTTCGCACCCACGCAGAGCGTGGGTGCGAGCAAGGGTGATTGCCCGCGCCAGCCAGGCCAGGGAGCTATTTTCAAGAGATAAGGAGATAACAATGGCTATTGACACCGAGGTCCGCCGAACCCTGAACCAGGAGCTAGACGAGATCGTGACCGGCATCTGGGAGCCAGTGCCGCTGCCCCAGGAGTCGCCCTATGGCCGCGATGAGCGCGGCCGGCGGCGGGTGGTCATCACGGGCATGGGCTGCATCACGCCGTTGGGTCTCACCGTGGACGAGACCTGGGCGGGCCTGGTGGCCGGTCGCTCCGGCCTGGGCTACGTGACCCGCTTTGACGCCAGCAACTACCCGGTCAGGGTCGTCGGTGAGGTCCATGGGTTTGATCCGCAGAACTATATGGACTTTAAGGCGGCCAAACGCATGGCCCGCTTCTCTCAGTTCGCCGTGGCGGCCGCGCAGATGGCCCTGGCTGACGCCGGGTGGACCATCCCGGCCGAAGAGGCCTTTAGCACCGGCGTGATCATGGGCGTAGGTATGGGGAGCCTGCCGGATGTGGAGGAGGCTTTTGATCGGCTGCGCGCCGGCAAGCGCATCAGCCCCTTTTCTTTCCCCCTCATCCTGCCCAACATGGCCGCCTACAACGTCAGCCTGATCACCGGGGCGCGGGGATTCAACTCCAGCGTGGCCACCGCCTGCGCTTCCAGCACCCAGGCCATCGGTGATGCGACGGAGGTCATCCGCCGGGGCACGGCCGAGGTGATGCTGGCCGGTGGCACCGCCGCCGAGATCTGTGAGTTCGCCCTGGCCGGCTTTTACGTGATGCAGGCTCTATCTACCTGGACGGAGGAACCGCCGGGCAAGGCCAGCCGCCCCTTTGACGCGCGACGAGACGGCTTTGTGGCCTCCGAAGGCGCCGGCATCCTGGTCCTGGAGAGCCTGGAACACGCCCTGGCCCGGGGCGCCCGCATCCAGGCCGAGGTGCTGGGTTTTGGCAGCACCTCCGACGCCTATCACCTGACGGCCCCAGACCCGGAGGCCCAGGCCCCAGCCATGGCCATGCAACTGGCCATCGCCGATGCCGGCCTGACCCCGGCCGACATTGACTACATCAACGCCCACGGCACGTCCACTCCCCTCAACGACCCGATGGAGACCCTGGCGATCAAAAAAGTCTTTGGTGACCGGGCCTACCAGGTCCCCATCAGCGCCAACAAGTCCATGCTCGGCCACCTCATCGCGGCGGCCGGGGCAGTGGAGGCTATCGCCACGGTAAGGACCATCCAGACCGACATCATCCCCCCCACCATCAACCTGGACGAGCCGGACCCGGCCTGTGACCTGGACTATGTGCCCCATGTCGCCCGCCGCGCGCCGGTGCGCCTGGCCCTGTCCAACTCTTTCGGCTTCGGTGGGCAGAACGCCTGCCTGGTGTTGGGGAAATATGAAGGATGAAGGCAGGGGAGCAGAGGAGTGTGGGAGTACGGGCGTGTGGGAGAGGGTTCCTTCCCACAATACGCACTACGCAACACGTTCCACGCATCACGTTTGACGCTTGACGCCTGACGTTTTGACGCATTACGTTTCACGTTTTACGAGGTGAAATCCATTGCGCGTAATTACCAACGAAGCCTATGTCACCAGGCGCAAGAACTGGGGCAGCCGCATCGCCTTACTCAGCTTTTTGTTTCTCATCGCCGGGGGCATCTATTCCTTCCTTGACCCCACCCTGTCCCAGTTGCCTGGTGGCCTGCCGCCCTGGGCGAACCTGGCCATCGCTTATGGGCTGGTCATCGCCGGGTTCGTGGGGTTCAACATCGGCACCTACCATGTCCGACGGTGGGGTCGGCCAGACCGCGAGGATCGAACGCTCAAGGAGAACCTCACCGGCCTGGACAATCGCTATCGCCTCTACAACTATGTGCCGGGCCTGCCGCTTCTGCACCTCCTGCTCACCCCGCAAGCCGTCTATGCTCTGGAGACCCGGGGCATTGACGGACAGGCTATCGTGTGCGCCGGGGATCACTGGCGGAGACACATGAAGTTCATGGACTATCTGCGGGCCCTCAGCGAGGAACGCCTCAAGAATCCCACCCAGGACGCCCTGGATGGCGCGGCCCGCCTGCGCGCTTACCTGCGCGAGTATCTGCCGGACGTGGCCGACAGCGTGCCGGTGAAGCCGGTGGTAGTGTTCACCGGCAAAGATGTCACGCTAGAGGTGACGGACCCGACTGTGCCGGCGGTATTGGCCAGGAACCTCAAGGGCGTGATCCGCACCACCGGGGACCCCATGCCGCCAGCGGTCTACCAGGCCCTGGCGCAGCACCTGATGGACGTGGCCGGCGACCTGGAGGAAGATACAACGCCCCCCACCGTCCAGGTTCGTACCCCTGGTTCCCGCAAACGCCGCAAGCGGCGCAAGTCCTCGTAGTGGTTGCCCCCTGGCCCCCTGAACCCTCCCGCAGGTTAGAATTGCGTCCAAACCTGCGGGAGGGTAGGCTGTTACAAGCTCCCATAAAAACAGCCCCGGTCATCTGACTTTGGACCATACCACAAGGAGTAGAGGCTTTAGCCGGTCGTGGCCACAAGATATGGCCCGCCTGAAGGCTCGACTCCAGGATTGTCCAAAGATGACCGGGGCTGGGCTTTTGCTTCGCGCGCTACCGTCTACCCTCCATAATTGCGCAACACGAGCGGCAAGAAGAGTCGGTACTCGTGCTGCGCTTCCCTTATGACCAGGGCCTCAGGCAGCGTGGCCGACTTGTTATCCGGGTTGGTCACGGTGACGGTATAGGTGCCCACCGGCGTCAGGGCCGGGATCGCCACCTGCAACTGAGTCGAACTCAGGCGGGTCACCGGGGTCAGGGGCAGGCCGTCTATCCGCACCGTGGCCCCAGGCTGAAAGTTGGCCCCAGTGATGGTCACCACCGTCGTCACCTCGTTCGTCATGGAGGGAGGATTGACGGCCGTGATCTGGGGCGCCAGGGCATCTTTCATGCTCACCGTAACCGCCCAGGTCGTGGTGATGTAGGTGGCGCTTTGCTGGACCCGGAAGAGATGGCCCCCTTCGCTCAGCGGGACATCGAACTCGATTTGCGACTGCTTCGTTGACCAGTTACTGATCGCGGTCGCCGGCTCGATGGACAGGTTGGCGAAGCCATGGGTCACGTTCAGCAGCACATGGTAGGTGCCGGTAACTGGTGTCTGCACCCCGATCTGGGATTGGCCGGCCCCACCCTTGCCCAGACCACTCCAGGTATGGGGCGCGCCGTGCAGCACCGTGGGGATGGGCTGGATCGAAAGCGCGTACTGCAAGGGGCCGGCGTTCCCAGCCTGGGCCTCCAGGCGCAACTGATTCACCCCGGCTGCCAGGTCTGTCGTCCACCAGAACGTCTCCCCGCCATAGACTACCGGCGTGGTATATACCGGCGCAGCCCCCTGGTATAGATAGACCGTCAGCCCATCGTTCAGGTGGCCGTTCAGGGTCAGCCGGAAGTTGGCGGCGCTCCCGGCCGGCAGGACCATCGGCAGCCATTCCACCAGGAACCCGTTGCCCACGCCCCCCAGATTGCCGCCGTCTTTCTCATAGGGCAACTCATCGGCCGGCACCCCCGTGGCGGCGATCGCCAACGACCAGGCGGTATGGGCCAGGAGCGGGTCTTGCACCACGGTCAGCTCGTGATCGCCGGCGGCCAGGTAGTAACGCACCGTGCCGGTGGTCTCCACGGTTTTCTGGAGGTGGGGATGCGAGTCCACCAGGAACTGATAGCGGCCGGCCGTCACGCCATAGGCAAAGTCATACAGGCCGGCCGTGCTCACCCGAAAGCGCACCTGGGAGTTGTTGGCTGAAATCCCCTGTGAGGCGCCGACCCAGGTGGCCGGGCTGGCCGGGGCGACCGTGGGCTTGGGATACAGGGCCAACTCATAGGCCAGCGCGCCTCCGTTGGCCGCATCTGTCTCCAGGTGGATGCGGCTCAACCCGGCTGGCAGATCCACCATCCCCCAGACCGTCTCACCGCCGTAGACGTTGGTGAGGGAATAGACCTCGGCCGGGCTAAGGCCGGCGTAGAAGGTGACATTCATCTTGTCGGTGTTTGCCCCGGTCAGGGTCAGCTTAAAGTTGGCCGGGGTGGCTGCCGCCAGGTTCACCGGCAGCCATTCGGCATTGAACCGATTGGCCGCTGCCCATAGATGGCCGCCCGTCTTGGTATAAGGCAGGTCATCCGTCGGTGCGCCGACGGCCGAGATGTTCAACATCCAGGAGGCGTCCGCCGTGCGATCCGGCACGATCTTGAGCACATAGACGCCGGCGGGGACATAGTAGCGCACCGTGCCGGTGGTCTCCACGGTTTTTTGGATGTAGAGGGCATCCACCAGGAACTGGAACCGACCGGCCAACAGGCTATAGTCAAAGTCATACAGCCCGCTGGTGGGGAAACGGAGCTGGATATGCGAATCCCACGCCCCGGCGCCCTGCGAATAGCCGGCCCAACTGTACGGTGCCCCCCCGATCTCGTAGACAGTCAGGTCATACTGGAGGAGATTCGCGCCGGTGTTGTGCAGGATGAAGGTGTTTTGCCCCGGCTTGAGGGTGGCCGTACCCCAGAGCGTCTCGCCGTCCAGGATGGTGCCGACAAAAGCCGTACCCCCGGCGCCGTCTTTGATGGTCAGGTCCAGTTGCCCGCCGCCGATCACCGCTGGCGTGACCAGCCGAAAGTTCACTTCCCGGTCCGCCGTCCCGAACAGCGGGAACTGGGGGTCCACCTGCGCGTCCGGATTCAGGCTACCGTAAAAGTGTGCCAGCACTTCCTGGGCTGCTGTGGCGGTGACGCTGATGGTCCAGGAGGTGGTGACCGCGGCCGATTGCTTGAACGCGAAATTGTGCCGCCCGGCGGTCAGGGGCACATCGAATTCGGTGGAATGGCCCGCCAGGTCAGCCGACTGCTCAGCCGCCAGGGTGGTCCCATCAACGATCACCTGACCAAAACCCACCGGCGTGTCCAGGGCCACGTGATACGTGCCGGCCGTGGCGATCTGCACGCTGGCGACCGGGTTGCCGGCACCTCCCTTGGCCACACCGCTCCAGGCATAGGGCGGAGACTGGATCGGCCGGATAGCCAGGTCATAGCGCAGGGGGCCGGTGTTAGTTCCAGCCTCCAGTTTGATCTGGTTCACTCCAGCCACCAGGTCGTTAGTGAACCAGAACGTCTCCCCGCCATAGACCACGGGTGAGGTATAGGCGGGTGTGGACGACGCGCCCTGATACAGATAGGCAGTCAGGCCATCGTTCAGGTCGCCCTGGAGCGTCAACTCGACGTTGACGGCGCTGTTGGCCGGCAGGTTCACCGGCAGCCACTCGGTGCGAAAGACGTTGCCGGTGCCGCCCAGGTTGTAGCCCGATTGTACATAGGGCAGCGAATCCGTCGTCCCATAGGGGCCACTGAGGCCCAGGGACCAGGCGGTATGGGCTGCCGCCGGGTCTTGCACCACGGTCAGCTCGTGGGTGCCGGCAACCAGATAGTAGCGCACCGTGCCGGTGGTCTCCACGGTCTTTTGGATCTGGGGGTCAGAGTTCACCAGAAACTGGTAGCGGCCAGCCGTCACGCCATAGGCAAAGTCATACAGGCCAGCGGTGGTCACCTGGAAGCGCAGGTGCGAGTTGTTCGCCAGGCCATGCGACGCGCCGGTCCAACTGGCTGGGAGAGCCGGCTTGCTGTAGATGGTGAGGGCATAGGCCAGCGGGCCAGCATTGGCCGGGTCGGCGGCCAGTTTCAGGCGGCTCGTCCCGGCGGGCAGGTTGGTGGTCCACCACACGGTCTCGCCGCCGTAGATGCCCATGATGGTATGGGTCGGGGTAACGCCGGTGGCCCCATACAGGTAGACATCTATGGCATCGCCGGTATCCCCGGTCACAGTGAGCGAGAAGTTGGCCTCGGCTGCTGTAGCCAGGTTCAGGGGCAGCCATTCCGTGTCAAAGTCGTTGCCGCTACCGCCCACGTTGCCGCCGGTCTTGGCATAGGGCAGGGTATCCGTAGTCGCGCCCGGCCCAGAGACGGTCAGCGACCAGTCGGTCCACGGCGAGGCCGTATCGGGCATGATGAAGAGGTCGTGCAGGCCAGCGGCAACGTAACAGGTCACGGTACCGGTGGTCTCCACGGTTTTCTGGATATAGTCCGCGTCTACCAGGAACTGGTAGCGGCCGGCCGGGACACCCAGGTCGAACTGGTACAGGGCGCTGGCGGGGAAATTCAGGCGGATGTGCGACCGCCACGTGCCGGGTCCCTGCGATGTACCGCTCCAGGTGGTGGGCGCAGACCCCACCTCGTAGAGCCGCAGGTCGTACTGGACCGTGGTGGACCCGGCGTTGTGCAGGGTGAAGACGTTGTTGCCCGGCCGGATCGTGATGTTTGCCCAGAGGGTCTCACCGTCCAGGATGGTGCCGGCGAAGGGATGGCCTCCGGCCCCATCGGTGACGTCCAACGTGACTGTGCCGCCGCCCGACACGGCCGGCACCTGCAATTTCAGGTTGATATTCTTGTCTTGACTGCCGAACAGGGGATAGGTGGGGGTGACCGTCTCGCCAGGGGCCAGGTCGCCATAAAAGCGGGCGAAATAGCCGTTCTGAGCGACCGCTGTGGGGTTCCTGCCAACGCTCACCAGGGAGAGCAGCAGGAAGATCGTGACTGACCAGGACAAGATCGCATGATGCAATTTTTTGTGTTTCATGTTCTCCTCCTCTCAGGCTCGACTTTTGATAGGGTCTATATCCGAATGAGCAACGGTGTCACTGTTCGCACCAGCCGGTAGAGATAAACCGTGTTACTCCCATAACCGCTCACCCACAGGCTCGTAGGGGGTTTGTAACCCCCGTTTTGGGGGGCTGTAAACCACTGGTTTGGTCCCATCTCTGCTGATGGGACCGCTGAATCGGGGTTACAAACCCCTCAGAGCACAGGACGCTGGGCACTTTGGTATTTTTCCCTGCACGTGCCCGCAGCCAATCTTTTCCCCGCTCGACATCATTATACCATTAAATGACTGGATATGCAAGCCGAATGGCGGCTTGACCTTCCTCCCACAACAGTGTAAAATAGCCTGGAACGAGGCCGATAGCGAGGTTCGTGCTCGGTGTCGCCCATCGTTGGGCATGGGGTCGCCCGGTCAGGCCCCCGGCCAGCACACAGTTATACGAGGAGACCCGCACCCAGTCAAGCCTGGGCATGGCGCGCGGGGCGCACCCCGTGGCACGAAAATACGCCGATGTGCTCGCGCGGGGTCTGCGACCCCGCGCCGGCGGCGGGTGACACACCCGCCGCGAGCGAGGCCAGCACACAGTTATACGAGGAGATGTTGATGGATTCGCAAGCCATAAACAAAGCAGCGCAACTCATTCATGCCTCTCGCCACGCCGTGGCCCTTACCGGGGCCGGGCATAGCACCCCCTCCGGCGTGCCGGACTTTCGCGGCACCGGCACCGGCCTGTGGAGTCGGATAGACCCCATGACGGTCGCCTCTTTGGAGGTCTTTCTCCAGTATCCCCGGGCTTTCTTTGACTGGTCCCGGCCCCTGATGCGCCTGATGATAGACGCCCAACCCAATGCCGCCCACCTGGCCCTGGCCGAACTGGAACAACTGGGCAAGCTCAAGGCCGTCATCACCCAGAACATTGACAACCTGCATCAGCGAGCCGGCTCCCGGCGAGTGTTGGAGCTACACGGCCACTGGCAGGAGAGCACCTGCATCCAATGCGGCCGGGTGGTATCCTCAGCCTCGTATCTGGATAACTGGTTGGAGACCGGGGCGATCCCCCACTGCGACTGCGGGGGCGTCCTCAAGCCCAACGTTATCTTGTTCGGGGAAATGTTGCCCCCGGCGGTGCTGGCCGCAGCTCAGGCCGAGGCTATGGCCTGTGACCTGATGCTGGTGATCGGCTCGTCGCTGGAAGTGATGCCGGCGGCGATGCTACCCGGCGTGGCCTTGCAAAACGGCGCCCGGCTCATCATCCTCAACCGCGACCCCACCCATTTTGACGAATACGCCGCCGTGGTCATGCACGAAGACCTGGTGGAGACCCTGCCGGCCATCGTGGTCGCGCTCAAAGAAATCATGTAGGGAGGAGGTATGATGGAGGAACAACACGGCCAGGCCCCCGGCAGCATCTCCCGCCGCCGGGTTTTTAGCGGGGCCCGACCCACCGGCAAACAACACCTGGGCAACTACCTGGGGGCCATCCGCAATTATGTGGCCTTGCAAGACGAGTTCGACTGTATCTACTGCATCGTGGACCTGCACGCCCTCACCACCATCGAACGCCCCACGACCATGTGGCCGGACGTGCGGGACATGGCCCTGGACTGGCTGGCGGCCGGCATGGACCCGCACCGCACCATCATCTTCATCCAGAGCCATGTGCCCCAGGTGACAGAATTGCATACTCTATTGAGCATGGTCACGCCGTTGGGCTGGTTGTCCCGCCTGCCCACCTTCAAAGAAAAGGTCCGCCAGCAGCCGGACAACGTGAACTATGGCCTGTTGGGCTATCCGGTCCTCATGGCTTCCGACATCGTGCTCTATAAGGCTGACACGGTGCCGGTGGGTGAAGACCAGTTGCCTCATCTGGAGTTCACCCGCCAGATCGTGCGGCGGTTCAACGACCGCTTCGGTCCGATCCTGGTGGAGCCGCAGGCCCGGCTCACGGATGTGCCCCGGGTCATGGGCACCGATGGGGTGAACAAGATGAGCAAGTCCCTGAACAACCAGATTGACCTGGCGGCCACGCCGGCAGAGACCCTCAAGCGCGTGATGAGTATGGTCACCGATCCAGCCCGGGCCTATCGCACCGACCCCGGTCATCCAGAGGTCTGCAACGTCTTTGCCCTGCACAAGGTCTATTCGCCGCACCGGGTGGCCGAGATCGGGCACGAGTGCCGGGTGGCCGGCATCGGCTGTGTGGACTGCAAGCGGCTCTTTGCTGCCAATCTCAACGCCGCCCTGGCCCCGTTCCGTGCCCGGCGGGACGAATTCGCGGCCCGTGGCGAGGACTTTGTCCGCCAGGTCCTGGCAGACGGCGCGCACCGGGCCGAGGCCATCGCCGTAGAGACCCTGCGCCAGGTCAAAGAGGCCATCGGTCTGGTCTTGCCGAGATAGGCGAGCCTGGGAAGAGACCCTTCCATGCCCGAGGAAACAACCCGCCCGGAATACCACCTCACCATCAAGGCCCTGCCCGCCGGCGAGCGACCCCGGGAACGGTTGGCCAAGCTGGGGCCGACCGCCCTGAGCGACGCTGAGCTATTGGGCCTCATCATGCGCACCGGCACCGGCCACCGCGAGACTGCCGTGGACCTGGCCCGACGATTGCTGGTGCGCTTTGGGGGCCTGGGTGGTCTGGCCCGGGCCAGCCTGACTGAACTCTGCGCCGAACATGGCATCGGCCTGGCCAAGGCCGCCGAGATCAAGGCCGTGGTGGAATTGGCTCGCCGGCTCATGGTGTTGGGGCCGGAGGAGCGTCTAACCATCCGCTCCCCGGCCGACGTGGCCAACCTCCTCATGCTGGAGATGAGCCTGCTGGACCAGGAGCAGATCCGCGTGGTGTTGCTCAACACCAGGAACGCTGTGCTGGGCGTGCGTCTGGTCTACCAGGGCAACCTGAACACCTCCGTGGTGCGGGTGGGCGAAGTATTCCGCGAAGCAATCAAAGAAAGTTGTGCCGCCGTCGTGGTGGTCCATAACCACCCCAGTGGCGACCCGACGCCGTCGCCGGAGGATGTGGCCGTGACCCGTGAAATCGTCAAGGCCGGCGAACTTTTGGGGATTGACGTGCTGGACCACGTCGTCATCGGCGCGGGTCGCTACGTGAGCATGAAAGAGCGTGGTTTGGGCTTTGGATGAGCTGACCGCTGACGACAGACCACGGATCGCAGCATGTCCCTCGTTTGTTCGGTGGTCAGCGGTCAGCAGGCGGTCAGCGGCCGTCAGTCAGTTAACCGACGGAAGGGCAGGCTGAATAGATACCAGGTTAGTAACCGTTCACCCATAGACTCGTAGGGGGTTTGCAACCCCCGTTTTAGGGCTGTCCAGCGCTGGCCTGGTTCCATTTCCGCCGGCGGGGACCGTTGAATCGGGGTTGCAAACCCCTCAGAGCACCGGGGGCTGAACGCTTACCCAGGTTAGAGCAAACATGAACACAACTGTGAAACCCCGGACCGGTTGGCGCACCCTGCCCCGCAACGTCTGGGCCGCCAGCCTCACCAGCTTTCTCACCGACATCTCTAGCGAGATGGTCATCAACCTCATCCCCCTGTTCCTGGCTAACGTCCTGGGGGAAAAGACGGTGATCGTCGGCCTCATCGAGGGGATCGCCGAGACCACGGCCAGCCTGCTCAAGATCTTCTCCGGCTGGCTCTCAGACCGCCTGGGGCAACGCAAGTGGCTGGCCGTGACCGGCTATGGTCTCTCCACCATCGCCAAGCCGTTCCTGTATTTTGCCGCCTCATGGCCCCTGGTGCTGCTGGTGCGCTTTGCCGACCGGGTGGGCAAGGGCGTCCGCACGGCCCCCCGCGATGCCCTGGTAGCCGACTCAGTCGGTGAGGACCAGCGGGGCCTGGCCTTTGGGCTGCACCGCGCCGCCGACACTGGTGGGGCCTTCCTCGGCTTGCTCATTGCGGCCCTGGTCATCTGGGCCACCCAGGCCGGCCAGGTGACCCTGGCCCGTGAGACGTTCCAGGCCGTGGTCTTGCTGAGCGTCATCCCGGCGGCGCTGGGTGTGCTCGCCCTGGCCCTGGCCGCCCGGGATGTGCCGATTACCGACACGCAGGCGCAGGTGCCGCGCCTCTCGCTCACGGGCTTTGACCGGCGCTTCAAGATCTTCCTGGTCATCGTGGTGCTGTTCACCCTGGGCAACTCGGCCGATGCGTTCCTGATCCTGCGGGCGCAGAACCTGGGCGTCTCCGCCCTGGGGATCATGGGCCTCCTGCTCACGTTCACCCTGATCTACACGCTGGTGAGTGGCCCGGCTGGCGCACTGTCGGACCGCATCGGCCGGCGCAGGCTCATCGTGGGCGGCTGGCTACTCTACGGCCTGGTCTACCTGGGGTTTGCCCTGGCGAACGCCGGCTGGCAGGTGTGGCTGGCCTATGGCCTCTATGGGGTCTACTATGGCCTGGCAGAAGGCACGGCCAGGGCGCTGGTGGCCGACGTGGTGACGCCGGTCCAACGGGGCACGGCCTATGGGGTCTATAACGCGGCCGTCGGGCTGACGGCCTTCCCGGCCAGCTTTATCGCCGGGGTGCTGTGGCAAGGGCTTGGTCCCTGGACGGGCCTGGGGGCCAGTGCGCCGTTCCTGTTTGGTGCGACGTTGGCGCTCCTGGCGGCCTTGCTCATGGCCTTCTGGCTGCCCCGGCTGCGATAGGGGTAGCACGGCAGGATTTGAGTGTGCTCCTCGGCGGTCTGAGACCGCCGGGCGCGAAGCCACCCCCTACGGCTTGCCACCCAGTCCAGCCCCCGGCCCCACGTCTGCGACCCCCGGCCCAGGCCGGACTGGGTGGCAGGCAGGCCGGACTGGGTGGGCTGGGGGTCACAGCGTGGTCGCCGCTTTGAGCAACTTTCTGCGGGTCTGGGGAGGGAGCAAGATGCTAAAGAACCCCCTACAGGAGGGGCTTCACGATTTTGGGGTGCGCCTGCTGATCGTGTTGCTCGCCCTGGCCGCGGCCATCTTTATCGCCGAGAAAACGTATGCTCTGCTACAAAGCTTCAGCAACGTGATCCTGATCTTTTTCCTGGCCTGGCTCATTGCTTTCCTGCTCAGCCCGGCCGCCGATGCCCTGGAGCAGCACGGCGTGCCGCGCGGTCTGGCTGTCCTGATCGTCTATGGGGGGCTGTTCCTCATCCTGGCGCTCGCCAGCGGGCTTTTGACACCCCTCCTTCTCGAACAGGGCCGGGCCCTGGAGCGCCAGATACCCGAAGACCTGGTCGAGGTCCTGACATTCCTGGGTGGTCTGGAGGCGACGCTGGGGCAGTGGGGCATTTCCCTGGATATAGACCAGCTACTAGACGTGCGGAACGTCCTGGAGCAGGTTCAACAATGGGGCACGGTGATCCTCCAGAACACGCTGAGGGTGGTGACCAGCGTGACTGGCGTGGTCTCTAACCTGCTGCTGATCCTGATCATCAGTGTCTACATCATGCTGGAAGGCCGGCAGGTGGGGTTGGGGATCGGGCGAGTGTTGCCGCCGGGCTGGCGCGACGAATGGACGCTCCTGCGGCAGACGGTGAACCAGAGCTTTGGGGGGTTTGTGCGCGGCCAGATCACGCTGGCCCTGTTGTATGGCATCGGCGCAGGGCTGGTCATGGTGCTGGCCGGCGTGGATTTCGCCCTCATCACCGCCCTGATCACCACCCTGTTGGCCGTGATCCCCTTCTTCGGCCCGATCCTGGGGTTGTTTCTGCCGATCCTGATGACCCTGTTTCAGGCCCCGTGGTATGTGACGGCCATCGTCACGGTGACGCTGGTGGTCTTGCAGTTCACCCTGTTCCAGGTGGTCGCACCCAGGTTGATGGGCACTCAGGTGGGGTTATCCCCGCTATTAGTGTTGGCGGCTCTGCTCATCGGGATGCAGATCTCGGGCCTCTGGGGGGCGCTGTTCGGCGTGCCGGTGGCAGCGGTGCTCTATACCATGGCCGGGTTCTTCCATCGCCGCATCCAGGCTGTCTGGGAAGACCGGCCGCCGGAACCCCAACATGACCCACCATCACAGGTAGAGTGAAACGGCCTCGGCCGACCTCTCTAAAGGTAACCCAACGCGCCCAGGCGCGCCTCGATCACCTGCCCCTCGGCGGCGGTATACCCGCTGGCATCCACGGCCGGCGGTATATAGCCGTGCTCTTCCAGGTAAGCCAACACCCGCGCCACGCTCTCCTCCACCGTCTCCACACTGGAATCAATGCGCACCTCTGGATTCAGCGGCTCCTCGTAGGGGTCCGAGATGCCGGTAAAGTTCTCGATCTCACCGGCCAGGGCTTTTTGATACAGCCCCTTCACATCGCGCGCGATGAGCGCCTCCAGGGGGCAATAGCAATACACCTCGACGAAACTGCCGATCTCCGCCCGCGCCCAGTCTCGCACCGCCCGATACGGCGAGATGAACGAACAAAGCACGATCACATCGTTACGGGTGAGAAGCTTGGCCACAAAGGTCACCCGCTCGATGTTCTTATCCCGGTCCTCCTTGCTAAAGCCCAGGTCGCGGGTCAGGCTCTGGCGCACTATGTCGCCATCCAGCCGTTCTACACGCAACCCTCGTGCCCGCAGGATCGGCTCCAGGGCTTTGGCGATGGCCGTCTTGCCCGAGCCGGAAAGGCCGGTGAACCACACGGTAACTCCTCTTTGATCGCTCAATTTACTGTTTCCTCCTCGTATAATACGGCTAATGTGGAATTCTGTGCTCGTGCGGGGTCTGCGACCCCGCACCTGACGGCGGGTGGCACTCCTTACGGTCGCCGCCGCGAATTATACTACGCCGACGGGGGCTTTGTCTACAAGCTTCGTAATTACCCGGTGCTCCGAGCGGCGATAGCAGGGAGTACGACCCGCGATTTCCGCTTGCTACGCTTTCGTCCACGACGGCGGTCGCAGACCGCCTTTGAGCAACCTGGCTGAGTAGTAGTTACCAGGCTTCCACATCACCAGGAGGCGACCACTTTGCCAGCTCCCTCTCAATGCTTGCGCGCCCCCCCGGCTTACAGTATAATACTTCCGGTGCTGACTGTCTGTCCTGTACCCTCCCGCAGGTTACGGCTGGCAATCGGGGCGGCCGGTCATTGGGACACGCCACCGGCGTCTGGTCTGACCCAACCGGCGGGAGGGCAGGCACTCGAAATTATTTAGCGGAGGTGAACATGGACATATACGAACGTCTGCACGCCAGGTTTGCGGCCCATCCGCTGGGTGCGCCGCGCAACGACAAGTTCCTGGAGATCCTGCGCATCCTCTACACGCCGGAGGAGGCGGAACTGGCCCTCCACATCGGCTTCTATCCGGCCCGCGCGGCCGACATCGCCGAGGCGGCCGGCCTGCCTGAGGAGCGCGTCATTGAGCTGTGCGAGAGCATGGCCGATAAGGGCGCGCTCTATGGCTTCCAGGCTGGCGAGCAGCGTCGCTATTGCCTGCTGCCCTCCGCCCCGGGCCTCTTCGAGTTCCCCCTCATGGTGCGCCAGGAGGCCCTCAAGCTGACGCCGGCCGAACGGGAACGGCTGGGCCGGCTGTGGGACGAGTACTATCACGAGGGCTGGGGCCACGAGCTGGCCGGCTCCCCCACACCCCCGGCCCGCGTCCTGCCGGTGAGCGAGGCCATCCCGGTGGACCTGCACGTGTTTCCCTTCGAGGAGGCCGCCCACTATATCCGCACGGCCCGCCATGTCGCCGTCTCCGACTGTCCCTGCCGCACCAGCAAGCCCAGTTGCGACGCGCCGGTGGACGTCTGCCTCACCCTCAACTACACGGCCCGTTTCCTGAGCGAGCGTAACGCGGCCCGGCTCATCACCCCAGAGGAGGCCCTGGCCGTGTTGCAACGCGCCGAGGACGCCGGCCTGGTCCACTGCGCCACCAACACCGCCGACCGGGTTGACTACATCTGCAACTGCTGCCCCTGCTGCTGCGACATCCTGGGGGTGATGACCCGGCTCCACGGCGTGGTGGCCCGGGTAGAGAGCAACTTCCGCGCCGTGGTGGACGAGGGAACGTGCGTCGCCTGCGGTGACTGCCTGGAGCGCTGCCCGATGGAGGCCATCACGCTTGGGGATGTGGCAGTGGTGGACCGGGAGCGGTGCATCGGCTGCGGGCTGTGTGCCACCGGTTGCCCGGCCGAGGCCATCGTGCTGGAGCGCGTGGCCGAGACGCCCCCGCCGGCCGATTACCGCGAGCTGATCACCCGCATCGGCGAGGAAAAAGGCCGGCTGGAGGTGTTTGCCAGGCATTTACACCCGAGTTAGAGCTGGTCTGAAAACCACTAAGGACACGAAGGACACAAAGAATCTCTGTCAATTTCCTCTCATTTCGTAATTGCTCACCTGCCAGGTGTCATTCTGAGGCGCGAAACGCCGAAGCCTGCCCCGAAGCCGAAGGGAATCCCGCACTTACAGGTCAGAAACGTGACTCTTCGCGCCCCTTCGCTCCGCGAAGGAGCGCTCAGAGTGACATCCTTGTCTACAGGATGAGCAGATACCTCATTTCTTTGTCCTGTGCGCCTTCGTGGTAGACTTTTCAGACAAGCTTAGACACTGTTTGGCTGATTGACTGACAAATCTTTTGGACGCGGATACACGCGGATAGAGAAATCCGCGCGCACCGCGTCTGCGTCCTATCCATCTCCACGGCTATTCTCAGTAGTCATCATGAACTGCGTTCGCCACAACGCATGAAAATGTGATAGGCAGCAGGCAATAGCCGTGCCTTCCTGAAGTCCATTTTCAAGTCAGATGGAAAAAGTCGCTCCCA
>DAOTYG010000245.1:0-7769 GCA_034435155.1 Anaerolineae bacterium | reverse complement strand
GAGCGAAGGGGCGCGAAGAGTCACGTTTCTGACCTGTAAGTGCGGGATTCCCTTCGGCTTCGCTCAGGGCAGGCTTCGGCGCTTCGCGCCTCAGAATGACACTTGAACAGGGTAGTGAGCAGTTACGTTTTTTTCAGGGTCTTGCGCCATCTACATCTCAGCGGTGAGAGCAGCGTAACTGCTCACCCTCACGCAGGTTCGGGCGTTTTCGCGGACACGCCCGCCGCAGACGGGAAACATGATTCCCAGCAACCTGCGGGAGGGTAGGCTACTCTATAGGTCACGTGGTGACGATCTGCTCGGCCGGGGCGGGAGCTGGCCGCAGGGGCACCACCACGCCTTTGCTGCGCGTTGCCGGCGCCAGCCGGAGGGGGCAACCGGCGCAATCCGCCGGCGATGTGATCGGTTCCCGCCGGAGGGCACAGGCCGCCTGGCTGAACTTGATGCTGGGTGGCAGGTCATCCCAGACCTCCGTGCGGCCGCCGGCGTAACGCACCACGATGGGCACCGGCTCGTCTTTACGCAAGGTGTACCGCAAATGCTGGCAATTGACCTGCGCCGCCGGGCAGGTGGCACAGAGGGCCGGTGAGACCTCGGCGTTGCCCCGGCCCACCTTGTCGCAGACCACCCGGCCATCGGCCAGGACCTGGCGTTGGGCACAGACCTCGGCTTGCCTGTCCCCAACTGGTTGACGGTTCGTCACGCGCGCGACCGGGAAGGGATGGATACTGCCGCCCATCTGGACCTCCTGAATTAGAACGTTTGTTCTAATCGTATTATAACCGACGGGCGGGGTTTTGTCAATCCCCCCCTGACATCTTGACATCCGTGCGTAAACTAAACCCATGAGGGCACTGCCTCACTCCCCACTTCGCGTCCCTTCGGGGAGGGGAACCTGGTAGGGGTTTTTGCGGCGGCTTCGCCGCCGCAAAAACCCCAGAAAGGCTTTCTCTCCCTTTGTTCCCTCCCTGACAGGAGTTATGCACGGATGTCAGCCCAACCTTAAAATTCACGCCACTGGAAGGGACTACTATGAGTGAAGACCCGGCGATCACGCTGGGGCATCCCAGCTACGTGTGGCGAGCCGGCCAGGACCGCCGCCTGAAGCTGATGCAAGACTATGTGCCGCTGGCCGGGCGGCGCATCCTGGACGTGGGCTGTGGGGTGGGGATGTACGTGCGCGCCTTCAGTGCGCTCAGCCCGCACGTCTACGGGGTGGAGATCGACCAGGAGCGGGCGCGACAGGCGGGGGCGTTGGTTCCCAGGGCCGGCATCAGCGTGGCCCCGGCTGAGCGGCTGCCATTCCCCGACGCGGCCTTTGATGTGGTGCTGCTGCACGAGGTCATCGAGCACGTGGACGACGATGCCCAGGCCCTGGCGGAGGCGTGCCGGGTCACGCGAACCGGTGGGCACGTGATCATCTTTGCCCCGAATCGCCGTTACTTCTTTGAGACGCACGGGGCCTATTTTGGCTCGCGTTACGTATTCGGCCTGATCCCCCTGGTGAACTGGCTCCCGGATCCCCTGCGGCGGCGGTTCTGCCCCCATGTGCGGGCGTATACGCCGGGCGATATCCGGGAATTGTTGGCCCGGCTGCCCTGCCGGGAACTGGTTTTCACCCAGATCTACCCCGGCTATGACCACATCGCGGCCCGCCGGCCCCGCCTGGCCTCGCTCCTGCGCCGGATCACCTATGCCCTGGAGAGGACACCCCTGCGAACCTTCGGATTGTCGCATTTTGTTGTTGTCCAAAGGCTATAAATAGTAATTTTTTCATGGATTATCAGCATCAATAGCCGGAGCTGGCCTATTCCGGCACTCAGAAAAGCTAGTCTATGAGACCACCGGCAATCTAAATATATTGTCTAAATATCCACATCTATCATTGGATTCTTGACCATAATCTATCTTAAATTTCCCGCCATTATAGGGTTCCGCCCCCGCCAGGAACTTGTCAAACTGAGTCGGGTCTGGTAATATGCTTTTTGCCCTTGTCGCCCCGACAACCTGGGTTTCCTCTGGTCAGCGGGGTTAACGGTCTCTTTTCCTTCCTTACCGTGCGCCCCGGGGGCCTCAACTTCAGTGTTACCTCTAAGCGATGCATCGGGACACGGTCCCGGAACCAGGTGACCACGGTTAGCCGGGACTAATAACCAAAACTCATACATCCAATTAACTGGGGGGTCGTTTGCCGTCAACCGAGGGTGCGGCGATAGGGTATTTTTGCGCCTCAACGCCCCGGAACCGCGATCAATCGGAAATCTCGAGGGTGTTTCCCGGTGTGAGCCGGGAGCCGGGGACTGGCGCGTGGAGGCGCAACCCGTGGCACTAAAATAGTGCCGTCAGACCAGACGCACCTGACGGCTGACCCACCCCGCGAGTTATAATTCGAAGAGAGATTATGCCCTTGTCGTCCAGAGAAATCTGGCATGCTGCCTTAGGTCAACTCCAACTCCAGGTCACGCCGGCCGATTATGACACCTGGATCCGCGATACGACCGTGGTCTCCTACGAGGATGGCCTGTTCGTCATCGGGACGCCCAGCCTGTTCGCGCGGGAATGGCTGGAGAACCGCCTGCACAACCTGGTCAAGAAGACCCTCACCGGTCTGGTAGGCCGGGCAGTGGAAGTACGCTATGTGGTGCGGGCGGACCCGGCAGGTCGTGAGCGATTGGTCTTGACGGTGCCGCCGGAACCCCTGGCCATTGAGGAGCCCGCGCCGCACACCACTAATTTTTCTGATATTGACTGCGGTAATCTGCAACGCGATTACACTTTCAGCACCTTTATCGTGGGCCCGAGCAATCGGCTGGCCCATGCTGCCGCCCTCGCCGTGGCTAACCAACCAGCTACGGCGTACAACCCGTTGTTCATCTACGGCGGGGTAGGGCTGGGCAAGACCCACCTGCTCCATGCGGTTGGTCATGAGAGTCTGCAACGGGGCTACAAGGTGCTCTATGTATCGGCCGAGGAGTTTACCAACGACTTTATTGATGCCATCCAACGCGGCCAGGGAGAGTTGTTTCGGACCCGGTATCGCTACACGGACCTCTTGCTCATAGATGACATCCAGTTTGTGATCGGCAAGGAACGCACCCAGGAAGAGTTCTTCCACACCTTCAATGCCCTGCACAGGGCGAACAAGCAGATCGTGCTCACGGCAGACCGGCCGCCCAAATCCTTCCGCTCGCTAGAACCGCGCATGCAGTCCCGCTTTGAATGGGGGTTGGTTGTGGACCTCCAGGTGCCAGACCTGGAGACGCGCATCGCCATCCTGCGCGCCAAAGCTGCCCGGCGCAATTGTCAGGTGCCGTTGGCCGTTCTGGAGCTGATCGCCCGCAAAGCCCAACACAATATCCGCGAACTGGAGGGCGCTCTCACGCGTGTGATAGCCTATACCACCGCTCTGGCCCGGCCGCTGAACCTCGAAACCGCCGAAGAAGCACTGGCCGATCTGGTGAAACACCCTGAAGTCACAGAGGAACAGGTTATCCAAACCGTGGCCGAGCACTTTGGGCTTACCCGGGACGCGCTATGCAGCCCCGCCCGCCGCAAGGAGCTGGCCTGGCCTCGCCAGATCGCCATGTACCTGCTGCGCGAAGAGACCAAAACGCCGTTTTCCCAGATCGGTCAGGAATTGGGCGGGCGCGATCACTCCACCGTTCACCACGGGTATGAGAAGATCGCCCAGGTCATTCAGGAGGATGAGGAGACCCGCCGGACGGTGATGCAGATCCGGGAAAAACTATTTCGCTAGTCGCAGCCTCAGCCGGCTTGCCCCTGCAAGCCTGACCACAGCCCTGATGATACCGGCCATTGATCCACACCGGCTTGTGGATAACTGGCCGGTTTTTTGTGGATAACTGCCCGTTGTTGTGGATAAGTAGATCGCTGCGACAGGCCCGCCCCGTGCGCGCCTGTTTTTCTCCACCCGTTATCCACAATGGGGTGCTGAGCGACCCCCAAGGCGTATGGGGGCCAGATAAAGAGACCGCAAGATACAGTGGGTGACAGCTCTCAGACCGCTGATGATCAACTATCCACATAGCTACTAAGGGGACTATAAAAGTAGCTGATCACTGTGGATTTGTGTTGGTCAGGGGAGTGCAGGGTAGTCGCTCTACTGAGTAGTGGGTCCAGGCTGGGATATTCTTTGTTCCCTACCCCTGGGATGTGGGGTTTGGCGACGGCTCTGCCGTCGCCAAACCCCTAAAAACCCTTCTCCCCTGCTGTGAAAGCAGCAGCTTTATCCACAGAAGAGTTCACTGCAAAAACTCACCGCAGAGGCGCCGGGAGCGCAGAGTTCATCGTATTCTCTGCGCGCGAAACGTCTGCGTCTCGGCGGTGAAACGACCTTTTTGCAGTAGACTCATAGATGGAAATTTGTGCTCCTCGACGGTCTGCCAGGCCCACCCAGTTGTGGTTGGCTGAGTCTGGTTGCGGCCCGCCACGCGGGTCGCGCTATGGGGCTGCTTCATGAGAGAGGGCATATACTGGCAGGATGCACAACTGCTGTCCCCCCAGCGTGAACTCGAGTTGGCCAACAGGTTCCCCAGGCTGGGCTACTGGAGCCAGGTGTAAGAAGGACCGGAGATGGCTCTTTTGCCAGCGGGGCAGGACGATCACCTGGGGATCATGCAAACCCAGCAGGAGCCGGGAGCCGTCTTTCCCGCGGACCTGGCGGAAATCGCCGGGCGGCAGGTCGAGCCGTTGCCAGGTATAATGAGCGAAACCATAGTCGAGCAAGGCCGTGGCCTCGGCGTAGCGGTCCTGGCTGCCTAATACCACGGCGATGAGCCGTTGCCCCTGGCGGGTAGCCGAGGCGATCAGACACTCACCGGCTGCGGCGGTGGTGCCGGTCTTGACCCCATCTGCCCCCGGGTATTGCTCCAGCAGTTGGTTGCGGTTCTCCCAGCGGTGTCCCCGGACCGAATACGTCGCTGTGGCGACGATGCGCGCAAAGGTGGGATGTCGTAAGGCCTGGCGGGTCAGGCGCAGCAGATCCATGGCGCTGGACAGGTGATCTGGGGCGTCCAACCCATGGGGGTTTACAAAGTGGGTATGGACGAGTCCCAGTTCCGCCGCGCGCGTGTTCATCGCCGCCACAAACTCTTCTTCTGTCCCGCCGCTGTACCGGGCCAGGACCAGGGCTGCGTCATTGCCGGAGGGGAGCAACAGGCCGTAGAGTAACCCTTCTATGGTCAGGGTCTCGCCGGGCACCAGGCCAGCCGTAGTGCCTGGCACCTGAAGGTCGGCAGGGATGCGTACAGTCTCTGTGAGGTAATTGCGTTCCAGGACCAGCAGGGCGGTCATGATCTTGGTAGTGCTGGCTGGCGGCCGGGGTGTGGTGGGGTCCTGGCTGTAGAGCACCTGGCCGGTGGCGGCGTCAGCGAGGAGGACAGAGGGCGCGCGCAGGACGGGGACCTGGCGCAGGCGGTCTATTTGGTGTACCTGGGTGGCGGTCAACGGGGCCTGGGGCAGTTCGGCTTCCACCAGGACCGGCACCGCCGGCCCGGGGGCCAGGCTCAGGCAACTGAGCAGGATGATCAGCCAGGGCCATCCAGGAACGCGCATGAGTTTTACTGCCCAGGCGGCTCATGGACCTGGCGCGCCCCGGCCTCAATGTACGGATAGAGCAGCCAAACCCAGGCCAGCCCGAACAGGCCGCCGGTGAGCAGGCGCAACTGCCACACACTCTCCCGCAGGCCCACGAGCTGAGTCAATCCATCCACAGCCATGGGTACGGTGAGTAGCACGGTGATCACCAGGGTGAGCCGCCAATCCGGCGGCCGGTAACGTCGCCGCACCAGGGCAAAGATCAGCCCGGCCAGCAGCATGGCCCCATAGATAGCCAGGTCCCGTTGACACAAAGCGATCTTGTAACCCAACGTCTGGTTGCCGATGAACCAGCGGTGCGATTCTGGGGGGAAGCTCTGGTCCAGCAGCGGCCACAGGTCCGCATAATTGTATACAGGATTGGCCCCGCCGATGAAGAACGACCGGTAAGGCAGTTGGTGACATAGGGGGTAATAAACGCCATAGATCACCTGGGCCAGCCCGGGCAGGCCGGCCAGCATGAACAACGGGGCCAGGAAGGGCACAGCCAGGTACAGGAACAGGGCCAGGTTCACCAGCGCCAGCCAGTGCCGGCCGAAGAAACTCACGCAGGCGTCCAAGGCTCGCAGGAAGCGGCGATCCAGCGACTGGCGGATCGGGGAGATGGGAGGTTCGTACTCGGGCCAGCGGGAGGCCGGGGGGTGATTTTCCATGAAGGTGAGGTCCTTTCCGGGCAAAAGTGGTTCGTGAGGTGGGCTACCCATCTTCAGTAGATGGCAATTCGTGCTCCTCGGCGGTCTGCCAGGCCCAGGCCTGAGGCTTCGCACTGACCGCCGAGCGCGAAGCGGCGGGTCACCCAGTCAGGCCCCCGGCCCAGGCCGGACTGGGTGGGCCTGGCAGACCCGCTTTGAGCAACTTTTTCCATCTACTGATCTTTCATTTAGTTTTTCCGCTCGCCAGGAACAAGATCAACCCCAGAAAGACCAGGCTCAAATAGCTGATCAGCCGGTCAATGATCGCCACTGAGGTCGCCAGTTCCGCCGTCATGGTTGGCACGGCAAAGAGCAAGACCCCCACAATGCCGCTCTCTGTGAACCCCAGGCCGGCTGGAGTCAACGGCAGCGTGGTCAACACCGCTTCCAGCAGGGCGATAAACGTTACCAGCCCAAAGTCCAGCGGTTGACCCACGGCCAGCACCACAAAGTAGACCCGCCCCACCTCGGAGAACCAGGTGATGAGGGTCAGTCCCACCAGGGCTGGCAGACGTTTGAAGGAGAGCAGCACCCCCTCCTCGAAACGCGAGTAGACCTCGTGGAAGCGGGCCGGGATGATCCGCCGGGCCAGGCCACCGAAGAACCGCATCCCGATGAGGCCCACCACAGCCAGGGCGGCCAGCCCCAGGCCGATCAGGAATACAGACAAGGCCGCGTCGGGGATGCGGCCCTGAAAGGCCCACAGGCCAGCCGCGCACATCATCACGATCAGCACCAGCAGGTCCAGGATGCGCTCGGCCAGGATGGTGCCCAGGGTCCTGGAGAGGGTCACGCCCTCGCTGGTCTTGAGCAGGTAGCCGCGATAGACATCACCCAGCTTGGCCGGCACGATGCAATTGGCGAACCATGACAGATAGACGATCTCGGTGAGGTCCCTCACCCGCAGCCGGCCCGCGCTGCCAGCGTTGCGCAACAGGATTCGCCAGCGCAGGCCCCGGACTGGGAAAGAGGCATAATAGACCAGAAAAGCCAGCAACACCAGCCCCAGGTTGGCGCTGGCGGTGATCCGCCATGTTTCCAGCAGGTCAATCCGCACTTGTGTGACCAGCAGGATGATAAGGGCAAGGGCGATCAGAAACGAGATGAGGGTGCGGGGGCGGAGGAAGCGTTGGCGCAGAGATACTCTTTCGAGGGCCAGCTCCGGCGACACGTTCTCGGCGGGCGATCGTTCTGCAGTGATAGCTGAGTACCACCTTTCTGGAAATATGTGGCTTGCGAGTTACCCAAGCATAACAGAAAGTGATCGGGGTGTCAACTGCGACCCTGGGGTCAGGGTGTCCGTCACGTTTTTGCACGCGGAGGCGTGTTTGCTCCCTCGCCCCTACGGGGAGAGGGTAGGGGTGAGGGGCGATCTGCGCCGGCTGGCCGTTTCTACCCTCACCCCGGCCCTCTCCCTACCAGGGAGAGGGAGCCGCGTTCGCTACGCGGGCAGTGCCGGTG
>DAOTYG010000244.1:0-3606 GCA_034435155.1 Anaerolineae bacterium | reverse complement strand
GCCGTCCAGATGTCCACGATGGCCGGGCGAAACAGCGCCAGTGCCACCGCCAGGATCAGCGCCACCACGGCAGCATTCACCCCGCGCAGGAAAGCCTGGGCGGCCGCCCAACGGCGCAGGCGGGGGATCCACGGCCCCACCAGGGCCACGATGACGAACGACGGCGTAAATACGGCCAGGGTAGAGACCACCGCTCCGGGCCACCCGGCCACCAGGTAGCCGATGAAAGTGGCCGAGGAGAGCACCGGACCCGGCGTCATCTGGCCCACGGCGATAGCGTCCAACAACTGCTGTTGGGTCAGCCAGCCGTATCGGCTCACCACATCCCGCTGGATAAAGGCGAACAGCACCATGCCACTGCCGAAGAGGAGCGAACCCACCTTGAGGAAAAAGAGCCCCAGCTGGAGCAGACGGTCATCCGAGCCGGGCAGGGGCAGGGCAGACAGGCCGGCCGGGAGGCAGAGCATCGCCGACCAGAGCCGGGTGGGCAGACGAGGCGGCGCATAGAGCAGGACGCCCACGACCCCCGCCGCCAGGAGCACGACGACCTCGTTGGCGCCCAGAAAGGCGGCTGCCAGGCAGGCCAGGGCCAGGGCGACGGCCCGCCAGTCCCGCAGCGCTGCCCGGCCCAGACGGTAGGTGACCGTCAGGATGATGGCCATCACCGCCGGGTTGATGCCGTAGAACAGTGCCGTGACCTGCGGCAGGGACCCGAAGCTAACGTAGGCCCAGGCCAGGGCCAGGCTGATGAGGAAAGCCGGGAGGATAAAGGCCCCCCCGCCGGCCACCAGACCCGGCCAGCCAGCGTGGATGAAACCGATGTGGCTGGCCATCTCCACGGCATTGGGGCCAGGCACCAGGTTGGTGGCGGCCAGCAGGTCGAGAAAGTGCTCGCGGCTCAGCCAGCGACGGCGGGAGACCGTTTCTTGCTCCATGAGAGCAATATGGGCCGCCGGTCCACCAAAGCTGATGCTGCCCAGCTTCAGGAACAGGCCGGCAACCTCGAGCAGGTTGTGGGATCGCCGACGATCGGACATCCGGACGTCCTCTGGGCCTTGCCGCGCGGCTTACCCGGCCGCTTTCATTTCGGCAAGGCGCTCCTGGACGGCCTGGACCTCGGCCTGCAACTCTTTCAGGTACTCCTCCAGCCAGGCGATGCGCTCCGCCCGCGTGGGGAAGCGGCGGCGGAAGGGGAAATCAGGTCCCCAGCCCCGGCCCTCGCAGCAGCATCCCCCTGCGTGGCCGTGATGGCTGGGATGCTCGTGACACATCATCCTTCCCTTCGCATGGCCGTGATGGCCGGGATGTTCGTGACACATCGTTCTTGCCTCCTCTCAAAGCGTATCTGGGCGCATCACCGCTGCGCCCCTATTGAAAAATGGGTTTCGTATTCTGCCAGGAAGCGGTCCAGCCGCTCGCGGGTGCGACGGATGTTGACGGCCCAGGCGTGCAGGTATTCCCGGCCCTGGTCGGTCAGTTCGTAGACGCGGCGGGCGGCCCCGGCGCTACTGGTATCCCAGGAGGAGCGAACCAGGCCCTCTTCCTCGAACTGGCGCAGCGTGCGGTAGAGCAGGCCGGGATCGGCGGCCGGGGTGTCCTCATCGCGGCCCAACTGCTCCATCAGTTCGTAGCCGTGGGCCGGCTTGCGCGCCAGGAGCAACAGCAGCCAGGGTTGCACAAAGCCCCACATCCGCTCGATCCTGGGGCAACGGCCGGCGTGGTGTTCATCATGATGGTTGTTGCACATCGTGTTCCTCGCTGTGTGCTAATGTCTTCTATATGACATCGGCATATATTGTACCACCAGAAAGCTGTGGTGTCAAATTGGGGGCGGGCATAATCGGGTGGGGCAGACGGTGCCTGGTGGGGGGCCGCCAACCGGGATGGTTAGAGCAGCCGGGATCGCTGCAGACGCTGGCGCAACGCCGGCCGGTTGGCGTAGCGCACATGCAGGTCCGCCACTCGGGCCTGGAAATCGGCCATGCGGCCCTGGTATTCGGCCAGGTCGCGCAGCCTGCGAAGCAGCGCGATCGCTTTGTCGTAAGAGGCCGGTTTCTTCTCCTCGATGAACGCCACCACTTCCTGCCAGGCTTCAGCCTCATGCGGCGCGAAGGCCTCTAATTCGGCGATGCGTCTGGCCTCGGCGGCTTGGGCTGCGCGCCGTTTGGCCTCGCGGCGCAGCCGGTCGGCGGTCGCCCGCAACTGGCCCCACGTGCGCGGGGGGATGGCAGCAGTCGGGCGAGATGCACCGGTCAACGCTTGCAGGCGGCGGTTGAGCGCCAGCGAAAGGTGAGGCTCGCCACGCGCCAGCCGTACCAGGAAGGCATCCCGCTCGGCCGGCGGCAGGCGAGCGATGGCTTCTTCGGGTGGGAGGGCCGGCATCGGTTGTCGTGGCGGGCTGGCCTCAGCCGCGGCCTGGATGAGGTATTCGTCCAGGTCGAATAGCTCAATGAAACTCACCAGGGAGGGAGGTAGAGGCGGACAGCCGTCCGCACCCGTCAGGCCGGGCGGGACAGGCGGTTCTGGCTCGTCATCGTCGGCATCCTGTAGTTCGGCGGCGCGCAGCCAGGCCAGGTAGAGCGCCCGATAGTCCCCTTCCAGGATGTCGTCGCGCAGCCGGCTCAACGAGGAGAGCCAGCCCTCGCCTTCGATCCATCCCCCTCCCTCCTCCTCGTCCAGCGAGATGTCCAGGATCAGATAATCGCCGACCGGCCGCAGTTCGATGCAATACTCCCACAGGTACGGCTCGATCGGCCGGGCATCCAGCAGATTTTTGGGGAAGCGGAAGGCCAGTCGCTTGCTGCCCCAGTTGGCCAGGTAGAGGAAGGCGTCGAAGTAGCGCGCCAGCACCTGGATGGGGTCGTGTTTGAAATCGCCCCAACTGTAGGTGACGACCGCCCGCGACGGCGTGACGTCAATGTGGCTGGACAGTTTGTTCACCGCGGCCTGCTCTTCGGGGGTGAGCGTGCGGTCGAGGGTTTGCCATTCGTAGTATTGGTATTCGCTCATGGGCGTTATCCTTGCATAAACCTCATCTTGTGCCTGTCGTATTCAAAATTCCCTTCGGATGTCGTGCGCAGGTTTTCCGGCGACAGGAGTTGCCGGGTTCGATTCGCCGGGCGCGTTTCTGTTGGTCCCGCTTCCCATCCGGGCCCCGCAGGTACGGTCGGAACGACTGGGCATAGCGGGTGGTAGCACGACGCAGATTCCCCACGGGTTACGCGGATAGGTTGCACTCTGGCTGCTCGACCGCTGTCGGCAATGACCGGTTATGACGTAGCGGGTAGAAGGCTAATCGCATGGGCCATCTGAGGCGGATTTTCCTGTGCCCTCATCTCAGCGCTCTCTGCGTTCTCGGCGGTAAACACTTTGGTCGAGCAAATTGTCTGCGTTGCGAGCAAACGCTCCAGATTCTCCCGGTTCAGCACGTTTGGGTCCACGCCAGGCTCCAGAAAGGGACGTACGTCATCCACGACGCGCTCCCAGACGATTGTTCGCAGCCGTTGGAGCACCGCCTGACGCCAGTTGTCCTCGTTCAGCGGTTCGCCGCGCCATCCCGTCTGCCGCAAGGCATTGTTGAGCAGGGTCAGGTTGGGCGGGGGCCAG
>DAOTYG010000243.1:0-5769 GCA_034435155.1 Anaerolineae bacterium | reverse complement strand
ACCCGAGCGTAGCTGAGCATCGTGGTGCACCTCCATAACTGCATGATTGTCACCTGTAGTAAGAATACTCGACGGCTACGCCCGTGTCAAGTTAAACCACTATAATCTCTATTATACATCAACACGATTGAGGGAGACTACCAAACTGCGAAAGTATAGATCCATACTGAACGGGGTGACCACCTTCGGCGTGCGCGAAGCGTGCCAAATCCACGCCTGCAGCCTGGAAATGGCGGGGAAAACCGCTGGATTTGGCAATCCAGCGGGAACGGTTGGGATCATTATTTCTCTGGAACAGCCTGACGAGCTACGAGTAACAAGCTACGAGCAACCAGCTACGAGCAACCAGCGAAGATAGCCCGGCCGATGCGCACCATCGTGGCCCCTTCTTCGATAGCGACCTCAAAGTCGTCGGTCATGCCCATGCTCAGATGGGACCAGGGGTGCGCCGGGTGGCTCCGTGCCAGCTCGTCGCGCCAGAGCCGGAGCTGCCGGAAAACCGGCCGCACCGTCTCCGGGTCCGCCACCAGGGGGGCGACGGTCATCAGGCCCCAGATGGACAGGCCGGGCAAGGCGGCGATAGCCGGCACCGCGTCACGCAGCTCAGCGGGTGCAAAACCGAACTTGCTGGCCTCGCCGGCCACGTTGACCTCCAGGAGCACCGGCGTCCTACGCCCGGCCTCGGTCGCCAGGCGGCTCAGGGTCTCTGCCAGGCGCAAACTGTCCACCGAGTGGATGACCTCGAACAGGCCCAGGGCGACCTTAGCCTTGTTACGCTGCAAGTGCCCCACCAGGTGCCAATGCAGGCCTGGCAGATCGGAGAGCGCGGCGACCTTCGCCTGAGCTTCCTGGACCCGGTTCTCGCCAAAGACGCGCAGGCCCAGGTCATAGGCGGCCCGGATCGTGGCCGGGGGCACGGTCTTGGTCACCGGCACCAGGGTGATCTCGGCCGGGCTGCGGCCAGCGCGAAGGGCCGCGGCCCGAATGCGCTCTTGCACGCGCTGGATGTTGTCGGCCAGGTCTGTCGTCATATTGCCCTCACCTCAGCTCAGACCCCGCCGGGTCTACCGCAAAGCCAGCACCACACCGAAGCGGCCGGTCTTGCCGTTTTCGCCCCGGTGAGAGAAAAACTCGTCGGTGTGGCAGGCGGTACACCAATCGGCGGCGGCGATATGCCCCACGCCAGCCTGCGCCAGCCAATGGCGCGTGGTCGTCCACAGATCCAGATGCCAGGTGTCATCGCCCTGCGGCCGGAACACCGTCGAACTGGCGGGGAAGACGGCCTGACCCACCGCCCACACGTCATCGCGCACCTGGTAGCAACAAGGCCCCACCGCCGGCCCCACCGCCGCGATCACGTTGGCGGGCCGACAGCCGTAAGCCTCCTGCATGGCGCGCACCGCCGACCGGGCCACGCCGTGCAACGAGCCTTTCCAACCCCCGTGGGCCAGTCCGATGGCCCGACGCAGCGGGTCATAGAGCAAGATCGGCACGCAGTCCGCGAAGGTCATCAGCAAGGGCACGCCGGGCCGGTTGGTGATGAGCACGTCGGTGGCTGGCAGGCCGTCCCGGTCCATGGCTCCCCGGCCCCGGTGCTCTTCCGTCACTATCGTGACCCGGGTGCCATGAACCAGTTGGGGCATCACGGCGGCCTGGAGGTTCAGGCCCAAGGTCTGGCAGAGGCGATCCCGGTTGGTCACCACGCGATCCGGGTCATCGCCCACGGCCAGGCTGGCGTTGAGCGTGGCGAACGGGGCCGGGCTGACGCCGCCGAGCCGGGTAAACACCCCATGTATAACCTCTGGGAACGCCAGCAGGTCCTCGAACTGGTAGTAGGCCAGGCCATTGTTGTGATGGCGAACCAGGTGTTGGGGCCCGGTTTCCCTTTCCCGTCCCCCGCCGTTGCCGTCAGCCGCTGCTATCATGAGTATTCTCCCAGACAGCGCCAGGCATCACCAGCACGTCCAGGTCCGAATCTGCTCTGCCTTCGCCGAGCCGGGTCACACGCTGAGCACCTGGCCCACCCCGTAGCCGGGCCGGGCCGCGCGCTCCGAGATCAGGTGGGGCCGACCTGCGGGCCTGGGTGACACGGTTCCCCCCGAACATTCTACAATGCCTCGCGCCGTTCGTCAAGCCTCAAGAGCCTTCGGCCGGGCCTCCTCCCGCTATGCGAAAGACGCTCCAACCGAGCACCGCGAAGCTGGTGATCGGTTGAAGCGTCCTTCCAGACGCTGAGCAGCATTGTCGAGATAGCTACTGACCCTTATTCATAGTGCAACGCGGTCACGATCTCTAACTGCGCCGCCTGCCGGGCCGGCAGCACCGCCGCCAGCACGCCGCACAGCAGCCCCACCGCCGTGACGGCCAGGATGCCGGCCCAGGGGAAGGCATAGGGCAGGTCGAACCCGGCCGCGGCCATCGCCCCCACCAGGACGTAACCCAGCCAGAGGCCGGCCAGGATGCCAAAGGCCACCCCGGCGGCCGCCAGCAGCAGGCTTTCGCCCAGGATCATCTTCTGGATTTGCCGTCGGGTGCTGCCCACCGCCCGCAGCATCCCGATCTCGCGCGTCCGCTCCACGACATTGATCGCCAGGGTGTTGATCATGGCGATGAGGCCCGGGAAGGCCAGCACGAACGCCAGCACGTAGAACACATAGATCATCGCGTCAAAGGTCTGGAGCTGCGTCTGGCGGAAGGATGCCGAATCGAGCAGGGTGAAGGCCGGGTAGCCCTGCACAATGCGCTCCAACGCGGCCCGCACGGCGACCTTGTCCGCGTCTTTGGTCGCATTCGCCATGAGCAGCACGTCTGAAGTCTGGTGAAAGTCTGTCGCCAGGTTGGCCTGCGAGATGTAGCCAGTCGCCAGCTTGGCGTTCAGGTAGTCCATGCCGATCCCCACCACACGATAGTCCTTATCGCCCTCCGGCGTCTTGAGGGTGAGCACGTCGCCCACCCGCACCTGATTCTGGGCGGCAAAGATGCCGTTGGTGATGATGGCCCGCTCGCGGTCCAGGGCGGCGTAGGCCCCGGCCGGGTCGCCCGCGCTGCTGAACGACAGGCCGGAGAGGGCCGGGAACGTGGCCGGGTCTATCCCGATCACCTGCAACGCCGCGCCTTTGGCCGTAGACGCCGCCAGGCGCAGGGTGGTCACGGCGGCGACGCCGGGCGTATCGCGCATTTTCTGGGCCAGTTCGGAAGACGCGCCCAGGTTGCCGCCGCCCAACACCAGGGAATACGGCATAACCAGGTAATCCGCGCCCAGGCTGGTGTCCAGGAACTCGGTGAACTTGCCGGAGACGCTGGAGATCATGCCGAACAGGGCAATGGTGATCGCCAGGCCGATCATCAGGGCCGAGGCGGTGATGGCGGCCCGGCCCGGCAGCCGGGCCAGATTGCCTTGGGCAATCTGCCCCTCCCGCGCCAGGAGCAGGCCCAACAGTCGGCCAAAGGTGTTGGCGATGGGTTTGATCAGGACCGGCGCGATCAGCACCAGCCCGGTCAGGAAGAGCAGCGTCCCCAGCACCGCCAGGCCAAAGATGCCGGAGAGCAGCCCCAACGCGGCCAGGACGATCAGCACCGCGCCCACGATGGCCCACCGGCTGGCTGCTCGCTCGGCCACACTGCCCACAGACGGACGCAGGGCGTCCAACGGGGAGACGCGACCGGCCGACAGGGCCGGGAAAAAGCCCCCGGCCACGGTCAGGCCCACGCCCAGCACGGCCGAGCCGATAAAGTTCCCCAGAGAAGGCAGCGGCGGACTGACCTGCACGCGGATGAATTGCTGCAGGAGTGGATTGAGTAGCATCGTCAACGCGGCCGAGAGAAGAAATCCGATCCCCATCCCGATGGCGGTACCGGCGACGCCCTGCACCAGGCTTTCAGTCAAGATGAGGCCCAGGATCGTCCGGCGCGACGCGCCCACGGCCCGCAACATGCCCAGGTCGCGGCGACGTTCGGCCACGATGGTGCGGAAGGTGTTGAGGATGATGAATCCACCCATGGCCAGGGCCAGCAGGCCAAAGACGTTAAAGATGATCTCGCCGATCCGGAGGGCTGCGAGCAGCTCCTCGCCAGCTTCGGCCTGGCCGATCTGATAGCCCGGCCCCAGGCGCGCCAACACGTCGGCCTCCACGGTGGCCCGGTCTGCGCCAGAGGCGAACAGCGCCTCGATGGTGTTGATCTCGCCGGGCTGGTTGAGCAGCTTTTGGGCCGCCGCCAGGGGCACGTAGACCTCCTCGACGCCCAGTGTAATGCGGGCGTTCAGGATGCCCACCACCTGGAAATCGGCTGTACCGGTCGCCGAGGGCAGGGTGAGGGTATCGCCGGCCGCCAGGCCCAGCTTGTCGGCCAGGCTTTGCGGGACGACCAGCGCGTTCCCGTCGCCCGGCTCCAGGAAGCGGCCGGCGGCGATCTGGAAGGCCCGGACCTTGAGCGCATCGGCCGGGTCCAGGCCGGTGATGGTGACGGCCGAGACGGCCTGGCGCGGGTCCGTGGTGGGGGTCAGGCTGGGTGGGAGCAGGACGTTGCGGCGCAGCAGGCCGGTGGCCTGAGCGATACCGGGCGCGCCCCGCACCTTGTCCACCACGGCCGGGCTGAAGCTGCCGCCGGTCTCGTGGGTCACAGTCAGGTCCACCTGGCCCACGCTGACCAAGATGTTCTTGCGCATGGCCTCGCTCATGGTGGGCAACATGCCGCTCATGCCAAAGAGGATCGTCACGCCAAAGACCACGGCCAGCGTGGTCAGCGTGGTGCGCAGCTTGCGGCCCCACAGGTACCGGGCCGCCAGGGTCAGTTGGATGTTCATAGCTAACCTCCGAAGGGACGCGGATGAACGCGGATTTTCTAGATCAGCCTACCCTCCCGCAGGTTGCTGGGAACCGCACGAACCTGCGGGAGGGTGAGCGGTTAATATATCCGCGAAAACCCGCGCGCGTCGCGTCCGCGTCCTATAAAGCTCCCATCCTGGCCAGGACGCGGTTGGTCTCGTCGGTGGAGCGGCCGTTCAGGTTCGTCTGGTCCACGATCCGGCCGTCCTTGAGGAAGATGATCCGGTCGGCATAGGCCGCGATGCGCGGGTCGTGGGTGACGATGAGGACGGTGCGGCCCCAGGTCGCCGAGATCTGCTTGAGCAGCGCGGCGATCTCGTCGCCGGCCCGCGAGTCCAGGTTGCCGGTGGGTTCGTCGGCCATGATCAGGGCCGGCTCGGCCACCAGCGCCCGGGCGATGGCGACGCGCTGCTGCTCGCCGCCGGAGAGCTGGTCCGGCCGGTTGCCCAGCCTATCGCGCAGGCCCATCCTGGTCAGCCATTCGACGGCTTTGGCCCGCGCTTCGCCGGCCCGCGCCCCGTCCAGGATCAGGGGCAGCGCGGCGTTCTCGGTGGCGTTGAGCACCGGGATCAGGTTGAAGAACTGGAAGACAAAGCCGATGCGCCGGCGACGCAACTCGGCCAGCCGCGTGTCGCTAAGCTGCGAGAGGTCGGCGCCGTCCAGGAGCACGCGGCCCTCCGTGGGCCGGTCCAGCCCACCGATGAGGTGGAGCAGCGTGGACTTGCCGCAGCCGCTCGGCCCCATCACGGCCACGAACTCGCCGGCGTTGATGGTCAGGCTCACGTGGTCCAGGGCAGTCACGGCCGTCTCGCCCTTGCCGTACACTTTGGTCAGGTTCTCGGTTTGAATGAGTGTCATGATGTACTCCTTTACGTGTTGCGTGCTACGTGTTGCGTATTGCGTGTCTCCTCCGCTCCCCCGCTCCTCTGCTCCCCCGCTCCCC
>DAOTYG010000242.1:0-3053 GCA_034435155.1 Anaerolineae bacterium | reverse complement strand
GGGGAGCGGGGGAGCGGGGGGCCGCCAAAGATACGCACTACGCTCTATATCAGCAACCCACCGGTATACGTGAGCCGATAGACCCGCACGCCGTGATGGCGGATCTCTTCCTGGCCCTCAAAGAAAGCCGTCGTGCCCTGGTTCACGTCCTCATAGCGCCAGCCCACCTCGCTATAGACCGAAGGCCCCAGGAAGCGGCTTTCCGAATAAGTGGCCTGCAAGGCGCGCTTGAGGAACGGCCATAGATCGCCCAGAGGCACTGGCTCCAGCACCCGGCCATAATAGATCATGCCCCACACGGCCCGGTTCCGCCAGTAGACCACCTCGTGTCCCATGAAATCCCGCGTGCCAAAGTATGAGTCGTGGTAGCGCCAGTCATCCCGCTCGTAGATCAGGTCCACGGAACTGGGGCGACTGCTGGGGGCCGGGCGGCCATCACCAGCATAGGTGTGGCGCTTGGCCGTGACGATGAAATGCGTCAGGTGATCCAGCTCGAACGGCAAGTCGGACATGGTACCTATCCCCACTCAGCTTACCCTACCGCCGGTTACTTGAAAACTGTGGGAGGGTGAGCATCTACCCCAAGATCACCAGCCCTTCCCCCGTCACGGTGAGCACCAGGCTGTCCACTGCCAGGCCTTCAACACCCCAATCCACCACAACCTGGAGCAGATAGCGGCCGGGCCGCCTCGGTGGTCCCCAGCGCACGCCATCATCCGGCAGCGCAGCCAACGTGCCCCCGGAGACCGTCCATTGCACATCGCCGCCGGGCGCGGCGCGCTGCACGGCAAAGTCCAGCGTCCCCGGGGCAGACTGCACGATGCGCGCCTCTCGCCCGTGAGCCAGGGGCAGCACCGAGGGCACCGAACTCGACTGCGATGGCGACGGCGGGGGCGGATCGCAGATCATCAGCGTGGGGGTAGGGGTGGCCTTCTGAACCGGCGTCGCGGTCGGCTTGACCGGCGTCGTGGTTGCTTTGGGCGTCGTGCGGGTCTGCGTCGGCGACGGCGGGGGCGGATCGCAGATCATCAGCGTGGGTGTGGGCGGCGGCGGGTCGCAGACGATGAAGGGCTTGCAGATCGAGCAGGCCAGGCTGCTGCCGGAGGCGATGGCCGCGGCCAGGATCGCCAGTTGCGCTTCGCGGGAGAGTCTCGTCCAGGTGCCCACGATACACCTCCGTCAAACGTCATTCGTCATTCGTCATTCGTCATTCGTCAATTCGTCAATTCGTCATTCGTCATTCGTCATTCGTCAATTCGTAGATTCGACGGTGCAGGGAGACGCGCCAGTTGTCTAACTCCGCGCCCAGCTCCATGTCAGCCGTGTTGATGCGGGTGGCCCAGTCCACGGCGCGGCGGTTGACCAGGGCTGTGTCGTAGATGTCGGCTGTGAGCACAAAGTCGAACATCTCCTGGAAGATCGTCAGCGAGTCGTGGTTGATGCGCCGGACCAGGTTGCGGAGCTGTCTCTCCACCGCCGGGTCATACAGTTGTGGGTACAGGTAGCGCAACATCAGCAACTCGTAGAACGCCTGCGAGGCCACCTTTTGCAGGCCGGCGAAATCATAGTGCCGGCGGCGATAGGTCAGCATCATCAGCCGGTAGAGCAGTTCCACGCGCGGATCGGGGATCTCATAGTCCCAGGCCAGGTAGTTGCCGCTGAGCCGGCCCTCGCGCTCCAGCCGCTTGAGGATCGGCGTGCCGGCGTAGACCTCCATGCGAGCGAAGATGATGGGGGCCTGGCCTTCGCCGCCCATGGCCCACAGGTAGGCGATGTTATCGCGGATGTCGTCTATCGTGCTGTACGGGTCGAACATGAGCATCCCAAAGTCGGCCAGGATGTCGAGCCGGTTGAGCACCTCCAGGGCGTGGTAGTTCTGGGCCACGGTGGTGCGCTTGTGGAACGTCTCCAGGGAGTGCTGCGAGCCGGACTCCACGCCCACATAGACCCGCACCACGCCGATCTCCTTCAGATAGCGGAACATCTCCTCGTCGGTCACGTCGTCGGCGCGGCACTTGATGCTCATGGCGATGTCCGTCAGGCCGGCTTCGCGCAGTGCGTCCCCCAAGGCCCGCACGTGCGCGTGACGGTGTTTGCCGGGGATGAAGAACTCGTCGTCGTTGAAGATGAAGAGCCGCACGCCCCAGCGTTCGCGCAGTTCCCGCATCTCTGCCACCAGGTTGGGGATGGACCGCCAGCGCTGCATCTTCCCACCGCCGCACGCCTGGTAAAAGGCCCGGATGCTGCAGAACGAGCAGTTGCGGTAGCACCCCCGGCTGCCCAGGATCGGCGCGTAGGGGAGGCCCATGTGAGTCATGGGCGGCGCGTCGCGGGCCGGGAAGGGGATGCGGTCCAGGTCGGCGATGAGCGGGCGCGGCGGGGTCTCCACGATGCGGCCGTCGTCTCGATACGCCAGGCCCCGCACCCCGGCCCACGCCGCCCGGTCCTCCAGCCGCTCCATCAGCTCAACGATGGTCTCCTCGCCCTCGCCGCGCACGATAGAATCCAGGGCCGGCCCATCACGCAATAGCTCCCGGTAGGCGAAGGTGGGAAAGTGCCCGCCCAGGGTGATATGCCCCCGGTAGCCGTCATCCCGGAGACGCGCTGCGAGTTCCAACAGTTCCAGGGCGCGGAACTGGAACATATTGGAAAGCCCCACCAGACGCGGCCGACGCGCGCGGACGACGCGGCGCACGGCGTCCGTGTCGGCCGGGGAGGTGAAGCCGGCGACTTCAGCCGAGTAGCCGGCCTGGCGCAGGCACGCGGCCAGGTAACGGGTAGCCAGGTTTTCCTGGTCTTCCGGGCCGACCAGGAGGGCGTCGAGGGGCATGGGGGTGTTCCGTGTTGCGTCAAACGTGCTGAGTCTCAATAAGTCGTACCTTAAAAGTCTCATAAAGTCGTGTCACCCCCGGCTTGACAAAACCAACCGGCGGAGCCGTTCTTACTCCAAAACTTGGAGGGAATGGCAATGCGCACGACAACGTTGGAAAACCGAATGGCCATCATGATCTTGGCCCAAGCTGGACACACCGATGCCGACATTGCCGAGCGAA
>DAOTYG010000241.1:0-21888 GCA_034435155.1 Anaerolineae bacterium | reverse complement strand
GCCCCACCCCCATCCCCCTCCCCTCTCCCAAAATTGGGAGAGGGGAGGGGGGCAGGGGGGAGAGGTGAGGGCAGCCAAAAAGACCGAACTCGCCTGGGAGCAGCGTCGGTGAAATGATGTAGCCGACGCCGGTTCGCACCCGTTATCGTGCTCAGAGCGGATCGGCATTCCGCCGGGTTGAGCGTGGGCCTGTGGCGCAGCTGGGAGCGCGTCTCAATGGCATTGAGAAGGTCAGGGGTTCGAGTCCCCTCAGGTCCACCAATCCCCGGCGCCGGTCAAGCAGGGTGGTACCGCGGAGTCCCTTCGTCCCTGTGTGGATGAGGGGATTTTTTTCGTAAAACGTAGTGCGTAAAACGTAAACTATCGCTTATGATATTACGTTTTATGTTTTACGTTTTACGCATAGAGAGGGGCCACACATGAAAATCGCCATCCTATCTGACATCCACGGAAATCTCAGCGCACTGGACGCAGTGCTGGCGCACCTGGACGCACATGGCGGCGCGGACCAGATCGTGGTCCTGGGCGACATCGTGGCCATGGGACCGCAGCCGCGCGAGGTGATGGACCGGCTGCGCGAACGTGGCTGCACCATCGTCCAGGGGAATACGGATGCCTGGTTTGCCCCGGCCGCCACGCCCCCTCCATCACCCCAGAAGATCGAGGACAGGCGCGAGCAGCGTATCTCGCGCCTGTGGCATTGGCTGAAGGACGAGCTGCGGCCGGAGGATGTGGCATTCCTGAACACCCTACCGCTCAGCTACCAGGTGGCTGTGGGCGCGGAGCGGCTGTGGTTCGTCCACGGCTCGCCCCGCCGGAACAATGAGGCCCTCTGGCCCACCACGCCGGCCGACGAGCTGCGCCAGATGCTCAAGCCGGCTCGCCAGGCCGGGGCCACCCTCGTCTGCTGCGGGCATACCCACCAGGCCATGCTCCGCGTGGGCGAGGGGATCACCATCGTGAACCCTGGCGTCGTGGGGACGCAGGGCCACGGCGACGTGCGCGCCGCCTACGGCCTCCTCACCGTTGACGACGCCGCTGTGCACATCGAGTTGCGTCGCCTCGCCTATGACCCCTCACCGGCCATCGCGGCCGCCGACGAACGCGATTTCCCCATGCCCAAACGCTATGCCCGCAAGCTGCGCGAAGGGGTGGAGATGCTATAAACGTCAAGCGTCAAAACGTCAAGCGTCAAAACGTCAAACGTCAGACGTGATGACCGCCCTGACGTTTGACGCATGACGCATGACGAATGACGCATGACGCATGTGACGTTTGACGCATTACGGAGGATTACCATGATTGACCGCTACGAACCCACCGTCATCGAACCCAAGTGGCAGCGAAAATGGGAGGAGGACAGGCTGTACAAAGCCGTCATCGAGGAGGAGCGGCCCGGTTTCTACTTCCTCACCATGCTGCCCTACACCTCCGGCAATCTGCACATCGGCCACTGGTATGCTATGGCCCCGTCGGACGTGAAGGCGCGCTACCTGCGGATGCGCGGCCACAACGTCATGTTCCCCATCGGCTTTGACGCTTTTGGCCTGCCGGCCGAGAACGCGGCCATCAAACACGGCATCCACCCCTTCAAATGGACGATGGCCAACATCGAGCGGATGCGCGTACAGTTGCGACAGATGGGGGCCACCTGGGATTGGGACCGCGAGGCCATCACCTGCGTGCCGGAATACTACAGGTGGACCCAGTGGTTCTTCCTCCAGTTCTACAAACATGGCCTGGCTTACCGCGCCCAGTCCCCGGTGGACTTTTGCCCCACCTGCAACACCACCCTGGCTCGCGAGCAGGTCTGGGGTGAAGACAGGCACTGCGAACGCTGCGGGACGCCGGTGGTCAAACGAGAGTTGGAACAGTGGTTCTTCCGCATCACCAACTATGCCGAGGAGCTGCTGGACTTTTCCCAGATTGACTGGCCGGAGCGCGTGGTCACGATGCAGCGCAACTGGATCGGCCGCAGCGAGGGGGCGAACGTCACCTTCCAAATTGCAAATTGCGAATTGCAAGAGGAGTTGGTGGTTTTTACGACGCGACCAGACACCCTGTGGGGGGCCACGTTCATGGTCCTGGCCCCGGAGCACCCGTTGGTGGATAAGCTGACCGCGCCGGACTACCGCGCCGAGGTCGAAGCCTACCGCTACCAGGCCAGCCGCCAGAGCGAGATTGACCGCCTGGCCGCCGACAAGGACAAGACCGGCGTCTTCATCGGGGCCTATGCCATCAACCCGGTGAACGGTGAGCGCATCCCCATCTGGATCGCGGACTATGTGCTGATGACCTACGGCACCGGGGCCATCATGGCCGTCCCGGCCCACGACGAGCGCGACTTTGCCTTCGCCATCAAGTATGGCCTGCCCATCATCCCGGTCATCGCCCGGCCGGATGGCGTCTCCAAATCATTTGCCCCGGCCGGCACCATGCGGGGGGGCTTTGCCGACGCGCTACGGGCGGCCGGCATCCCCGGTGAGGAGCGCGATGGCTCGCTCTATGTCACCATGACGCAGGACCAGGCCGACGCCTACATCGCGCTGGCCCAAGAGTACCTGAACCCCGGTTGCTGGAACGAGGTGGTCGGCTCGCGCTGGGCGTTCATCTTTGACGACGGTGTGCTGCCATTCGACAGCGTGGCGGCCGACCGCGCCATCCTGGCCCGCTGCCAGGAGTTAGAGCCGAACGTGCGGGACGCGCGCACGGTCATGGAGATGCTGACCGGCCAGCCGTTCTACCAGGACGTGCTGTTCCACGTGGAATACGGCCCGATGATCCACTCCGGACCGCTCACCGGCACCCCTGGCGAGCAGGCGGTATCGCGCACCATCGAGTGGCTGGCCGGGCGGGGCGTCGGCGAGGCGGCGGTGAACTACCGCCTGCGGGACTGGCTGATCAGCCGGCAACGCTACTGGGGCGCGCCCATCCCCATCGTCTACTGCCCGGCCTGCGGCACGGTGCCGGTGCCAGAAGAGGACCTGCCGGTGCTGCTGCCCGAAGACGCCGAGTTCCTGCCCACCGGCGAAAGCCCGCTCAAGTATCACGAGGGCTTTCGGCGCACTACCTGCCCGCAGTGCGGCGGCCCGGCCGAGCGCGAGACCGACACCATGGACACCTTCATGTGCTCGTCGTGGTATCAGTGGCGTTACCTCAGCCCGCACTATGACGCCGGACCGTTCGACCCGCGCGAGGCCGCCTACTGGCTGCCGGTGGACCTGTACACCGGCGGCATCGAGCACGCCACCATGCACCTGATCTACACCCGGTTCTTCACCAAAGCCTGTCGTGACCTGGGCATCGTGGACCATGACGAACCCATGCTCAAGCTCTACAACCAGGGCATCATCCTGGGCGAAGATAACGAGAAGATGAGCAAGAGCCGGGGCAACGTGGTGGACCCGGATGATTTGGTGCAGCGCTACGGGGCCGACACGGTGCGCACCTACCTGATGTTCATCGGGCCGTGGGAGGAAGGCGGGCCGTGGAGCAGCCGGGGCATCGAGGGGGTGTTCCGGTTCTATAACCGGGTCTGGAACCTGGTGCTGGAGCCGGTGGCGGCCGGCGGCCGGCAATCGGTGACAGAGGATGAGGTAGCCGCCCTGCGTCGCATCACCCACAAGACCATCCGCAAGGTCACAGAAGACCTGGACGGCTTCCACTTTAACACGATGGTGGCCGCGCTGATGGAGTTCAACAACTACCTGGTGAAGGCCAGGAATACGCCGGTGGCCCAGACCCCGGCCTGGAACGAGGCCCTGGAGACCCTGCTCTTGCTGCTGGCCCCCAGCGCGCCGCACATCACCGAGGAGTTGTGGGCGCGGCTGGGCAAACCATACAGCATCCATCAGCAGCCCTGGCCGCAGTGGGACGCAGCCCTGGCTGCCGACAAGGTCATCACCCTGCCGGTGCAGGTGGGCGGCAAGGTCCGCGCCCGCCTGCAAGTCCCGGCCGACGTGACCGAGGAGCAGGTGCGGGCCCTGGCCCTGGCCGACGAGGGGGTGCAACGACACATCGCCGGGCGGCCGGTAGTGAAGGTGGTCTACGTGCCGGGCCGGCTGGTGAACATTGTGGTGCGCTGATGAGCCGATAAATGATCACCCAAACCCAGCACATCCAACCGTCTCGGTACATGGAACAAGTTGCTCCGCGAAGCGGCGGATCTGCCCGGCCCACTCAGTCCGGCCTGAGCCGGGGGCCGGACTGGGTGGACCGGGGGCCTGACCGGGTGACTCACTCCCTTCACCCACGGCGGTCGCCCAGTCAGGTCTGGGCCTGGCAAACCGCCTGGGAGCACAAATCTCCACCTGCTGAGACTGCCATCCGGCGGCGGCTGGCCGGCGAGGTTGGCACTATCGTCAAGGACTGGGGCGGGCGGTTGCCCATCGCTCTGGTCTACCCCAACACGTACCACGTGGGCATGTCCAGCCTGGCCGTCCACGCCCTCTACCAGCTCTTCAACCGCCACGATGACGTGGTCTGCGAGCGGGCCTTCCTGGACCACACCCCCCTGGCCCTGGAATCCCAACGCCCGCTGACGGATTTCGCCGCCCTCGCGTTTACCGTCTCCTACGAGCTGGACTATTTCAACTTGGTGGCGATCCTGCGCGCGGCCGGCGTCCCCCCGCTGGCCGAACAGCGCGACGAGCGACACCCCATCGTCATCGTCGGTGGCCCGGCCCCTACCGCCAATCCCCTGCCCCTGGCCCCCCTCTGCGACGCCGTGGCCCTGGGCGATGGTGAGGTCATTGTCCCGCCGCTGCTGGAGGCCCTGCGGACCGGCGACCGCGCCGCCCTGGCTGCCGTGCCGGGCCTCTACTCGCCCCACGATACGCAGTACGAAATACATGATACGCCATGCGTCACTCGTCAAACGTCACTGGACCTGGACGCTCTTCCGGTCTCCACCGTCATCTATACCGCTGATACCGAGTTCGACGACATGGCGTTGGTGGAGGTGAGCCGGGGCTGTGGGCGCGGTTGCCGGTTCTGTCTGACCGGGCATTGCCTCCAGCCACCCCGGGAACGGTCGCTGGATGTGTTGCTGCGCCAGGCCGAAGCGGGTTTGCGCCACCGGAAGCGGATCGGGCTGGTGGGGGCTGCGGTGAGCGATTACAGCCGCATTGACGACCTGGTGGCCGACATCCGGGCCTTGGGCGGACGAATCGCCGTCTCCAGCCTGCGCGCCGATTCCCTCTCCGAGCCGCTGCTGACCGCGCTGGCCGAGAGTGGCGTGCAGACCCTCACCCTGGCCCCGGAGGCCGGCTCCCAACGCCTCCGCGACGCCATCCGCAAGGGTTTGACCGAAGACGACATCCTGCACGCGGCCGACCTGGCCCAGGCATACCATTTTCGCCAGCTCAAGCTCTACTTCATGGTGGGGCTGCCCGGCGAGACCGACGCCGACGTGTCCGCCATCGCCGACCTGTGCGGGGCCGTACATGACCGTTTCCGGGGCGGGGTCACGGCCACTATCACGCCTTTCGTGCCCAAGGCCGGCACGCCGTTCCAGTGGGCAGCGATGGCCCCGGTCCCGGTGCTGCAGGCGCGCCTGAGACTTCTGGCGCGCGACCTGCGTCGCCGGGGCGTCCGGGTCCACCTGGAAAGCGCGGACTGGGCGGCGGTGCAGGGCGTGCTCTCGCGCGGCGACGAGCACGTGGGCCGGGCGCTGGCCGCGTGCGCCGCACCCACCCAGACCGCCTGGCGCGAGGCCCTGCTCGCCCACGACGTGGACCCGGCCCGCTACCTGGGAGCGTGGCCGCTGGACGAGCCACTGCCCTGGGACGTGGTAGACCACAGCACAGACCGGGACCTGCTGCGGCGCGAGTATCTACGCGGATGTTCACGAATGAACACGGATCGTAGCGTGTAGGGCAGGTTTCCCCACCCGCCTACAGCGCGGCGGCTATGGCAAGCCGCCTGCCGGCTACACTGCCGCATAAGGAATGAGCCATGAACGGCCGAGAGTTTGCGAACCGGCTCGCCAACGACCAGGAAGACTTTTTGCAGGCGTTCCTGGATCTCCTGGCGGAACAGGACATACCGTTCTGCATCATCGGCGGATTGGCGGTGAATGCTTATGCCGAGCCGGTCGTCAGCCTGGACCTGGACCTGGTGGTGGTCGCGGATCGGCTGGACGAGCTAACAAGGCTGTTGGAACAGCGGTTCACCGTCCGCCGGTTCCCGCACAGCCTCAACGTATCCAGCCCGACTTCAGACCTGCGCATCCAGGTGCAAACCGATCCCGCGTACCAGGCGTTCATTCCCCGCGCTGCTCGCCGCGTGGTTCTGGGCTATGAGATGCCGGTCGCGGCGCTGGAAGACGTGTTGCAGGGCAAGGTCTGGGCCTTTTTTGACCCGACCCGGCGGCCCAGCAAGCGCCAGAAAGACCTGGCCGACATCCTGCGCCTGGTAGAAACGTACTCGCATCTGCTAGATCAACTGCCGGAACCGCTGCGCGAGCGCGTCGCCGCCGACCTGAACGCATGATCGCGCACGCAACACGTCATGAATGAAATCACCACCACCGTTGCCACCTATGACCGCCAGGCCCCTGCCTTTGCCGCGCGCTGGTGGGACCTGCGGCTGGACCGGGCGCTGGACACGTTCGGCGGGTATCTCCGGCCCGGCGCACGCGTGTTGGACCTGGGCTGCGGCCCCGGCCGCGACGTGCGTTTCCTCAACGAGCTGGGTTTCCAGACCGTGGGTCTGGACCGCTCGGCCGGGATGCTGGCCGAGGCCCGGCCGCGCGTGGTTGCCCCCTTCGTCCAGGCCGACATGCGCGCCCTGCCCTTCGCCGACGGTTCCTTTGACGGGGTCTGGGCCTGCGCGTCGCTCTTGCACGTGCCTCGCGCCGAGGCCCCGGCCGTGCTGGCCGAGGTCAGGCGCGTGTTGGAACACGGCCACCTTTTCCTGGCCGTCAAACGCGGCGAGGGCGAAACCTGGGTGGAGACGGAACACGGCCCGGTCTTTTTCGCCTGCTACCACCCGGCCGAGGTGGAGTTACTGGTGGAGCGGGCCGGCCTGCGCGTACTGGAATTTTGGGAGGAAGCCGATCAGGCCGGCCGGGACCACCCCTGGATCAATCTGGTGGCCTGGACCCGGCTCGTCACGCCCCGCGTGGCCGCCTGCGCCATCGTCCGGGACGAGGCCGGCCGGCTCTTATTGGTGCGCCGCCAGGATAACGGCTACTGGGCGCTGCCCGGTGGTCACCTGGACTATGGCGAATCACTGGCCCAGGCCATCGTCCGCGAGACCCGCGAGGAGACCGGCCTGGAAGTGCAGATCGAACGCCTCAGCGGTCTCTACTCCGCGCCATTCCCGGACGGCTTTGTCCTCAATGAGGTGAACCAGGCAGTCGTGGCGACTTTCGTCTGCCGGGTGACGGGTGGAGAATTGCGCCCCGGCCCAGAGACCACCGCCGCCGCCTTTTTCCCGCCGGACGCCTTGCCGGAACCGCTCATGCCCATCCACGCGCCGCGCATCCAGCACGCCCTGCACGGCGCCGGCGTATTCTTTGACTGAACATAACCCTACCCTGTACCCTCCCGCAGGTTAGAACCTCCAACCTGCGGGAGGGTGGGCAGTTACGACTGAACCAACCCTGAGGTGAACATGACCGCCCAGCAATTGCTATACCTCTCCCGCGCTGACGTAGAAAACGTGGCCCTGGACATGCCCACGATCATCCGGTTGCTAGAGACGGCGTTCCTGGAAAAGGGCCAGGGCCGGGTGGAAATGCCACCCAAGCCCGGCATCCACCCCCAGCCCGACGCCTTTATCCATGCCATGCCAGCCTACATCCCGGCGCTCGGCGCGGCCGGCATCAAGTGGGTGAGCGGCTACCCAGACAACCCGACGCACGGTCTGCCCTATATCAGCGGCCTGCTGATCCTGAATGACCCACAGACCGGCCAGCCCTATGCCGTCATGGATTGCACCTGGATCACGGCGATGCGTACCGGTGCAGCCACGGCCCTGGCCGCCCGCTACCTGGCCCGGCCCGATAGCCAGACGGTCGGCATCCTGGCCTGCGGCGTGCAGGGCCGCGCCAACCTGGAGGCGTTGGCCGTGCTCTTTCCCATCCGCAAGGTCTATGCCTATGACATCCGGCCAGAAGCCCAGGCGCGCTACGTGACCGAGATGTCGGCCCGCCTGGGCGTGGAGGTCATCGGCGTGGAGACACCCCGGGCCGCCGTGGTCGAAAGCGACCTGGTGGTCACCTCCGGCCCCATCCTCAAGCATCCCCGGCCCACCATCGCGCGCGATTGGCTGCGGCCGGGCGCCTTCGCCAGTGCCGTGGATTTCGACTCGTACTGGACGCCGGAGGCTCTGGCCCAGTTCGACAAGATCGTCACCGATGACCACGCCCAGTTTCGGTACTACCGGGACCAGGGCTACTTCCAGGCCACGCCGGAGCCTTACGCCGACCTGGGCGAGATCGTGGCCGGCCTCAAACCCGGTCGCACCCGGGACGACGAGCGGACCCTGGCCCTCAACCTGGGGCTGGCGTTGGACGACATGGCCGTGGCCCCGGCGGTCTATCGCCGGGCGCGTGAACGCGGCCTGGGGACCTGGCTGCCGCTTTGATAAAGGTACAGCCATGTGCCAGGAAGCCCGAGAGACCTTTGCCCGGCTGGAGATGGTGTGGGAGATAAAGCGAATGGACGAGCAGACGTGTGGGGGTGTGGGAGAATGAGCGCCACGCAGCACACAGCACGCAGCACGTACCATCTTTCACGCTTTGCGCTTTACGTTTTACGTTTGACGTTTGACTTCTCACGCTCCTCTCTCCCCCTGCTGGCCTTGCTGCTCCTGGCCTTCGCCCTGCGCCTCCACACCCTGGACTTGCAGCCCCTCTGGTTCGACGAGGGCAAGAGCGTCTTCTTTGCCAACCAGACCCCGTGGGACACGGCCATCCTCACCGCCGGGGACATCCACCCGCCGCTCTACTACTGGCTGCTCCACGCCTGGGCGTTCCTGGTCGAGTGGAGTCCATTCGCCCTGCGGTTCCTGTCCGTGTACCTGAGCCTGCTCGCGGTGCCACTCATCTACCAACTGGGCTGGCTGTTGAGCGGTCGGCGCCTGGTGAGCCTGCTGGCGGCGCTGATCCTGACCCTGTCACCCATGCACGTTTACTATGCCCAGGAAGCCCGCATGTACGCCCTCGTTGCCACGCTGGGCCTGGCCTCCACGGTCTGGTTGCTGCGTGCGTTGAGGTATAGCTGCGCTCCGGCGGGGTCTGAGACCCCACCCCCTCCGCAATCAGGAGAAAACAGCCGTCGCAGACCGCCTGCGAGCCAAAAGAGAGGTGACTGGCCGGTCTACATCGCCATCACCGCCGCCGCCCTCTATACCCACTACTACGCGGCGTTCATCCTGCTCTTCCAGGTGCTCTTTGTCCTGCTCAACGCCCGGCGTTACCGCTCCGCCCTGCGTAGCTGGCTCGTCAGCCTGGTGGTCCTGGGGCTGCTCTATACCCCCTGGCTCATCTTCTCCTACAGCGTGCTCGCCTCCTACGTGACCGCCAAAGTCGCACATGAGGGCTACCCCCCCTTGCCCCTCTGGACCTACCTGGCCGACCACCTGTCCGCCTTCAGTGCCGGCACCCTGGCCGACCGCCCCGTGCCCACCATCGTCTGTGTGTCTCTGGCCGCCCTGGGTCTATTCAATTGTCGCAAATCCCAAACCCCAAACCCCAACAACTTGCGACCTGCGACCTGCGACCTGCGACCTGCATCCTGCGACCTGCGACCTGCATCCTGCGACCTGCGACTTGCATCCTGCATCTTGCTCTACCTGTTCACCCCCCTGGCGGCCGGTTTCGCTATCAACCTCTTTTTCCCGTTCCATCCACCGCACTATGAACGTCAGTTCCTCTACGCGGCTCCGGCGTTCTACCTCTTGATGGCCTTCGGGCTGACTGGCATCCCCCGTTTCTGGAGTAGAGCCTTCAGGCGGAGCGTGCCAGCTAAAGCTTCAGAACGAAGGGCCGGGTTGACGCGCGTCTTCCCGGTCGGCCTGACGATCCTGGCCCTGCTCGCCGTCGTCGCCCTCAACGCCGCAGCCCTGCGCGGGTTCTACACCACCCCTCGCTATGTGGCCGATGACTATCGCCCCCTCCTGGTTCGCGCCCAGGCCCTGGCCCAACCGGATGATGTGGTGGTCTGCATCTATCCCTGGCAGGTGGGCTACTTTCAGAGCTACCTGCGTCCGCCGCGCCCCCGGCTCTACTACGCGCCGGTCCTCGCCTGGGACGACCTCTCCCAGATGGAGGCCGACCTGGCCGACCTGCTGGACGACCATCCCCGCCTCTGGTTCCCCTCCTATCAGGTGGCCGGGCGCGGCCTGGAAACCCGGGTGGAGACCTGGCTGAGCCGCCAGGCCCACATCATCGAGCAGGGGTGGCACGAGAACAACAAGCTGCTCTTCTATGCCTCGCCGCGACCACTCCCGGCCCCGGCCCCCGGCGCGCAATTCGGCGACCCGCCGGCGGTGGTCGTGTTAGACGAATACCAGATGGCAGCCGGCGAGTTCCCGTCGGCGTGGGGGGTGGTCCGGGTACGCCTGCGCTGGCACCTGCTGGCCCGCACGACAGAGCGGTTCCTGGTCACGCTGCGCCTGGCCGACGCCAAAGGGCGTACCTGGTCCTTGTCGGACATGGAGCCGCAGGCCGGGCTGTGGCCGTTTTCGTTGTGGGGCGCGGGCGAAACATTTGATGACCGCCGGGCATTGCTGATCCCCGCCGGCACCCCACCGGGCGCGTATAACCTGTACCTGAGCCTGCACCGGGCAGAAGGCGGGCAACCCCTGCCGGTCACCAGCCCCGACGGGGCCCGACCCGGCACGGAGCTGCTCCTGGGCCGGGTAAACGTCATCACCCCACCAGAACCACCACCATTAGCGGCCCTGCCCATCCAGTACCCACGACCGGCCGGCTGGGGAGATGTGCGCTTGTTGGGGTATAGCCTCGGCGCCGGGCCGTTGCGGGCCGGACAGCCGGCCCCGGTGACGTTGTTTTGGCAGGCCCAACGCCCTCCGCCCGGCGATTACCTGCTGGCCGTGGAGCTGCGGGACGCGGCCGGGCGCAACCAGGCCCGGTCCACACCACGGCCCCTGGGCGATTTCCACCCCACCAGCAAATGGCGCGCCGGCGAGTTCGTGGTAGACCAGTATGAGGTAACGCCAGCCCCCGGCACCAGCGGCCTGCTCCGCCTGACCGTCGCCATCTACAACGCCGCCGGCCAGTCGGTGGGCCAGCCGGTCACTTTGCAGCCGGTCCTGGTGACCGGACGCACGCCCAGCTTTGCCGTGCCCGCCATCCAGTACCCTGTGGATGTGCGCTTTGGCGACGGCGTATCCCTGCTGGGTTACCAGATCACGCCGACGCCCGGCAGCGCCGGCGCCCCGGGCCAGAAAGTGCCTGTCCAACCGGGCCAGACGATCACCCTGACCCTGTACTGGCAATGCCGCGCACCCCTGGACCGGTCGTACAAGGTCTTTACCCACCTCATTGACCCGGATCAGCCGATGAACATCCAGGCCCAGGACGATGACGTGCCCGGCCACGGCACGGCCCCCACCACCGGCTGGATCGTTGGCGAGGTGCTCACCGATACCTACACCCTGGCGGTCAAGCCCGAGACCCCCTCCGGGACCTATTACCTCAGCGTGGGCCTGTATGACCCGGTCACGGGGGCCCGGCTGCCCGCCTTTGACGCGGCCGGCAACCCCATGGGCGACCACCTGCTGCTCCGGGCGGTATTGGTGGGGGCAGCATACCCGTGAAAATGACCGCCGCCCTTGAGTCGGCCAAATCGTGGACAATAGAATGAGGAGGTGACGATGTTACGCGGCGAGCGCGTGCTACTCCGCGCCATCGAACGCGACGATCTGCCCCGCTACGTCCGTTGGCTCAACGACCCGGACGTGCTGGAATACTTTGGCTCCTATCGGCCCCTGAGCCTGGTTCAGGAAGAACAATGGTACGAGAAGATGCTCCAGGATCGAACCACCCTCAACTTTGCCATCGAATTAGAAGGCCAACACGTGGGGGGCGCCGGCTTCGCCAACATCAACCATCAGGACCGTCACGCCGAGGTGGGGCTGTTCATCGGCGTCAAAGAACTCTGGGGCCAGGGCCTATGCGTGGACGTGCTGCGCACCCTGCTGCGGTATGGGTTTGACTGCCTGAACCTGCACCGCATCTACCTGCGCGTGTTTGCCGAAAACGAGCGCGCCCGGCGTTGCTACGAGAAGGTGGGCTTGCGGGAAGAAGGCCGCTTCCGTGAGCACATCTTTCGTCACGGCCACTGGATTGATGAGGTGCGAATGGGCATCCTGGAAGACGAGTGGCGTAGACAGCAAAGTGAGTGACCAGGCTGGCGTTGCCAGGCGGAGCAAGGTAGTTACAGGGAGGTAGGGTTATGTTTGGAGATGGCCCCAGACTTCCGTTAAAGATCAGGTTTAGGATGCTGTGGCGCGAAGGGCTACTGCGTGGCCCCCTGCTGCGACTCCTGGGTGGGGTAGGGTTGCTGCTCGGCGGCGGCCTGGCCTTTGCGTTGCTCCAGGGCGACCTGGCCTGCTGCGGGGTGAGCCTGGGCGGCGGGGCAGCCCTGGTCGGGATAGTGCTGTTCAGCATCGGGCTGTACGAGGTGGGGGCCTTGGTGCTGTGGGCTGAGTGAAACTCCCCCGGACGTGAGCGTATCGCGTTGGGGACAGTACGGCGCTGGAGTCGAGGCTTTAGCCGGTTCGTGCCCACAAGACCCGCCTAAAAGCTCGACGCCGGTAGTGGGCCTCTGCGAGCTTCTCGCCCATGTCCCCAATGTGTAACGCTCCACCCGGCCGGCTGGTCAGTTGCCCCGCCTCGTGGTATAATACCGACCACGGCCTGGCCAATCTACCATACGGAGGGTGATCATGCGCCCAATCCATGCCTTCACCATCAGTCCCTCCTTGCCTCCAGAGCTGGAACACCTGCGGGAACTGGCCTATAACCTGCGTTGGACCTGGGACCGTGATACCATAGACCTGTTCCGGCGTCTGGACCGCGACCTGTGGGAAGAGACATATCACAACCCGGTGCTCATGCTGGGCACGATCAAACAGGAACGCCTGGAGGAGGCCGCCGAGGATGACGGCTTCCTGGCCCATCTGGAACGGGTTTACCAGGGGTTCAAGCGGTACATCAAAGGCAGCAAGACGTGGTACCAGCGTCAGCACGGCAAAAGCGAGGGGCCACTCGTGGCCTACTTTTGCGCCGAGTTCGGCCTGACCGAGTGCCTGCCCATCTACAGTGGCGGCCTGGGCATCCTGGCCGGCGACCATCTCAAATCCGCCTCCGACCTGGGCCTCCCCCTGGTGGGTGTGGGTCTGCTCTATCAACAGGGCTATTTCGTCCAATACTTGAACGCCGACGGCTGGCAACAGGAACGCTACCCCATCAACGATTTCTACAACCTGCCGCTCCGGCTGGTCTATCACGATAATGGCGAGCCGGTGACGACCCGGGTAGAGTACCCCGGCCGCGACGTACTGGCCCGGGTTTGGCAGGCCCAGGTGGGTCGCATACCCCTCTACCTGCTGGATACCAACATCCCAGAGAATGCGCCAGCAGACCGGGACATCACAGACCAACTGTACGGCGGCGACCAGGAGATGCGCATCCGACAGGAGATCATGCTGGGCATCGGGGGGCTGCGGGCTTTGGATGCCCTGGGCTTGCGCCCCACCGTCTGCCACCTGAATGAGGGCCATTCGGCGTTCCTGGCTCTGGAGCGTATCCGCCAACTTATGGAAGAGCATAACCTGCCGTTCGCGGCGGCCCGGGAGGTGGCCATGGCCGGCAACGTCTTTACCAGCCACACCCCCGTCCCGGCCGGCATTGACCGCTTCCCGCCAGCCCTGATTGACAGGTATTTCCAGCACCTCTACCCCCGCCTCGGGCTGACCCGGGCCGAATTCCTGGCCCTGGGCCAGGATAACCCGGACGATCCCAACGACCTGTTCAGCATGGCCGCCCTGGCCCTGCGCCTGTCAGCCGCCAGCAATGGCGTGAGCGTGCTCCACGGCCAGGTGACACGACAACTGTTCCAACACATCTGGCCTGGTCTGCCGGCGGAAGAAGTGCCCATCCGCGCTGTCACCAATGGCGTGCACACCCGCTCCTGGATCAGCCGGGACATGGCGATCCTATATGATCGCTACCTGGGACCTCGCTGGGCCGAGGACCCCGGCAACCCCCGGGTCTGGCAACGGGTGGATGAGATCCCCGATGAGGAACTCTGGCGCACCCACGAGCGCCGGCGCGAGCGGCTGGTCGCCTTCGCCCGCCGCCGCGTCCGCGAGCAGGTCCACAGCCGGGGCGGTTCCCCGCTGGAGATCGAACGGGCCAGCGAGATCCTGCACCCCGAGGCCCTCACCATCGGTTTCGGCCGGCGTTTTGCCACCTATAAACGCGCCACCCTCATCCTCCACGACCTGGAACGCCTCCACCGCATCCTGGTCAACCCCCAGCAACCGGTGCAGATCATCTACGCCGGCAAGGCCCATCCCCACGATAACGAGGGCAAAGAACTCATCCGCCAGATCGTTCACCTCCTCAACCAGGAAGGGTTTAGAAACCACATCGTCTTTCTGGAAAACTATGATATGAACGTGGCCCGCTACCTGGTGCAGGGCGTGGACGTGTGGTTAAACACCCCCCTGCGCCTCCGCGAGGCCAGCGGGACCAGCGGCATGAAAGCGGCCATGAACGGCGTCGTCAACCTGAGCGTCCTGGATGGCTGGTGGGATGAAGCCTATCAGCCAGAGATCGGCTGGGCCATCGGCCAACGAGAGGTCTATGAAAACCAGGCTTACCAGGACGAGGTGGAGAGCCACGCCATCTATAACCTGTTGGAAGAGGAACTGGTGCCTTTGTTCTATCGGCGGGGTGCTGATGGCCTGCCCCGGGGCTGGATCGCGCGAATGAAGGCCAGCATCCGGGCCGTGGGGCCGGCTTTCAACACCAACCGCATGGTCTACGAATATGCCCGCGATTTCTACATGCCAGCGGCCCAACGCCATGCCTACCTGACCGAGAACAACATGGCCCGGGCCCGGATGTTGGCCCAATGGAAGAGCCGCCTGCGCCAACTCTGGCCCCAGATCCGCATCGAAAGCGTCCAGTTCGACCCGACGGCTCCTTTGTGCGTGGGTACAGAACTGGGCGTCCAGGCCACCATCTACCTGGGGATGTTAGAGCCGGCTGATGTGGCGGTAGAGTTGGTCCACGGCCCGGTGAACCCCGCTGGGGAGATCATCGCCGGCGTGATCCTGCCCCTCGCCTGCGTGGACACCATCGGCGATGGGGCTTATCTCTTCGCTGGGGCCATCCCATGTCGCACCAGCGGCCGCTATGGCTATGCCCTGCGCGTCTTGCCCCAGCACGTGGACCTGCACGACCCCTTTGAACCGCGTCTCATCAAATGGAGCAACGGCGTCTAGCGAATGCGAAATGCGGATTGCGGAATGGGGAGATTCCACATTCCACATTCCGCATTCCACATTCCGCAATGGGGAGATTCCGCATTCCACATTCCGCAATGGGGAGGTTTCATGCGCGTTCTCATCACCGGCGGGGCCGGGTTCATCGGCTCCCATCTGTGCGACCGCTTCCTGGCTGAAGGCCATACGGTCATCGCCATGGACAATTTCATCACCGGCCACCCTCGTAACATCGCCCATCTGGCCGGTCACGAGCGATTTCGCTTTATCAAACAAGATGTCACCGAGTACATCTACGTGGACAGTCCCCTGGATGCCGTGCTGCACCTGGCCTCCCCGGCCAGCCCGATATGCTTTGACCAGATCCCCATCCAGATCCTCAAAGTCGGCGCCTTGGGCACTCATAAAGCCCTGGGGGTGGCCCGGGCCAAAAAGGCCGCCTTCCTCCTGGCCTCCACCTCGGAGGTCTACGGCGACCCGCTGGTGCACCCGCAGACTGAGGATTACTGGGGCAATGTGAACCCCATTGGCGTGCGCGGGGTCTATGATGAGGCCAAACGTTTCGCCGAGGCCCTCACCATGGCCTATCATCGGCATCACGGCGTGCCCACGCATATCGCGCGTATCTTCAACACCTATGGCCCCCGTATGGCCCTGGACGATGGCCGCGTGATCCCCAACTTTATGGGGCAGGCGCTCCGCAAACGCCCCCTCACCGTCCACGGCGACGGCTTGCAGACCCGCTCGTTCTGCTACATCTCCGACATGGTGGAGGGGTTATACCGGCTGCTCATGTCCGGGGTCACGGAGCCGGTGAACCTGGGCAATCCCCAGGAGATGACGATCCTGGAAATGGCCCGGCTGATCAACGAGCTGACCGGCAACCCGGCCGGCCTCATCCACCGGCCCTTACCCCAGGATGACCCCCGGGTGCGCCAGCCCGACATCACCCGCGCCCGCACCCTGCTGGGCTGGGAGCCAAAAGTGCCCCTGCGGGAGGGCCTCCAACATACCCTGGATTATTTCCAATCGCTGCTGGCGAGCGATTCGTAACCGAACGAAAGGGTGGGTACACAACGGCGCAGAGGTGTGATATAATAACGGCACGATCATACCAACCGGACTTGGGACAATTCTGGAGTCGAGCCTTCAGGTCTTGTGGGCACGACCGGCTAAAGCCTCTACTCCTTGTGGGGTGCGACCAAAGTCCGATACCAAAATATGCCGAAATCGAGGTAGAGAGGAGGTGATGATCAGGTCTCTGAATCCATGTCCTTCAAGATGCCCCTGGGGAGCGGTTTTGGCCTGGTGCCCGCCGATACCTTCGGCGACCGAAGAGTCCTGTCCCCAGGGAAATCCCCGGCGACGCCGTGGGGCAGGCTTTCTAGCCTGCCCGCAGAAAGTCTACCCTAAAGGGCACGACGTGCGCCACGCGCGTCCTTCTTCTGTTCCTTACCATCACTTTTAAGGAGAGCAAACTTATGGCAAGCGTCACCTACGAACATGTCACCAAGAGATTCGGCCCGGTTGTGGCTGTGAATGACCTGGATATCCATGTGCCGGACAAAGAGTTCCTGGTCCTGGTCGGCCCGTCCGGTTGTGGCAAATCCACCGCCTTGCGTCTGCTGGCCGGCCTGGAAGAGATCACCGAGGGCAATATCTACATCGGCGACCGGTTGGTGAACGATGTGGCTCCCAAAGACCGCGACATCGCCATGGTCTTTCAAAGTTATGCCCTCTATCCCCACATGAGCGTCTATGACAACATGGCCTTTGGCCTCAAGCTGCGCAAGACCCCCAAAAAGGAGATTGACCGGCGGGTCAAGGAGGCGGCCGAGATACTGGGGATCGAACAACTGCTAGACCGCAAGCCCAAGGCCCTGTCCGGCGGGCAGCGCCAGCGTGTGGCCCTGGGCCGGGCCATCGTCCGTGAGCCAGCCGTATTCCTCATGGACGAACCACTCTCCAACCTGGATGCCAAATTGCGGGTTCAGACCCGCGCCGAGATCAGCAAGCTCCATCAACGCCTGCAAACCACCGTGATCTATGTCACCCATGACCAGGTAGAGGCCATGACCATGGGCACACGCATCGCCGTGCTCAAGGACGGCCTCTTGCAGCAATGCGATGCGCCCCAGGTCCTTTATGAAAAGCCAGCCAACGTCTTTGTCGCCGGGTTCATCGGCAGCCCGGCCATGAACTTTTTCCCCTCCCGGTTAAGCGGCTCCCCAGAGGAGATGTGGGTAGACACCGGCACCTTCAAGGTCCGGGTCCCGCCAGACAAGGCGGCCCGACTGACCGGCTACCTGGGCCAGCAAGTGATCTTTGGCATTCGCCCGGAAGACATCGCCGACCGGCGATATGTGCCCGGCGGGGCCGCCGATGAGGTCTGCTTCCCGGTCAAAGTAGATGTCGTGGAGCTGATGGGCAGCGAATATTACCTCTACCTCCTCAGCGGCGACAAGTCTTTTGTGGGCCGGGTGGAATACCGCACCGTGATCCATCCAGGCGACGAACTGGAGGTAGCCCTGAATATGGACCACATGCACCTGTTCGATGTCCAGACCGAGAAGGCACTGACTTAGCCGGTCCGAAAACCCTGCCGCAGGCTATGCATGGCACTCCAGGTTTTCGGCTAAACTCAGCAGATAGAAAAAGTTGCTCAAAGCGGGTCTGCCAGGCCCACCCAGTCCGGCCCCCGGCCCAGGCCGGACTGGGTGGGCCGGGGGCCTGACTGGGTGACCCGCCGCTTCGCGCTCGGCGGTCACAGACCGCCGAGGAGCACGAATTTCCATCTACTGAAACTCATAAAGAAGGGGGACAGCGATAACGCTGTCCCCCTTCTTTTGCAAATGCCCGCCACCGGCCGGGGACGGGCACTTTAAACGCCTGATGTGAATCTACACCCTATGGCAGGCCACCCAATGCCCATTGCCCCGATCATAGAACTCGGGGTCTTGCTCCTTGCAGACGTCAATAGCCTGCGGGCAACGAGTGTGGAAACGGCAACCACTGGGTGGATTCACCGGGCTGGGCACATCGCCCGTGAGGATGATCCGTTGACGTTTCTCCTCCACCACCGGGTCCGGGATGGGCACGGCCGAGAGTAGCGCCTGGGAATATGGATGCAAGGGATTATCATACAACTCCTTGCGCGTCGTCAACTCCACCAGCTTGCCCAGATACATCACCGCCACCCGGTTCGAGATATGGCGAACCACGCTGAGGTCGTGAGCGATGAACAGATAGGTCAACGAGAACTTTTCCTGCAACTCCTCTAACAGGTTGATGATCTGGGCCTGAATGGACACGTCCAGAGCCGAGATAGGCTCATCGCAGACGATAAAACTTGGCTCCACGGCCAGGGCGCGAGCCACCCCGATCCGCTGGCGTTGCCCACCGCTGAACTCGTGGGGATACCGGTTCGACATATAGGGGTTCAGGCCCACAATGCGCAAAAGTTCCTGCACCCGCTCCTCTCGTTCTTTCTTATTCGAGGCCAGTTTATGGATCTCGATCGGTTCGCCGATGATATTGCCCACGGTCATCCGGGGGTTCAGAGATGCATAAGGGTCCTGGAAGATCATCTGCATGTTACGGCGCATGCTCCGCAATTTCTGTCCCTTGATCTTGGTGAGATCCTGGCCCTCAAAGTACACGCTCCCGCTGGTGGGCCGATAGAGCTGGACAATGCACCGGCCGGTGGTAGATTTGCCACAGCCGCTTTCCCCTACCAGGCCCAGGGTTTCCCCCCGGCGCACAAAGAACGAGATGCCATCCACCGCCTTAACTGCCCCGATCTGATGTTGGATCACGATCCCCTGGGTGATGGGGAAATGCATCTTGAGGTCCTGGACCTCTACCAGTATCTCATTCTGGTCCGTCATGCTCTCTCCTCACATAGACTGATTTTAGCCATAACCCCTGTTGCTCCAGGCGGCAACCTTAGTACTACAACCGCATTTCGTCATTCTGAGGAGCGAAGCGACGAAGAATCCCGTTATTGTGGTAAAGAACCGCCTGCCAGGAACGAGACTCTTCGCCCCCTTCGGTCGCTCAGAACGACCTCCTGGGCCAGATGCGGTTGTAGTATTAACCATAACCCCGGCGAGCCAGGGCCTTGGCGGCCCAACCGCCCAACGCTTTTGCCCGGGCGATGGACTCTGGAGCCTTGATGTCTACCCAACAGGCGATCCGGTGGTCCTTGCTGTCCGGGACAGGGCGCAGGGTGGGCGTCTCATAGAAGCACTGCTCGACGGCATAATCACAGCGCGGGCTGAAAGCACAGCCCGGCGGCATGTCAATCAAATCCGGTGGCAGGCCCTCGATGGGCACCAATTTCTCTTTCACTGTCGCATCCAGGCGCGGCAGTGAGGCCAACAAGGCCAGGGTGTACGGGTGGCGCGGATCACCGTAGATCGTCTTCACCGGCGCAGACTCGACGTGCTTACCGGCATACATCACCACCACTTTCTCACACAGCCCGGCCACCACCCCCAGGTCGTGGGTGATCCAGATCACTGCCGTGCCCAGTTCTTTCTGCAACCGCCGCACCAGGTCAATGATCTGGGCCTGGATGGTGACATCCAGGGCCGTGGTCGGCTCATCGGCGATGAGCAACTGGGGATTGCACGCCAGGGCCATGGCGATCATCACCCGCTGGCGCATACCCCCGGAGAACTGATGGGGATAGTCGTTGATCCGCTTTTCTGCCTCCGGAATCCCCACCATCTTGAGCAGCTCGATGGTTCTGGCCCGGGCCTGCTTACGATCCATGCCCAGGTGTAGTTGCAGGGCCTCACTGACCTGGGTCTCGATGGTGAGCACCGGGTTCAGGGAAGTCATGGGGTCCTGAAAGATCATGGACATCTTGTTGCCCCGCACCTGGCGCATCTCCTCGTCTTTCAGAGCCAGCACATCTATGCCATCGAAATAGACCTCACCCTCTGGGATACGCCCTGGGGGGATAGGGATCAGCCGCATGATCGTCAGCACGCTCACGCTCTTGCCACACCCGCTCTCCCCAACGATACCCAACGTCTGGCCTTCGTCCAACTCGAAAGTGATGCCGTCCACGGCTTTGACAACGCCGTCCTGGGTGTGAAACTCGGTCTTGAGGTTTCTTACCTGTAGTAACACCGTTCGTGCTCCTCCCTTTATGAATCACGTCAACGTCAAACCTCAACCCCATGCCATGACGCATGACGCATGACGTTTTACTTGGTTCCTCTCATGCGGGGATCCATCGCATCGCGCAGGCCATCGCCCAAGAAGTTGAAGGCCAGCATCACCGTGGCCAGAGCCAGACCGGGGAACAGGATCTGGTGGGGATAAGTCAGCAGGGCGATGCGCCCATCGTTGATCATCGTGCCCCAACTCGGCGTCGGCGGCTGTACCCCCAGCCCGATGAAGCTGAGGAAGGCCTCACTGCCGATATAACCCGGAATGGCCAGGGTGCCGGCCACGATCACCGGCCCCAGCACGTTGGGCAACAGGTGCCGCACGATGATCCGCAGATCGGTGGCCCCGATGGTGTAAGCAGCCTCAATGAACTCCTTCTGCTTCAGGCTCAGGATCTGCCCCCGCACCAACCGCGCCTGGCCCATCCAGGCCGTGATGCCGATGCCGATAAAGATGAAGAACAACCCCCCCATCGAGTCATCAATACGCCTCATCATCCCCTGAAAGCTATTGGGGTCCACCTGCACCAGCACCGAGCGAAAATAGACCATCATCAGGATGATGAGCAAGATGGTGGGGAAAGCATACATGATGTCAATGAAAGCCACCATCAGCGTGTCGGTCAAGCCGCCAAAGAAGCCACAGATGCTGCCATAGATGACCCCCAGGATGATGGCCGTCATGGCCCCGATAAAGCCCACCAGCAACGAGATACGGGCCCCGTAGATGAGCCGGCTAAAGATGTCGCGGCCCAGCGTGTCGGCCCCCATCAGGAACTCATCACTTACTTTGGCATAGCGGGTCGTGCCGGCGGGCAGGAAGGGCAGCAGCCAGTGGGGCACAGTGTTGTCCTTGGCTACCGGGCTGAGTTGCTGCTTGGCATAGGGATAAGGGGCAATAACGTCCGCCAGTACCGCGATGATGACCAACAAGATCAGGATGATCCCACCCGCTACGGCGGCGCGGTTCTTGATCAGGCGGCGGAAGGCATCCTCCCAAAAGCCGATGGGCCGCCGGGTGGGGATCTCCAGGCGTTGGCGTTCCAAACGCAGTTGTTCTACTGTCATTTTGCTCCTCGCTGTTAGCTGCTGGCTATTAGCTAATACTACAACCGCATTTCGTCATTCTGAGGAGCGAAGCGACGAAGAATCCCGTTATTGTGGTAAAGAACCGCCTGCCAGGAACGAGATTCTTCGCTCCCTTCGGTCGCTCAGAATG